>SYMT01000244.1 GCA_005805375.1 Actinomycetota bacterium
CTCCGATTGCCGGTCGGACCCGGTCCCCCTGCGCGCGCCACACCTCGATTGAAACGACCGCGAGACCGGAACATGACGCTGCGGCGGCAACAACGAACTCCCGTCCGGCGCCGAATGGTTCCCGGCCCCGGAGAGTGTCCCAACGGGATCCGGGAGTGGTCCAACGCCGGCTGGTGTGCCGGCGTCATTCGTTCCCCGAGGCCCGCTTGCTTCCCGGCGGCCGGTCTTATCGGACCTGGAAGCGGGCTCGCGCGGCCGATCGGACCCCATCCCCCGGTGGGGGTGGGTGACCCACCGTCTCGGTGGACGCCGGCGTCCGGGAGTGCGCGCCGAACAAACCCGGCGGCAGCCGGCAATCCGTCGCTGCCTGCCTGGGCCTCCCCCAGGCCGAGGTGCGCAGGGCCCCGGAGGGGCGCGACCGGTCGCGGATGCACGCGCGGTTCGCCTCGCCGGGCTTGACCCAAACACGGACATGGAGTCCGCCTCGCTGCCGGCGCGGGAGCGTTCCACGACCCACGACCCACCGCCCACGTGCCCAGGGTTGGTCGATCCACCATGAGCTGAAACCCCTCGCCCGCTGGCGCCGGTTGCAGCCCTACCGGCGCGCTGGGAGGGCGGGCTCGGGGGGCAGGTTGGGACCGGCAATCGGAGTTGCCAGGCTCCGCGTGGCGGCGTGTGGGTCCACTCGGGAGACCACCTACTGACGTGCGCGGCTCGGGTACACGGTGCGGGTCACCTCAACTCGGAGGGCCCTGCGGGAAGCTCGCCGAAATAGCTGGCCCGTATGTGGCAGCGCCACGGACGACTGCACCCGCAACGTCCGGCATCCGGCCGGTCGTCTCGGGATCGTTGATTCCGCGCAGTTCCCTTACCGGTAAACCCGCTCGACCAGGTTGCCGGAAACGTCGGTCAGACGCATGTCCAGGCCCTGGTGACGCACGGTGAGACGCTTGTGCTCGAGGCCGAAGAGGTGCAGCAGGGTGGCGTGGAAGTCGTGCATGTGGACGGGATCCTGCGTCACGCGCCAGGCGAGATCGTCGGTCGCACCGATCACCTGCCCGCCACGAACGCCGCCGCCTGCCAGCCACATGCTGAATGCGTGCGGGTGGTGGTCTCGGCCGGCGGTGGCGAGGTCCTTGCCCTGGGTGATCGCAGTACGCCCGAACTCGGTGCCGCCCACCACCACGGTGCGGTCGAGCATCCCGCGCTGTTTCAGGTCGCGCAGTAGCGCCGCGATCGGGCGATCTACCTCGGCGCACGCCTTCGGCAGGCCCGCCTGGATCTTCTCGTGATGATCCCACTCGTGGTGCGTGACCGTCACGAAGCGAACCCCTCGTTCGATCAGACGGCGGGCCAGCAGGAGGCTCCGCCCGAAGTCGCTCTCTCCATAGGCGGCGCGAGTGGTCTCGGGCTCGTGCGAGACGTCCATCAACTCCGGGGCGGCGGTCTGCATGCGAAACGCCAGCTCGTACGCGGCGATCTGCGCGTCCAGGCGCGGATCACCGCCGGTGGTGTCCCGGTGCAGTTCGTTGAGACGGCGAACGGCATCCAACTGGGGGCGATGCAGCGCCGCCGGGACATCCGCCGGGGTGTTCAGGTTCAGGATCGGCGAGCCCTGAGTGCGGAACAGCACTCCTTCGTAGGACGCGGGCAGAATCCCGCTTCCCCAGAGCAGCCGGCGGGCCTTGGGCGATCGGCCGTTCAGCAGCACCACATAGCCGGGGAGATTGTCGCACGGCGATCCGAGCCCGTAGGTCAGCCACGACCCGAGGCTGGGGCGGCCCGGCTGGTCTTTGCCGGTAGAGAGCACCAACTCGCCGGGCGCGTGGTCGAACGCCTCGTGGTGGATCGAGCGGATCAGGCAGAGGTCGTCCGCACAGGAGCCGATTTCAGGCAGGAGCGTCGAAAGCTCCATTCCGGAGCGCCCGTAGCGCCGAAAGGCGAACGGGTTGCCCATGATCGGCGCGTCGAAGGTGGTCTGTCCCAGGCGGATCCCTTCGCGAAACGAGGCAGGGATCGGCTGCCCGTGAAGCCGGTTCACCTCCGGTTTCGGGTCAAACAGCTCGATCTGGCTGATGCCGCCGATCAGGAAGATGAAGATGCCGCTGGTCGCAGTCGGCGCGCGGTGCGGCGCACGGGGCCGCAGCGGATCGGCGGTGGGCTCCGCGGCGAGCAGTCCATCCTGTTGGAGCAGACTTGTCAGCGCCGCCAGCCCCAGGCCGCTCCGTGCGTCCGTGAGAAACCGGCGGCGGGAGCGCAGGCGGTGGATGTCCAGAGGGTTCACAGCATCACTCCCGGGTGATGAATTCGTCCAGATTGAGCAGTGTACGCGCCACCCCGGCCCAGACCGCGGGTTCGGCGCCGCCTGCCCGTTGTTGAGCCGCGACCAGTTCGCCGAGCACCCCGGTCTCCCGGGAGTCGGGGTCCCGCCCCAAACAGAGGCGGAATCCGAACCGGAGCCGCGCCTCGGTTTCCGGCGCGGCCTGCCGGATGCGCTCCCCCAGAGCACGGGCGCACGCGGCGTAGGTTGGATCATTCAACAGGGTCAGCGCCTGGATCGGGGTGGCGCTCCGGTCCCGCCGGGCACACGGCTGATTGCCGTCCGGCGCGTCGAAGGCGGCCAGCAGCGGGTGCTGCAGCGTGCGCTGCACGTGGATGTACAGTGCGCGCCGCGCCCACTTGCCCTGGGGGAGCTTCAGATCTTCGTTGGTGAACCGCTGTTCCAGCAGGCCGTCCGGGAACGGCGGCACCCCGGACGGACCTCCGAGTTTCGGATCGAGAATTCCGGCTGCCGAGAGCGCCAGATCGTGGACAACCTCTGCATCGGCACGCACTCGATTCTGCCGCCCGAGCAGCACGTTGTCCGGATCCACGGCGTCCAGCTCCGGCCGGCGCGCCGACGCCTGCCGGTAGGTGGAAGAGAGGAGAATCTGCCGCAGCAGCGCCTTGCGGCTCCACTTCCGGCTCATGAACTCCGCGGAGAGCCAGTCGAGCAACTCCGGGTGGGTCGGGGGCTGGCCGCTGATGCCGAAATTCTCCGGCGTCGGCGCGAGGCCGGCGCCGAACAGGTGCATCCAGAACTGGTTCACCGTCACCCGGCTGGTGAGCGGATGGTCGGGGCGCACGAGCCAGCGAGCCAGGTCGAGCCGGTCTGCGGTGGGTCCGCGCGGTTCCAGGGCCGGCAGGAACGCGGGGGTGCCGGGGGGCGCCGGGTCGCCGGGCTGCAAGAAGTTCCCCCGCAGCAGCACCCGCGTCGGCCGGTCCACCGCCCGGAGAGTGGGCGCCTTGCCGTCCGCCAGCCGCACCTCGTCGTCCTCGGTCGCGTTGAAAAACGCATACAACTGGTAATACTCACGCTGGGTGATGGGATCGTACTTGTGGGTGTGGCACTTCGCGCACCCGACCGTCAGCCCCATCCAGGTGAGACCCGTCGTGTCGGTGCGATCCTTGACGGCATAGGTGCGGAACTCTTCCTTGTCCGCCGAGGCGGCGGAATTCCAGAGCGTGTGCCGGTGAAACCCGGCGGCGACCCGTTGGGCCGGCGTGGCGCCCGGAAGCAGATCGCCCGCAAGCTGCTCGATGGTGAACTGGTCGAAGGGGAGGTCACGCTGCACCGCATCCACGACCCAATCCCGGAATCGCCACGCGTCTCGGCGGAGGCGATCGTTTTCATAGCCGTCGCTCTCCGCGAAGCGCGCGAGGTCCAACCAGTGCCGGCCCCAGCGCTCACCGAAGTGCGGGCTGGCGAGGAGGCGATCCACCAGCGCCTCATACGGCACAGCAGTGTCCGCCGGGTCGGCGGGCGGCGGCAACCCGAGCAGGTCGAGATAGAGCCGGCGCGTCAGGGTGTGTGCCGGCGCTTCGGCAGCAAGGGAGAGCCCCTGTGCTTCCAGGCGGGCCAGCACGAACGCATCAACCGGAGTGCGCACACGGCTCTGCGCCCGCACCCGCGGGACGGACGGCCGCCGGACCGGCCGGAACGCCCAGTGGCGTCTCCAACCCCCCGGCTCTCGCTCCGCATGCCCCCGACCCGGTCCGTCACTCCCGGCCGCCGGCCACTCCGGCGCCCCGCCGGCAATCCACGCGCGCAGCACCGCGATCTCCGCCGCGGGAAGCGCCGGCGCCCCGAACGGCATCCGGCGGCGCGGATCACCCGCCTCCACCCGGCGCTGCAGTTCGCTTCGGCCCGGATCCCCCGGCAGCAGCCCCGGACCGGAGTCTCCTCCGCGCAGGAGCGCCGGGCGCGAGTCCAGCCGCAACCCGCCGTCCTGGCGATCCGGGCCGTGGCAGCGCACGCACCGCGCCGCCAGCACGCCGCGCGCCATCCGCGCCGCCTCCACACCACGGCCAGTCTCCGCCGGACCTGACGGGCTACCCGCAGACGTCAGGGCCGCCGAACCGAGCACGAGCGCCCATACCAGCCCCAACGCGATCGGGGAACGGGTGATGCCGGGAAGCGGAACAGGGGTTTCAATGCGCATACGCGGCCGCGAGAATCCTCGGGGAGAAGGAGGCCGATGCCCCATCCTATTCGAGAGTGAGAATCCGGCCTCATGTTTCCGGTTTCCTCGCACAGCGGCGTCCTGCACCGAGCGCGCGTCCTATCTCAGCTCCCCCGCCGTCACGATGTGGCCCCCGGAGGACCGGCCGCTGCCAGGCGGGAATGGATGTACCTTCACTGAAACCGCCCGAGCCC
Organism: Actinomycetota bacterium; assembly: GCA_005805375.1. Taxonomy (GTDB): domain Bacteria; phylum Armatimonadota; class SYMT01; order SYMT01; family SYMT01; genus SYMT01. Next base: position 4,697 of record SYMT01000244.1, read on the forward strand.
GCGAGGCGCTCAAAGACCACCGCCTTCTACAGCCCCGGGGGGGCCTCAGCTTGAGTCAAGAGTCCTGACCCCAGGAATTCTTCTCGCCGCCGTTGCGTCTCTGCTGCGGAGGAGGCGATGGACATGGAGCCGCACTGGGCCGAAGTGGAGCTGCGGGGCACAAAGTTGCGGGACCCGCGCCGGGTGAAAACCCTCGCGCGCACCGTCACGGCGCTCTGCCACCGGCCCCAACTGCCGCTCACTGCCGCGCTGGGCAGGGGCGCGCGCGAGGCAGCAGGAGACCTGTTCAAGCACGAGGACACGAGAGTGGCGGACCTGATCGCTGGGTCGGTGGTGTCTACCGCGCGGCGCCACGGCCACGCGCGGGTGAATCCGCGGCGTGCAGTGCGGCCGGCGGCGCGAGCAGCAGAGCGGTGAGGATGGCGCGGATGGTGACGATGGTTTTGATGAAGTTCAGTCTTTAGCACTCAGGGTTTCGGATGTGAATGCAGGCGCTGATGCTCCGGCGGAGAAACGGAACACGCTCTTTCCTTTCACGAGCCTGGCGAACGGCCCGGGCACTGCGGCTCCGGCCTGGCGTTCGCGAGGCCGACCGGCGATGTCGGTGTCCAGGTCGTAGGATTTGCCCTCGCGGTCCTCCATGCGCTGCTTCACCAGCGGGAAGTCGCCGAGACTGGCCGAGGTGATTGGATCGCACTTGGGTAGTTGCGCGAAAGCATCGTCGGTGAGGTGGAACTCGATCCTGACGCCATCGGGCGTGTCGGTGTGCTGGAACTTCAGCGCCTGCTGCGCGTTCGCGTCGAACCTGGCATTGCCTGCGGTCTCGGTCGCGCCCTCCTGGTCGCTGAACGGGCCGATGAAGAGGTTGTTCTTGTTGATGTAGCGATGGTTCGCTCTGTCGTTTGCCGCTGCGGCATCCAGCCTGGTCACAAGTTTCAAGCTGTGTGGCTGGTAGTAAGGAACCATGCGGGAGGGATCGTTGAAATGCTGGAGGCGACCTTCGAGCAGGAGATTGTGCGCCGCGACCTGATGCAGCGAGCCGAGCTCGTTGTTATACGGTGCCTGGGCGTGCTTCAGGAGGATGTTGTTGTCCACGACGATGGGGCCGACGTTGGCCTCCAGATAGAGCGGGAAGCATTTCGGGCTCGCTTTCGCCGGATCGCTGATGTCGTAGATGATGTTGCCCGTCACCCGCGTGCCCTGGCAGGCGAAGTCCAGCCACAAGCCGAAGTTCTGCCCGGCTTCCCTCCCGCAGAATACGCGGCGGATGATGTTGTTCCGGATCATCGTGTCGATGGCCCAGTGCAGCTTGATGCCTGCGGTCTCGGCTCCCCCAACGATTCGCTCCACATTGATGTCCTGGATGAGATTGTCCTCAATGATCGAGGAATGGCCGTTGATCATGCCGATAATGCCCGCCTGACCGCAGCGCTCGATGGTGTTGCGCCGGACGAGATGATGACCTGAGGCGTTGAAATCGGGCGCGGCGCCCGTGGCATCCTGCGTCGCGGATTTGGCGCTGTACCAGCTTTCCGGACCGGTCGCCAGAGCGAGGCCGGAGCAGGCGGAATCGGAAAGCGTGCAGCCCTCGATGACCCAGCCTTTGCCGGCGAAAGCGGTGATGATGCCCTGCTGCGGGTGAATCGGCCCGCTGCCTTGCGGAGCCGCGTGCTTCATGGTCAAACCGACGATGGAGATGTGGTTCAGGATCTTGCCACCGGGATGAAAACAGGCATCGCGCACATTCACCTCGGCCACGGCGGCATTCGGATCGGCATCGAAGTGGGCGAACACGGATGTGGTTCCCTTCTCGTGCGATGCCCACCACGTCTTCGGCGTGCTTTGCACCTCCGCCAACGAAAGTCGCTGACTCAGCGGCTCACCCTTGAAATACACCATGCCCAGCGACCACTGATTGCCGGCGTTGGTGATCCAAAGGCCAGCCAGCTTGGTAGCGAAGGGATTGTAGGGTGATGAGGCAAAGAAAGTCGCCGGCAGCACCACTTTCCAGACCCCGCCGCCCTCATCCACCCAGCCTGTCGCCCGCTCCGAGCCCTTGATCACGGGCTTCTCGTCGCCGTAGTTGCGATAGGTGATCCGCGCCTGCTCCGAAGCGCCCCCGCGTGGGGGCACGATCTTCTCACGATACTCCCCGGCGCGAATGAGACAGGTGTCGCCCGCCTGCATCACATCCGCCGCCCTCTGGATGTGCTTGAAAGGAGACTTCAGGGACTTGCCGTCGTGGCTGTCGCTTCCGTCGGCGGCGACGTAGTAGGTCGTCCCGGCGGCGTGGAGTGCGGCCGGCGGCGCGAGCAGCAGAGCGGTGAGAGCGAAGAGGATCATCAGCCATCGGGACCCATCACGCCGGACGAACGGAGCGCCTGACTTCTTCGCGAACCACTTCTGGCGGGGGAGTTCGATGGGGCCTTTGAGTTTCCAGTCGCGGAGGTCTTTCGACGCCGTGAGGGCGAAGTGCTGTTCTGTCAAGCCCTCGCTGTAGAACATGGTCCAGTGCCTGCCGGTCTTGAAGATCATCGTGGTCTCGACTCCGTTTGGCGCGCGGTCCGAACGACCGATGGTAACCGTTCACTGGGGTGCCACTTTCGGGGCAAGTCTGTGCCAATCGGGCTGTGAACGGTTACCCGGGGCGCGGGCCCGAGTTTCGGGCGGCGAGTACCTGGAACATCACTCCCGCAGCGATGGCTACCATGAGGGCGACCACAATGGCCACGATCTTGACGGCCTGCCTGGTCATAGCGTTGGGTTCGAGTTCGTTTGGACGTGAAGTCGAAAGCAATCATGGCGGTACGGGGCGGTGGATGCTGTCAGAAGGAATTACCAGGGGTTCGCCCGGGACAGGCTGAATCCCTTCGGAGCGGTGTGCCGTCAGACAATGCACGGTCTCAGTGGATCTTAACGGTAACGGCGAAGGCGCAAGGGGTAAAATTCGACTGTCCCGGTTCGTCGGCGCCGGATTGCCGGCCGTTGCGGGGCGGGCCCGGCAAGCAACGGCCTCGATCCACCTCGGATCAACCGGGCGAGAAGCCCACGCTCTGATGCACGGAAAGGAAACGCCCGATGTCCGAAGAAGCATTGTTGGCAAACCAAGAGGTCATCCTGGACAACCAGGCGACGATCCTCGCCAACCAGAGGTCCATCGAGTCCAACCAAGGCAAACTGGATCAGCTCCTGCGAAACCAGCAGGACATCGTCGCAAACCAGAAGCAAATCCTGGCAAACCAGGAGACGATCCTGGAGCGGATCGGCCAACACTGATGCCGGCAGTACTCTCTCGACCCCGTGTCCGCGGCGATGTCCGTGGGGTCGTGGCCCGCGGGATCCAACTGACTCGCCCCACTCGGGAACCGCCGCGCGAGATCAAGAACATTCCGCTCCGCGGGCCACAATCCACACACGGGCTTCCGGGCCTGGGAGGCAGTGGGGCATGAGTGCGCTCACAGGATGGTCGCGGCTGTCACCGAGCACGGTGTCGGTGTCCGGCAGAGCTTCGGGGCCGGGAGGGTTGGTTGACGGGGGACGCGCTTGGTTGTCCACGCGCAGATTGCCCCTGCCTCTCCGCTCGCTCGCCCGATCACTCATCGTGTGCGGCATTGTGTCCGGCGGATGCCGAACCCTCGCCGCGCAGACGCCGCGCAACGCGGCGGCGCTCACGCGGGGAGCCAGGACCCTGGCACAGGCCTGCAACGACGCGGGGGTGCCGCACCGGAGCGGCGCGTTCCAGGTGGAGGTGCTCAAGGGCGAGCGCCTGCTGCGCCTGCGATCGGGAGACGTGGTCGTCAAGGAATACCGGGTGGGTCTGGGCGGCAGTCCAGTGGGAGATAAGTTGCGTCGGGGTGACAACCGCACGCCTGAAGGACGCTTTTTCGTCTGTACGCGAAATGCCGCGAGCGTGTTCGTGCGCTTTCTCGGGCTTAGCTATCCGGATCGCAAGGCAGCGGGCCGCGGCCTGCGGGAAGGCCTGATCGGGAAGGGACAGCACGCCGCGATTCTGGCCTCGGAGCGCCGCCGCCGCCAGCCCCCCTGGAACACCGCGCTCGGCGGGGCAGTTGGGATTCACGGATCAGGAAGTGAAAGGGATTGGACGCTCGGCTGCGTGGCAGTGGACGACGCCGCCATCAAAGAACTGTTTCCCGTGCTGCCCCTCGGCACGACCGTGGTCATCCGCCCGTAGCTTCGTCGCCACGAATGAGGAGTGAGGTGAGCGTGCGCCCCACTTCCTCCCCATCTACTCTTTCTTCGTTCCCCGGCTACTCGGAGCTACTCTCGTTCATGCTGCTCATCTGCTCGACCAGATGCAGCACGAGGTGCCGCAAAATAGTGGCAATCGGGATGGACCGAGCTCCCGACATCCAGTCCACCATCGCGGAAAGCATCAGTTCCTTCAGGTAGGCATAGGAGAATCCGTTGGTGGAATCCACCAACTCGGCAACCATCTCCTCGGGGAATCTCATCTCCTCAGCGAGGCGACTGTTCCAACCGCGCAAATAGGTGGCGCGCTCCGCAGGTCCCGGCAACTGAAAGTGATACTTGCGGTCGAATCGGCTGGGGCGATCCACGATGGCCGGGTCCAGCCGTTCGGGATGGTTCGTCGTAGCCAGCGTCACAATCCCGGTATTCGCGGCAAACCCGTCCAGTTCGTTGAGGAAGTAGGAGCGGTTGCCGTCGTTCAGCAGCGCATCCAGATCCTCCAGCACGAGCAGGCATGGAGATGAGCGGGCGCGGCGGAACACTGTCTGGATGTTTTCGTGATCGGAACCAAACCGTTCCGAGAAGCTCTTCACATAGAGGCACGGCCGCTGCATCCGGTTAATGAGGGCTTTGACCGCATGGGTCTTGCCGTTCCCGGGGGGGCCGAGAAAGAGGATGCCCCGCTTCCAGGGAACGCCGTACCGATCGTACATCTCCCGTGCGGCAAAAAACTGGGAGAGATCGGCCTCAATGCGCTCCGCCAGGTCTCCCGCGAGCACGAGATTGCTGAGTGTCGCACCCTGGATGTCACGGAAAAGTTCCGGGTCTCTGCTCCAGCACCCGCCGGAGAAAACGAGCACCTCTCCGCGCACCTCCGAATTCCAGGCACAGAGTGCGGCGACAAACGCATGGCCCACCGCCTCGGACCGGGCAGCCACCCAGAAATGACGGTGGACGGCGTATTGAACGGACCACTCCGCAACCACGATGTCCAGACGTTCCGTCCCCCAGTCCACGGTGAATGCTCCGTTTGGGGTCCGGCTCACCAACTCACCGTCGTCCCAGGAATGGACGGCCGGCGAATGGAGGTCGGTCCGCCGGGTGAGTCTGCACTGCCCCTCCCGGGCGAACCGCTCGATGTCAAAATGCTCGTCCACGCCCTCCACGATCGTGCGGTCGGGAAAGAACCTGGTGAGGCGTTCCCCCACCGAGTACGCAAGTGCTGCCGGCGGCAGGTGCAACGCTTCCGTGAGAATCCTCTCAAACCCCATGTTGGCCTCCTTGGGCCGGACGGGCGCGGAACGGACTGCTCGCCTGCCACCGTCCCCGCGTGGTCAGGCGAGCACCGGATGGATCGGCTCGGCGCCCTCCACCCCGACCAGTTTCTGATTGAGACCGTTGTAAAAGTAAGTCAGCCGCTCCGGATCCAGGCCGAGGAGGGCCAGAATCGTGGCGTGGAGGTGCTTGACGTGGAACGGATCACGCACCGCGGCGCTGCCGAGTTCGTCGGTCTCCCCCACAGAGATGCCACCCCGCACGCCCCCTCCGGCCATCCACATCGTGAAGCCGTAGGCGTTGTGGTCCCGGCCGGTGCCCTCCGCGTATTCCGCGGTCGGTTGGCGCCCGAACTCCCCGCCCCAGACGATCAGGGTCTCGTCCAACATTCCCCGCTGCTTGAGATCGCGGATAAGTCCGGCGATCGGACGGTCGGTCTCCCCTGCGTGGAGGGTATGGTTATAGACCAGATCGCCGTGCGCGTCCCAGTTGGCGTCGTTGTGGTGGCCGCCGGAGTAGATCTGCACGAAGCGCACTCCCCGCTCGACCAGCCGCCGCGCGAGAAGGCACTGGCGGCCGAAGGGTGCGGAGCGCGGGTCATCCAATCCGTAGAGCTGCTGGGTAGCCGCGCTTTCGTGGCTCAGATCCACGGCCTCGGGGGCCGTGGCCTGCATCCGGTAGGCCAGTTCGTAGCTGGAAATGCGGGCGGCCAGGTTGGAATTGTCGAGCCGGGGCCCGGCGTGCTCGTGGTTGTATTCCTGCAGGGTGTCGAGCAAGGCTCGCTGCGTGCCGGGCGTCATCCCGGCGGGCGGGGCGAGATCGAGAATCGGCGTTCCCTGCGAGCGCATCATGGTCGCCTGGTAGGAGGCCGGCATGTAGCCGCTGCTCCAGTTCTTCGCGCCGCTGATGGGGCCGCCGCGTGGATCGAGCATCACGACGAACCCGGGCAGATTCTGGTTCAGAGTGCCCAGGCCATAGTTCACCCAGGTGCCGAGGCAGGGACTGCCGGAAAGAATCTTGCCGGTGTTCATCTGAAGCATCGCCGACCCGTGAATGGGCGAGTCGGCCGTCATCGAGTGCAGAAAGGCGATGTCGTCCACGCATGTCGCGAGATGGGGGAACAGGTCGCTCACCCACTTGCCGCACTGCCCGTACTGCTTGAACTTCCACTTCGGCTCGACAATGCGGCCCTGGTTCTTGCGGCCGCCGCGCCCAAAGGTTTTGACCTGGATCGTTTTCCCATCCATGCCCACCATGCCGGGCTTGTAGTCGAACGTATCCATGTGGCTGGGGCCGCCGTACATATACAGGAAGATTACCTGCCGCGCCCGCCCCGGCAGGTGCGGCTGCTTCGGCAGCAGCGGGCTCTGATAGGGCGTGATCCCATCCGCCGCCACGGCCTGGCGCGCCAGGAAGCCTTCCTCTCCCAGCAGCGCCGCCAGCGCCACACCTGCAAAACCGCCCCCGGTTTCCCAGAGAAACTGGCGGCGCGTGCGGCCGCAGAAATTGCGTCGTCGTTCCATGTGCGTGCCTCCGCTCAATCCAGGTAGAGGAATTCGTTCAGGTTCAGCGCCACCAGGCAGAAGCCGGCGAGGGCGGCGTCCGGTGAGAGTTTTTCCTGCGTGCGCAGGCGCTCGATGAGCCGCCGGCCGCGCTCGACTTGGGCGCGGGACGGCTCGCGCTGGGTGACGCGCAGGAGCGCAGCCCGCACCTGATCGTCCACGGCCGGACCGGCGTGACGCCGCAGGTACGCCGCAAAAATCGCCGCCTGCCGGTTCATCCAGGTGCTGTTCAGCAGCCCGAGCGCCTGGGTGGGCTGGGTGGTGGAGAAGCGCACCGGACACGTAAAGTCCGTCTCCGGCCCGTCAAACGCCGCCACGGCGGGCAGGATCAGCGAGCGCTTCACATAGGCGTAGACGGTCCGGCGCGCCTGCTCTTCCAGGCTCGAACGCCCCCATCCGCTGCCGGGGATGGACTGCCCCGCCTGCACCTCCGCCGGGATCTCGGGGTAGACGCTGGGTCCCCCCATCCGGCGGTTCAGCGTGCCGTTTGCGAAGAGAATCGAGTCCCGGAGCTCCTCGGCCAGGAGACGCCGGGGCGGGAAGCGCCAGAGCAGGTGATTCTCGGGATCCTTCGCGCTCGCCGCCGCCGAACTGCGAGAGGCCATCCGGTAGGTGCGGGAGAGCAGGATCTGCCGGTGCAGCGGCTTCAGGCGCCAGCCCTGCTGCATGAGCTGATCGGCCAGCCAGTCCAGCAATTCCGGATGGGTCGGCTTGTCTCCCTGAAACCCGAAGTCGTTCGGCGTCCCTACAATGCCACGCCCGAAGTGGTGCTGCCAGACCCGGTTTGCCAGTACCCGGGCAGTGAGGGGATTATCCCGGCGCGTCAGCCAGCGGGCGAGGGCGAGGCGCCGCCCGGACGTATCCGAGAAGGGGGCGGGCTCGATCTTCGGATCGGGAAAACCGAGCACCGATAGGACACCGGGCTGCACCGGATCGGCCTTCGCTTTCGGACTGCCCCGCAGGAGCAGAAACGTATCGCGCGCCTGCGCCCCGACCTCGGTGACGCACAGGGCCACCGCAAGTGCCGGCGGTGGGTTCACTCGGAGTTGCTCTCGCTCTTCAACCAGCGCCACGTGCCGCGCGTATTCGGCCTGCGTGAGTAGCCGGGGCACCCGCTGCTGGACCAGAGAGAGCCGGCGCGCCTCAACCTGCCAGTCCTCTCGCTCGACCGGCTGGAGATCGCGCTGCACGCGCATCTCTATCGGCTGGATGCCCTCCTGCACCGCGCGCAGCCGTGCGGCGTGGGCGGCAATCGCGGCGCGCTGGGTGCGGGTTTCTTCCGGTGAGCCGAGGGGCCGGAGCGAGTTCGCCTCGACGCTCTCGGCGCTGCGTGCCCCGAACCGCTGGACACCGTTGAAGAATGCCAGGAACCGATAGTAGTCCTTCGCGGGGATCGGGTCCAGCTTGTGGTCATGGCAGCGCGCGCAGCCGACGGTGAGCCCGAGGAACACCTCGCCCGTGGTCCGCACGATGTCATCCAGATCATCGTAGAGCGCCTGTTCGCCATCCACCGGCTCGTCGTCCCAGATGCCGAGCCGGTAATAGCCGGTGGCGATGAGCCGTTCGGGCGTCCGCGGGGCGATCTCGTCTCCGGCTATCTGCTCGGTGAGGAACCGGTCGTACGGCTTGTCCTCGTTCAGGCTGCGAATCACATAGTCGCGGTAGCGCCAGGCACTCGGCTTCGGCCCATCCCGCTCGTAACTGTTCGTCTCGGCAAACCGCACCAGGTCCAGCCAGTGGCGGCCCCACTTCTCTCCATAGTGCGGCGACGCGAGCAGCCGGTCCACCACCTTCTCCCACGCATCCGGTGACCGGTCGGCGACGAACTCCCGCAATTCCTCCGGGGTGGGCGGCAGACCGGTCAGGTCGTACGTGACGCGCCGGAGGAGCGCCGGGCGGTCCGCCGCGGGATTGGGTTGCAGGCCGGATGCCTCCAGGCGGGCCCGGATAAATGCATCCACCGGGTTCTGCGCCCATGCCGGGTCCTTCACCGCCGGGACGGCGGGCGGACGCACCGGCCGGAACGACCAGAAGCGCATCGCTTCGGGGGTCACGCGCGGAGGACCCGCCTTTCCAGCCGGCTCCAGCCCTGCGGCATCGCCCCCGGGCCAGGGCGCCCCCGCGCGAATCCACCGCGTCAGCACTGCGATCTCCGGCGCGGGCAGCTTTCCCTGGGGCGGCATCCGGGGTCCCTCGTAGCGGATCGCGGCCAGCAGGCGGCTCCGTTCCGGCGTCTCGGGCGTCAGCGCGGGCCCCGAGACGCCTCCCCGCAGCAGCGCCGCGCGGTTGGTCACGCGGAAGCCCGCCTGCGGCTTCGCCCCGCTGTGGCAAACCACGCACCGGGTCGTAAGAAGGGGCGCCACCTCGCGCGCGAAATCCGGAGCGCCGCTCTGCGCCGGCGCCGAACTCGCCGCAAAAACAAGCAGCGCCGTTAGCCCTCCCACCGGGATCAGCAGCGGCAGTGCGGGACGGCCCCGAACCAGGGTGGAACTCGGCATGGTGAAGGTCTATTCCTTATCGGATGCAGCGATCGTGGCGCGAAAGAGATCGGCGGGCAGTACCGGGACGAGCGCATTGGTGAGGTGTTCGATGATCGCAGCGACTGCGCCCTGCGGCTTGGTCGCCTGCGCCCGGACGATCCGGCAATCGGCGAGCGAGGGCGGCAGCGCGCGACGACGCGTCTCATCCAGCACGCGGTCGAACAGGCCGGCCTCGAGCTCGAACAGGCGCCCGTGGACAAAGAGAGTAGCGGGATTGAAGAGGTTGACGACCGCCGCCAGCCCGATGCCGAGATAATGGACCACATCATCCAATTCCGCCGCCGTGACGCCCGGCCGGCAGCGATCCCCCAGCAGGTCGTCCAGGGAGAGGCGGCGGCCCAACCGGTGCGAGACCAACTCCGCCAGCGCTGCGTCGCACGCCAGCGTCTCCAGGCAGCCGAGGTTCCCGCAGCCGCACAGCCGTCCGTTCGGCTGCACCGTGATGTGCCCGATTTCCCCCGCCAACCCGCTGTGTCCGTTCAGGAGCCGCCCGCCGCTCATCACCCCGAGACCCACGCCGGTGGTGACATCCAGCACCGCGAAGTCCTCCAGATCCTTCGCGGCCCCATACCAGCGTTCGGCAAGGCAGAGCGCGTGCGCCTCCTGCACCAGGACGCATTCCAGCCCGAGGCGTTCCGCCAGATCGAGCGACGGCGAGCGTCCATCGGTCATCGGCAGATTGGGAGAGAGGATGCCCTGCCGGCAATGCGTATCAATGAGCCCCGGCATGCTGATCCCCAGACCGAGCATGGCGGCGCCCGGGGGCGCGAGGAACGAACGCGCGGCGTCGGTCGCCGCGTCGAGAAACCCCTCGTAGGTCGGCGGCGTGGGGAATACAACCGCACGCTCGGAGTGCAACTTGCCGTCCAGCCCCGCGCCGACGAGCCGGCACAGCCCCACATCCAGGACAAGCCCGAGGACGCCGGCCGTGCGATTTGCGAGCCGGACGTGCCGCGCCGGGCGGCCCCGGGCGGCCTCGGACGCATGGCCCTCTTCGAGCAACCCGGCGCGCAGCAGCGACTCTACCGCCTTGGACGCCGTCGGCACGCTGATCCCGGAACGGCGCGCCACCTCCGCCCGGGACAGCGGCCCGTGTGCCTGGAGAGTCCGGAAAACCTGACGCTCGTTGATGCGGCTGAGAAGGCTGGATTGAAAAACGGACGGCTGACTCACGGCGGTGTGATGATCTCCCCCCACGTTATGGCGGGACTCCAGACATTCGTCAACCCCATTTAGTAAAGGGCGCTGTGAAACCCCGACGCCCGCCCGTCCCAGCTTCCAGATCTTTCCGGAGTCCGAGGCATCGCCTCGTCCCCCCTCGCAATCCAGGACGCCCTGTCGGCTCTTCGCCGACGGCGTGGTGGCGGGGCTCTTCCTCCAGAGCCTGATCGGCGCCGTAGCCCGGGGGCACTCTGGTCAAGGCGGAGGCAATCGCGGTAAG
>SYMT01000029.1 GCA_005805375.1 Actinomycetota bacterium
CTCGCCATGTGCGACATCATCGCCGAGGGCGTGATTGGGGACGTGTTCCACATTGAGGCCAACGGCGGCGGGTGGGGGCGCCCCGGCGACTGGTGGCGGAGCAGCAAGGAGATCAGCGGCGGCGCTTTCTACGATTGGGGCGTCCACTTCTTGTTCTGGATCCTGCGCCTGCATCCCGGCCCGCTCCGCAACGTGACCGGGTTCTTCCACAAGCGGGTCTGGGACCACGTCTCCAACGAAGACCACACACAGGCCATTCTGCGCTGGGAGGATGGGGCCCACGCGGACCTCCAGATTTCCAGCATTGCCCGCGCCCCCAAGCCGCGTTTCCGCATCCTCGGGACGAAAGGCGCCCTCCTGGACGAGGGCGGCAAGGGCGAGTTCACGGTCTACGGTGACTGCGCCGGCCGCACGGCCTCCTTCCCTGTCAAGTATCGGCAGTCCGACTGGAACGCGTACTACGGAAACGTCGCGGCGCACTTGCTGGAGGGGGCCCCGCTGGAGATCACCCCGGAAGCGGCCCGCCGGGTCATCGCCGTCATCGAGACCACCGAGAAGAGCAGCCGCACCGGCCAGGCCGAGCCCGTGCCCTACGAGTAGGAGCCCCTGGAGCAGGGGAAGAAGCTAGACCTCGCGGCCACATCCCCGAGGTCTGGCTTCCCCTCTGCCTTCCCTCACCCAGGTCACCGGCCCGCGCACACTACCCCCGTCTTACGCCCCACCTGCCCCCTGTCTCTACCACCCGCAAATCCAGGGCTTCGAGCACCGCTTGCGCCCCCCAGCGCAGTAGCCGATCCTCCGCGTGCAGCGCGCGTAGCAGGAACTCCACCTCCTCGGTCGCCAACTTGACTCCCAGGCGTCGCCGCGAGTCTACGGCCCAGAGGCGGAGGTGGCGGTCCTCGGTACGCTCAAATACCTGGGCCAGAGCAACCACTCCCGCCTCCCCAACGCCGGGCCCCAGGTGCCCCAGCGCCTCGGCTGCCCTTTGCCGGACGCGGTAGTCGCTGTCTTCTTAAAGCGCCTGGATGAGGGCCGCAGGCACTCTGTCGTCTCCGGAGGAGCCCAACATTCCCAGAGCGAGCGCCGCCCACCCCCGCACTTCGGGTGCCGGGTCCGCGATCAGCGCCGCCACCAGGGCAGCCGTTCCATCCGGTCCGTCCTCGATTCTTTTCCTGGGCGTCCGTCCCGGTGGTGTTGCTGCTCGCCTCGGGGCCTCCGCCAGGTGTTTTCCCAGCGTCTCCGCGGCCTTCGACCGCAGACTCGGATCGGCTTCCTGGATCAGTGCCAGGCATTGCATCTCCACGCTGGCGGGGTTTACTTGTTTTCCCGCGGCTTCAAGAATCCCGGCCGCCTTCCAACGCAACTCCGGGTCCTGACTCCGGGTGCACAGTTCGCGCAGGACTTGAACTTCCTCCGGGTCCAGCGTTTGCCCGCGCAGGCGTGCTCGTGCATACGCTGCCCAAACACGATGCCAGTCGTCCTTCGAGTGCCGAATCAATTCACCCAGAGTAGGCACTGCCTCCAGTACGGGTTGGGTTGCGGGGAGCCAACCCAACAGTTCCGCACCACGTCGCCGGAGCCACTGACTTTCCGCGGAGGCAGCCATCTCCACAATTCCGGAGACGTCCTCCCGCTCGAGGTAGTCTCCCAGTTTCGCCAGCGCCCGGGCGGCACGCCACCACAAGTACTGGTCGTGCGGAGAGGACAGTACATCCAGCAGGGTCGAAACCGCCCTCCGCGAACCGAACAGGCCCAGGTCCCCCAACGACCGGGCGGCCCGCCCCCGCGCCCGGGCTTGCGGTTGCAACGGATCTCGCGTTGCCTCCAGTAAGGTCCGCACTCCATCTGCCTGGACTACCGGCTCCAGGGCCTGCACCGCCTCGTCGAACCCCGGGATCTCGACACCCCGCGGCAGTTGCTCCACTCGATTGCGAAACGTCTCTACTTGCTCACGCCCCAGGGTGTCCTCCCACCCGTCCATCACTTCCATGGCGTTCCGTCGAAAGTCATCAACTTCCGGATCTCGGATCCAGGCCGCCACCGCCGCTACTCCTGGCGCCTCGAATGTGGCAGAGCCGGGACTCTCCCCCACACCTTGCAGCGTCGTCACCAGGTGTTCTTCCACCGTACGGCCTTCCCAGGTGCCTCCCGCCGCTGCAAGAGCAGGCAACGCCGTGTGCAGAGCGCCCACCACAACCCCACCGTAGTCCACCGCGATGTTGTCCCAGGCATCGAATGCAATCTTGGTGACCGCATTCACCACCCGTTGCCACTTCTCCGGATCAGCCGGAAGCGGTGTCCCCATCCGCCGGGCATCCCCGCCTGCCCATAGGTCGCGGACCTCGGGCAGGCACTCCGTCGCCAGGGCCAGCCGATGCCGGAAGAGGTCGTCCCTCCTTGGGGCGAGGGCGATGCCCTCCGACGGCTCCCCAGGAGGGCTTGCCCTCAACTCGTCCACCAGCAGTTCCAGCAGGGGTTGCGGGTTCGGGAGGTGCCCTGCCAGGAAGCGAAGCACCTCCCGCCATTCCGGTCGTTCGCAGAGCCGATCCACGTGTCGCAACCAGTTCTCGGCGGGAGACAGCGCTCCGTTCGCCTCGTCTTGCCCGAAGACGTTCTCCCACCCAATCGGTACTGCGCCTACTTTGGCCGTTTCGGCCTCACGCGCCAGGTCTCCCGCCGCCAGAAACTCCTGAAACGTCAGGTGAAGGAACGTGTATCGTCGGTCTGCTGCCGGGCGGGTGTCGTCTGGCGCGCTGATTTCCAGAAGACCAATGTTCTCGCACAGATCTCGCAGGAGAAAGTCCACTCGGTCTGCAAAGGTCTCCTTTTCATACAGACCTGCCTCCCGCAAGGCATCGCGTAGGGCTTCATCCATCTGGAGAGCCGAGTAAACCAGGCTTCGCGTCGGGCGGCTTCCGCCGGGCTCCGGGGAGAGTTCCAGCAAACGGCGAGACATCCGGGCCAACACCTGTTCCACTCGGTGGGGCGGAACGCCCCACACTTTCCGACTGTAGGTCCGGTTCAGTTGTCGCCGTACCTTTCGGTGGCGGGGTGGTTGGGCCATCCACTGGTCCACAACCCGCTGGTACAGTTGGGTCTGAGTGTGTGGGAGGGTGGTCGGGGTCGACGCATCGACGACGCTACAGCAGAGACCCAGCAGGAGTGGGTTGGTGGCCAGCCGTAGCAGCGCTGGACTCCGGTGGAGTTCCCGGATCAGTTGCTCCGCGTCGCGTCCTGCACTCCCCGTGCGAGCGGACAGCGCCGCGTACCTGCGAATCAGTTCCTGCTGTTGGTCGGGTGTGAGGGAACCCAACGTGAGCGTCGGCAACCCCGGGAACGCCGTGGGGGAGAAAGCCGCCGTGCGGCAGGTGACGATCGCCGGGCACGCGGGAAACTTCTGGAGGATTTGTTCTCTCACCAGGCCCCAACAGTCGGAACTGGTCTCATCCAGGCCGTCCAGGAGCAGGAAGACCTTGCCCTGCTCCAGCCAATTCCGCCACGCCGGCGTCCGCGGACCCCGAGGAGTCTCCTGTCTCTGGCCCGGTAGACGCCGATAGCGGGCCTCCAGAAACGCAGCGAAGTCAAGTTCCTGTTCCCGGTCTTGGTAGGAGTTGTATACCTGTTCCCAGGTCGCCAGGCGGATCTGCACCGGGACGAGAGCCTGCTCCCGTTGCTGCCCCGGCAGCCCCTCCATCCCGGACACCGTGTGTGCCAGATGATGGAGGAACGCGCTCTTGCCCCCGCCGGGCGGTGCCAGCAGTACGAACCGGGGAGGACGGAACGAACGCGCCAGCGGACCCGACGCGCGCCGAAAGATCTCCTCCAGTGTGTGGGCCAGTCCGAGATACGTACGTTGGCGAACTTCCTCGTCCCACCGAAGCAGTGCCGATCCAGGACGGACGCCTCCTCCCGGATTTTCTCCCGGCAACGCCCCCAGGGCCGTGGCCCGCTCCGCCGGGATCTCCTGTAGCAGCGGCAGTTCCTGGTACCATCCCTTCAAGGGAACCGACTGCGTCAGGAACCCCATCGTGCTGGTGCGCTCGTGGATCGCTGCGCGGAGGTCTCGCCACGCGAGAGTGCGCTGGCGGATCAGGGCCACCACTTGCGGCACCGTGGATACCCACTCCCACATCAGCGGTGCCTGGACCGATGTACCCTGGCGGCGCCGTCTGCCCGCCCGAATGACCAAGCGGATCGGAGCCCGGGCCTCCTGCTGGGCGACTGCCGCATCCCATTTCGGGTCCATCCCTCCCACCTCGCCGAGGTTGCCCTCGGCGTCCACGCTCGCGCTGACTGCAATTTCCTTGGTGGTGGGGTCCGGCCGCTCGTACTGATCCCACAGCAGCATCAGGCCGGCTGCCAGGGCTCCCCCCAGTGAACTCCCCCGCACGACCGCCGGTAACTCCGCATCCCCCTCCCGGGTGAGGCACCAGCGCACCTCGCCTCGCAGATTCTGCCCCCACTCCTGGTTGCGCGCCCACGTGAGGCTGTTGCGGAATGCTCCACCAAAATCTCCGTCGTAGGCGAGGAGCAGGGACTGGGGATGACGACGCCACACGACCCCAGGCGCCTCCTGGGCAGCGCCACGGGCCTCCGGCCACCACTCCAGCGTCAGGCGTCCCACAAAGCCGGTCTCCTCGGATTCGAGAGATGACATGACTCCCAGCACGCGAAGGTCCAGCCAGGTTTCGGCGTCCGGCGAGTGCTGTCCGAGCAGGGCACGGCACGTGTCCCAGGCTTCTCCTACGCGCCAGCCCTGCTCGGCTGCGGCGCGAAATACCTGATCCAGAGTCTCGATCCCATCTCCGGCATTGCCAACCGACCGCCACTCCGGAATGCCCTGCGCTGCGGGCTGCGGCCAGCAGCGCAGGGCATTCGCCACCAGCACTGGCAGACAAACCCAATCTTCCTCGAGGACAGCCACGGCCACGCGGCAGCAATGAAAGAACCCGGTTACCCCGATCCAGACAGCGTCGACCGCCTCATCCAGGTCGGAACCCTCGCTCTGTCGGAGGTTGGAGGAGAGCCTTCGCCGCTGCTGGTCCGTGAGAGTAGGAGCGACAGACTCCCGATCGAACGTCTCAGCCCACTGTCTGAGCACGCCCCGTCCCGGGTCTGCTCCCTGCTGGTGCGGTGGCGGCTTCGCCCCCATGTCAGCTGCCAGCAACGATCGCCCGGCGACCAACACGTGCTCCAGCGCGGTGCGGAACCCGCGATCGGTACTGGCACGCAGCAGTTGCTGGTACTGCGACAGTAGCTCCTGGGTCATGCCGATTCTCCCGCCGACAGGGTTCCCAGCCCGGGCGCAACTCCTTCCGGATTCCTGGCTGCTTCCCACTGTTGCCGCAACCCCTGAAGCTGCGCAGGGATCCGGTTCAGAAGCGCATCCCAGGTCCTCCGCTCCGCAGGGTCGGCCTGCACGGCCGCCTCGCGGCACTCCAGCAACGGGAACAGATCTTCCCGGGTCATCTCTTCCGGCACCACCCATGCAAGCCCCGGATCGCCAGTCACTGTGAGCGGCAGGGACAGTCTCGCCTCCGCCCGACCGAGCCGGGACTCTCGTTGGGCCAGAACACAGATGGAGGTGATCACTCGGGCGCCCTCATCTGCCACCGTCCACACTTGCAGCCAGGCAGGGCCCGATCCCTCTCCGCTTGCCTCGACCAGAAGTGTCAATCCCTCCTGCTCAGGCTCCTGTACAAGGACCCACTCCAGCACAATTCCGTCCACTTCCTTGGTGCCGTCGGACACCACGGTGGCAAGTCCCTTCGGACTGCTGAAGCTGGCACTGGCCAACCGTGGCGCCCCCTGCCCAATCCACTCCAGACGAAAGTCAGGGGCAAGAATGCTGTTCAGTTGCCGGTGGAGCCACTCAAGTACGAGGGTCGGCAGCCCATCCCCTGCCCGACGCGGAAGCCGGGGGGCCTCCGGCCCGGTCTGTCCTACCTCGAGTGTCGCCTGTCCCCGCTCCTCGCCTCCGCCGAACAAGTTCAGGATGGCCCCCGCCTCGGTGCGGACACGAGGCGAAGTATCTGTGGCAGCCGCCCTTTCCAGTGCCCGACGTACTTCTTGCTGTTCCCGCACTTGCAGGACCGCCGTCACTGCCTGCATGCGGACTTCTGCATCCGGGTCGCTTTCCACCCGCTCCACCAGAGCCGCGACCAGCCCGCATGAGGTAGCGTCGTGCAGATCCAGCCAGTGAGCTGCCTCAGCGGCAGACCGCCGCACTTCCGTATCCCGGTCGGTGAGGGCCGCCATCACCGCCGCTACCACCAGCGACACCTCAGCTTCCCGTAGGACGCGGGGCAGAACCTTCAGCGCCACCACCCGAACTTCTGCGAAATCGGGCTCACTCCGGATGACTTCCAGGAGTTGCTCCACCAGACGGGGCTCCCGAACTGCCGGGCCCCACTCATCGACCTGCGCGATGGCGGCCAGTTGGACGGCAGGGTCGTCGGATTGTAACTCCAGCATCACCTCCTCCCACTGTTCGGCAACCTCGCGGATGTGCAGCGCCCGTAGCGCCCGCTCGGCCGTGAACACTCCCTGTCGAAGTACATCCCATTCGCCCGGAACCCAAGTGGTGCTCTGTGTGTTCATTGGCTTACTCTCCTCACGTGGATCATTTGCTCCGCGGTCGCCCAGGGAGGCGGGTGTGCCGTCTAACTTGCACACCGATCGCCCGAAGGATGACTCCCACCAGCCTTCGCAGATTTCCCTCGTCGTAGTACCCACCCCGGAATCGGCGCCTGAGCCCGTATTTCGCGGTTCGCAACATCTGACCCGTTCGGGCCACAGTGAGGGGCCAGAATAGCAAACTATATAATCGAACTATTGGCTGACACCTGAGGAACACCAGGTGAAATCAGCCCCCGGAGCTTATGTTCTGTAACC
>SYMT01000245.1 GCA_005805375.1 Actinomycetota bacterium
CACGCACACCGAGCGGCGGTCTTGCGGGTGCGAAACCGCGTGAGGACCGCCGTCCCGGCGAGAGGTCCATCCGGGTGAGGTTCCACCCGCAGGGACCCAAGAAGGGTGATGCGCCAGAGTGGAGGCAGAACGTTCGGGGGGGGAGTGAATGACTGCTGACGATATGTTTGCTTCTCGCCCTTCGGGTTCCTGCCGATGGTGCCGGGCGAATTCAGCGTCACACGGGTACGG
This sequence comes from Actinomycetota bacterium, assembly GCA_005805375.1. Taxonomy (GTDB): domain Bacteria; phylum Armatimonadota; class SYMT01; order SYMT01; family SYMT01; genus SYMT01. The sequence goes on from SYMT01000245.1 coordinate 232, forward strand.
ACACCCCCCGTGGTTGCCTTCACACGGGTAGGGGCAACCCCCCGTGGTTGCCCCTCCTCGCGCATTAGCACGCGGTCACGGGAAGCGCAGGGCGAGTCGCACGGGTCGTTTCCCTCCCATCGCCGCCACACTCCGGCCTCGGAGCGCCATCTCCGTAGTGCCCTCTCCTGCGGCTTATCCTGTGTCGGCGCGCGGCGCCTGCGGGATGGCGAGCGGATATGGAGTCACCGAACTCCGTTTCGGAGTTCCCCGGCCACCGCACGACACACGCCGCCACGGAATGCGGAGCCTCCGGATTCCGCCTCCGGGCGCAGGCGCGGATCACTGGCTCGGCGGGCGGGTGATGACACAGGATGAGCGTGCCGGCACGACGGAAAAACTCGTGTCCCCTTCTTGCCGGCCCCCATGCATAGACAGGGTGGGAACATCGCCAGAGGCGACATCAGGAGACGAAGACGATGCCGGAGAAGCGAGTGGTACGGGTCCTGCGTCCGGACCCGCAGAGCGGGGGAATGGCGGTGATTTCTGTCTGCGTGCCGGAAACCATCCCGCTCTTTCGGGTCGGACATGACGGCAGTACCGATCTGCGAACTGAAGTACGGGCTTACGCAGTGGGGTCTGTACGGCCCCTGGGGGCGTTCGCTTCGGTCGGAAACTCCACCCTGCAGCCGGACGAGTTTCTATTGATCCAACGGGATTCCGGGCCTCCGCTGGTGGCTGGTGATCCTCCGTTTCCGGGCGCCGGGCGACGCAGAGTGGGCTCAAAGCCGGCTCGCTGGTCCAGCACCGCGTGGCAGACGCTGCGGACCTGGTGCGCCACGACGCCACCGGGGATTCCCTGGGCGCTGCCGGCGGCGAGCAGTGTGCTGCTGATCTGCGCCCTGGGCGCCTGGGCAGGGGCGGTCCTGGCGCCGGAGCCACCGGACCAGCCGGCCGCCCACACTACCGCCGCTCCGAAGAAGGGCACCCTCCACGAGCCGGACCGATTCCGAGGCGATTCCGTGGCGGTAGCAGGACGTGAGACCGACGAGACCGGTGGGTCTGACGTGCGGGAGTCGGAAGAGAATCTCCGGAGGGCGGACACACGCGAGTTCCCGGAGCACTCCGACGCTCGTGCACTCCAACCCGGGATCAGTGCAGAGCCGGAGTCGGCGGGGGCGCCTGCGCGGCGAGACTCGGCGTGGGGACCTCAAGAGGAGGATCAGTCGGCGGGCCCCGCTGTCGGAGCACCGGACGAAGATACGCCCGCCATGGGCCTGGGCGTCGATCGTGCCTTGCAGCCTGGCTCGTCCCCCGGGGGCACGGCGGGCGAGGATTTCCGCCCGGACTGGGAGCAGGGCTCACCGCATGACGCGACGCCGGCGGAAGAGCCGGATCCCCGCCGGGCCCGACCACCGAGATTCTCTTCCCCGATGGCGAACCCGGCCTGGGAGGCCTACGCTGCGGAACGGTCCGGAGATCAGGAACGGGCGGAGGCCGGCTATCTCCTGACCTGGAACCGTGCACTGCGAGCGGGAAGGGGGTACGGAGCGCTGAAGGTGTGGGCACTGCAAGGACTCGTCCGCACCGGCCGAAGACTTGGGAACGACTACTCGGCGCGTATGGCCGTTCAGCAGTTGACGGCACTACGACAGGCATTCCGTTACTCGGGACGCCGGAAGGAGAAGTAGTATGAATCGAAGGAACCTGGTGCGAGTGGGGGTGAGCGGAGCGGTCGGCGTGCTCTTCGGAAAGATGGACCCGCTCCGGGCCGAACGGGATCCGGGGGCAGAAGCGGCCCGCGGCCGGCTGTGGGTGCAGGGGCCGGGCGGGGATGACGACCTGCGCATGCGACGGCTGGGTCGGAGGTTGGATGTGCGGCTGGGTGGTCGCATCTTCCGCGGAGGAGTGATGATCGGCGACGACGTGTATGTACCGCTGCGCCGCCTGTTAGAGTTCCTTCGGGAGTCCGGCGCGCTCCGGCTGGACCTCAAGTACCGGGATCGGATGGTGGATCTGTACGATCCACGCCCGCAGCGGATGGCCCGCGATCCACGTCCTCTCCCGTCCGTGAAGATTCACGCGCTGCCGATGCCGCTGCGGACGTTCCCCAGCGTGAAAGGGGATCCCCGCGCGGAGCGAGCACTCGCGGTGCTTCCGGAGCAGGAGCGATTGCAGGTGCTGGATGGCGGCATTCTTGCCCTGGGGGCGGGGCGCCGGGCAGAGGGCACGACATTGCTCGAACTGGCCGCCCTGGCCGGCGCCCCCGAGGCAGAGGAGGTGCTCGGCTTCCTGGAGCACACTCCGGCGTTGGGGGTCCTGCGCGTACAGGTGGAGGGGGAACTCCCGCCCGGGCGGCTGGAAGTCAACGGGGAGCCGCTCGAGAATCCCTGGTTCGGACTGCTGGAAGCCGCCACTTACACCGTCGCCTGGCGCCCCGATGATCCCCACCGGCCGGTACAGACGCGCGAGGTGCAGGTCCACCCCGGCAGCGTCTTCACTGCCCACCTGCGACCAAGGAGCCGGGGGTGATGGCCGACGGGCGAGGAGTCGCGTTTCTCCCCTGGGGGTCCGCAGTCGTCTGGTGCGCCCGTCCGGCGCACCAGGCGACACTGCCACCCGCCGGGACGACGGACGGGCAACCCGTTTTGCGTCTGGTGGGTCCCGGGGGTCGTCCCGAGGAGCCACGGGAGACCGAGGATATCTCCCAGCCGACCCGTGGTGACTCCGGCCCGCTCGACACAGCCGCCACGGTGCGCGGCCCACGGATCAGACAGTCAGCGCACGCGGAAAGTCCGGATCCGGAAGAACTGAAGCGGCTGGAGCAGCAGGTGCGCCGGGTGGTCACGCGCAAGCTGCGCCTGCCGTCCGACACCGAGGATGTGGTGGTGGAGGCGATGCGCGGCATCATCCGGGCGTGGCAGGACCGGCGGTATGGTCGGCACAGCGGGCCGTTCACTGAAGCGCTGGTCGTCACCATCGCGGCAACGTGCTGCTGCCGGTGGCTGCGGGCTCGCTACCGCGACCGGGCCAGGACCGAAGAATTCGCCGAAGAGACTGCCGAGGCGAGACCGGACCCGCGGGCGGAGACGGATCTGACCGCGGTGGTGTTTCGGGACGCACTGCGGGCCTTCAAGGACCTGCTCCATCCGAGGGAACGCGCTCTGTTCACCTATGCCTTCGAGCAGGACCTCACTGATCGGGAAATCGCCACACTCACGGCACAATCCGACGGCGCCGTGAAGAAGCAACGGCAGCGGCTGGTACAGAGATTGCAGACGCTGGCGCAAACGCCGGACGGGCAGCGCCGGCTGCGGGATTGCATCGAGCGATGAGTATTCGACCGGAAGATCACGAACTGCACCCGGCGGCGGGCACGGAGGTTCCGACCCCTGACTGTCCCGCGCCGGAGTTGGTGGAAGCCCACGCCGAGGGCCTGCTTTGCGGCCGCGACCGGCGGGAGATGTACCGACACCTGCGCGAGTGCCCCGAGTGCGCGGCACTGGCAGGTCCCCTCTGGCGGCTCCAGGCGGATGTGCGGGCGCGGCACACGCGTCCCTGGCAGGCCGCCTGGACCTATGCCCGCGCCCCGGAGGCATGGCCGGAACGAGAGCGTCTCGGGTATGAGGATCACCTGCTTCGCTGCGGCGCCTGCCTGACACGACTCCAATGGGTGCGGCAGGTATTGGGCACACGCGCCACCTCCCTTCCAGGAGCATTGAGGCGGCACACCTCCCTCATGGGCCAGACCATCTCCGCGCAGCAGCGGGCGCAGGTGTGGGCCTGTGCGGGCGGCTTCGTGGGAGTCGGCGGAGCGGTGGCAGCGTGCGCCCTGGCGGTGGCTGCCCTGGCAACAGACCCAACCGCACCATTGGGGACGGATCCGGCGCCCCTGAAGGGGACCAGGGGGTCCGTACCGCCTCCCGCTGCCCGTCCGGCGGCAGCGCCGGCGGAGGGGGACTTCGCCCGTATGACGGAACTGATATTCCACCCACCCGACGACAAGGCAGCGAAGCAGATCGGCTCGGCGCTTGTCGAAGCGATCGGGGAACCCCTCACCCTCGAGACGGCCTCGGGAGCCTTCCACCTTGCCGCACTCACCCTCCGAGAAGCGCGCACCACGCACGACCTGGTGCGCCGGCGGGAACTCGTCGCATACGCCCGCGAGCACCTCGGGCCGGCGGTCCGCTGCGCCACAGACGAGGCCCGGCGGATCGCGGCCATGGCATCGGCGCCCGGTTCACGCCGAACGCCGGGCCGCCCCGGTGCAGGGCGTTTCCCACCGCCGGCAGTCGCTCCCGCTTCCCTCGTTCCGCGTTCCGCAGCCCGCCTTCAGTCTCCCACAGGTCGCCGAGTCCCCCACAGACCACACGTGATGCCGAAGGCGCATCAGGAGCAGCGAAAGTGAAACGGCTGCGGAACTGGGTGCTGGGCGCCATCCTCTGCGTGGCCCTCAGTCCCCTGGTAGGCGCTCAGGAACGCGAGAGCAAGCGGCGGTGGGCGCTCCTGGTCGTGGTGGGCAGCCCCTCGCCGGGATCATTCCTGCCCGGGGAGGCGCCGCTTCCGCTCGATCTCACGCCCGATCTGATCTGCGCCCGCGCCATCGCCGCCCGCCTGGGATGCACGGTGTGGCGTGAACTCATCGAGGCTCAGGCCACCGTGGTGGAAGTGGACCGGGCCCTCTCCGCGCTGCGTAGTCTGCCGCCCGGGGATGAGATCGTAATCTATCTCAGCGTACACGGCGTTCGCTCCGGCGGGGGCAACGCCATCGTACTCCACGACGGCTCCTACTCAGAGACGAAATTGACTCGGGGCCTCCGAGCCCTTGCCGCACAGCATCAAGTGCTGTACCTGCCGGATGCCTGCTATGCCGCCGGGACCGCAAAGGGCGCCGACCAGGCAGACTCCGGGCCGACCAAGTGGCTCTCCTCCACCCGGTTCCTGCCGGAGGCCCTGGCGGTCGGCGACACCGCAAATGCGCAGGAAGGAGTGAAGGGGGACGAGGACCTCCCTTACGTGCGGTACGCGGCGTGCTCGGCGGAGCGTCCCGCCGAGACGTTGTGGGTGGATCGGCGGCAGCGGAGAGCCGTGAGTCGGTTCACCCTCGCGCTGGCCGAGGCGCTCCCGCCCGGTCGCACCTCCCTGACGTTGGGACACTGGAGTACGCTCACCCGACAGCGGATCCGGGACCGCCAGAGCGCCCAGGAACCCCAACTCGCGCCGGAGCACCAGGGGCGCCGCCCGCTGGCGCTGATCGCGGGGCCGAGCGCGCTCCCCACGATCAGCGCCCCGCCGCTGCCGCCGCCGTGGATCACTCGCCTGCGCGTCCTCCTGCGGGGCCGCCCGGATGCCGCGACGGCACACCACCTCTTCGCCAGTGGCCCGGAAAAAGGCGACAGCGACCCGGATGTAGATTTCGGCGTCAGCGACGACACCCCCACGCGCCGCCCCGGGGATCGTGCGCCGGTGGGGTCCCTGGTTGATCTGGACGTGGTGGAGGAGACGCCGACGCACCTGCGCGGGGAGTTGCTGGTGCCGGAAGTAGGAACTGCCTGGCCCGTGGAGGGTCGGAACCCGGAAGAATTCCGTACCGCAGTCCGAGAAAGACTCCAGGCGGTGCAGATCCTGCGCCAGTTCGTACGCGTGCGTCCGCAGGCCGGGTTCCAACTTCGCGTGGGTGTGGACCGGCCCAACCGCCGGTACCGGGACGGGGAAAGGTTCCAGGTCTGGATCGAGACGACTCAGCCATGCGCGGCTGCCCTCTACATGATCGGCCCTACCGGAAACCAGCGAGCGCTCATTCCCAACCCGAACACAGACGTGCTCCCGGTCAGGCCGGACGCCACCCGCTGGATCCCGGGCGACGACCGTTCGTTTGATCTGGTAGCGACGCGGCCCTTCGGCAAGACGCTGCTCATCGCAGTCGCTCTGCCCCCCGGACTGGCCAGACCCTTTCCCGGCAGCACGGACCTCAGGGGCGCGAAAGGCCCCGGCGTCGAGCCGAACCTCCCCGACTTCGCCCACCACCTGGTGCAGGCCCTGACTCGCGCGGTGCAGATCCAGAACCCCGGCGCACCCAGAGAGAAGGATGGGGCCGCGAAGGACGCCGCCGCTGTCCCACGCGAACCGGGACTCCTGACTTTCCCCCGCGAAGGGTGGACCATCGCCGTCACCGAGATCACCGTGGACCCGTGATGGAGAACCACGCGATCTGGAGCCCCCCATGTGGAGTCCCGCAACTCCGATTGCGGGCGTGGACGTCGAGCGCCGCACCACCCCCGTGGGCACGCGCCGGGGCCCCCGCAACCGGAGTTGCGGGACTCC
>SYMT01000246.1 GCA_005805375.1 Actinomycetota bacterium
TGCTGGCGTCCTAAGCGACCGCAGCGCTGAGCGGGCGGGACTATGTCTCCCCAGACGACGTGCAGGAAATGGCGCTCCCGGCTCTGCGCCATCGGATTGTGCTCCAACCCGAGGCGGAAGCCAACGGACTGACCTCCGACGAGGCACTTCGCACCCTGTTCCAGCAGGTACCCGTGCCGCGGTGATGTTCGGGTGTCGTGTCGGGGTTGGGCCCGGCTTGTCCTCGTCCCCAGGCCCCTACGCACTTACACCCCGACACTCCCACGCCTCTACGTCCACACCTCACACTCCACACCCCACACCCTACACCCTACACCCGCCCCCTACACCCTAATCGGAGGCCGATCAATGACTACTCCGCTCCTGGAGATGCGGAACATCAGTAAGCGCTATCCCGGTGTGACCGCTTTGCATGACGTCAGCTTTGCCCTGCACCCGGGAGAGGTACACGCTCTCGTCGGGGAGAACGGGGCGGGCAAGTCCACTCTGATGAAGATTCTGGCGGGAGCCGAGGCGCGCGACGGAGGGGAAATTCTGCTCGAGGGGCAGCCGATCGCGGTACACGGCCCGCAAGACGCGATGCACCTGGGGATCAATATCATTTACCAGGAGTTCAATCTTGTGCCGCATCTCTCCGCAGCGGAGAACATCTACCTCGGCCGGGAACCGGCGGCCCGTATCCCGGGATTCATTGACTTCCGGAAGCTCTACCGCGATGCTCAGGCCGTGATGGATTCGCTCGGAGTGAAGCTGGATGTGCGCGCTGAGGTGAGCCGGCTTTCCATCGCACAGCAGCAGATGGTGGAAATCGCAAAGGCCACTTCTCGGAACAGCAAGGTCATCGCGATGGATGAGCCGTCGGCCACCCTGACTGACCACGAGTTGCACAACCTTTTCGCCCTGATTCGCAGCCTCCGGGCCAACGGCGTCGGCATCATCTACATCAGCCACCGGATGGAGGAGATCTTCGAGATCTGTGATCGTGTGACGGTGTTACGCGACGGCGAACTGGTGGGGACGAAGCCGGTAGCCGAGACCAGCCGCGACGAAATCATCCGGATGATGGTCGGGCGCACCCTCGGGGAGAGCATACCCAAACGCCCCACCGCCCCCGGCGAGGTGCTCCTGGAGGTGCGCAATCTCACGCGTCGGGGCGTGTTTCACGACATCAGCTTCACGCTGCGGCAGGGAGAAATCGTCGGGCTCGGGGGTCTGGTGGGGGCGGGACGCACCGAAGTGGCACGGGCCATCTTCGGCGCCGATTCTCTGGATGGGGGCGACATCCTGGTGCGCGGCCGTGCCGTGCGGCCCAGGACTCCCCGCGATGCGATCGGCCTGGGCATCGGGCTCGTTCCGGAGGACCGGAAGACCCTTGGCCTGATTCTGAACATGGTAGTGCGCGAGAACACTACCCTGGCGAACCTGGATGCACTATCCCATCTGGGAGTAATCCACCGGCGGCGCGAGCGCGAAGTGGCGGAGCGCTACGTGACGGACCTGCACATCCGCACGCCCGGGATCGAACAGGAAGTGCGGAACCTCTCCGGAGGCAATCAACAGAAGGTCGTGCTGGCGAAGTGGCTCTTCACTCAGTCGTCGCTGCTGATCTTCGACGAGCCGACCCGGGGGATTGACGTCGGGTCGAAGGTGGAGATCTACGAATTGATGAACGACCTGGTGGCTCGGGGAGCCGCCATTCTGATGATTTCGAGCGAACTGCCCGAACTGCTCGGGATGAGTGATCGGGTGCTGGTGATGCACGAGGGACGACTGGCCGGCGAACTCTCTCGTGAACACGCAACTCAGGAACGAGTGATGCACCTCGCCACCGGTGGGGAATAGCGCGCAGGGCCCCGCCAGCAAAGCTCGTAATGTGGGCGCGGGCGGCGGATGGGTTGTTTCTTGACCGCGGCAGGTGGAGTGGACAAGGCGGCGGGGGGGCATGGGCAATTGCCCTGTCCGACGGAGCGGCGGGAAGGCCCGCATGGTGCGACTTCAGGGAGAACGATATGGCAGTGGGACAGGTGGGAGCGATTGTATGGCACGACCTGACGGTAGCGAACGCCGCAGAGGTGCGTGACTTCTACCAGGCAGTCGTGGGGTGGGAGGCGACCCCGGTCGATATGGGAGACTATGTGGACTTCGGCATGGGAGCGCCCGGCTCGGACGAGGGCGGCGCCGGTATCTGCCACGCGCGGGGGATGAACGCGGACATCCCGCCGCAGTGGCTTGTCTACATCACGGTGGCCGACCTCGACGAGAGCATTGCCCGGTGCAAGCAACTGGGCGGGGAGGTGGTCGCCGGTCCGCGCGGTCTGGCCGACGGGCGCTTTTGCGTGGTGCGTGATCCGGCCGGCGCCGTCTGCGCCCTGTTTCAGGAGGCGACCGGCTGATCCGGCGGCACGATCCTGGTGTTCACCGCTGAGGACCAATTCGAGGGCACGGTTCTCCGGCCGAACGGAGAGGCGCCCGCGCCCGAGCCGGTAAGATGCCGGCGTTCCCGGGAGAGGTGGCCGACCGCAGTGCCCACGCCGCCGGCCTCGGGTACAGTCACCCGGCGGCGTGCGAGGTGTGGTGAGGTACCGGACCCCTGACTGTGATTTCACCCCTGCGGGTTGACGGACCAGCTTGCCTGCCTGAAGAAGGTTGTGCCCCCCAAGTTGGGGAGCACGGAAGTTGTTGGGAGTGCCGCGCCCCCCGATGGCTCTCGCCGCCGGGTCGGGCGCCTCGCCCGGCGACCGGTGCCGGACTAATACCCGGCGGCGGGCGCTTCGGTGCCGATGAAAACGCCGTTGCGGAAGGTATTCAGGCTCAGCGGGTGGGTGAACACCGAGGCGCCATCCGCTGAGGAATACGTAATGTCATCCACGAGCGCGCCGCCGGGCGGATTCAGCCCCAGGAGGTTGCGCACCCGCTTGGCGATTTCGTGGTCGCACGACGCGGTGTCGCCGCTGATTCCGAGGCCGCCGATGATCTTGCCGTTCTTGTAGAGCGGCACGCCGCCGCCGAAGAAGATCATGCCACCGGCAACCTTGTCATCATTTCCCTGCTTGGCGCCGAAGGAAAGCTGTCGCGGATCGAACGGATTTGACTGTCCCAGACTGTTGAGCGAGTGTCCCGGCTGTGTGAACGTGTAGAGACGTGCGGTGGACAGAGCCAGCGAGTCGAGGCTGAATGCGTTCGCGGTGTACGCTTTCGCCTTCGCGATCGCCTCGCTCCCCGGCCAGACCTGAGTGGGATCGGGAGTGGAAACGACTGTAGTCACCACTTCGCCGGAGCGGTTGACCACCGAGGCCCACATTCGACTGCCGTTGAACAGCCCGCCGGCCGTCCCGCCTGCGGCGGGGGCATTGACCAATGCTTGCCGAAGCGCGGCATTCGAGGGCAGGAACGAGGATCCTGCCACTACAGAGCGTGTCCAGGCAAAAGTAGCCGCTCCGGCGATCGCCGTGGTGATCGCGCACATCAAGAGTTGTCGTCGCAAAGGTGTGACCTCCAGTGATTGTCAGGAAAGAGAGCTGATACCGCCCTCCCCGGGATCCGTTTGCCGCTGTGATTCAAGAATCCTGCTGTGAACTGAATCTGATGATCAGAATCTTCCCAACATGCGAGCGGGTGCGTCAAGTTTCCCGTCCCTGCGAGGAGGTCACCCGCCGTGCCGACCTTCTCCTCTCGATCGAGGTGAAGAGGGATGAAGGCGAGTGGGCCCGAACCATCGTTCTGATGGCGGACAGGACGCCGGTGGATGGGAGGGGTGAAGGATGAGGGGATCAGGCCTGGTGCTCGGATGCGCGGTGGTGGGGTTCTGCTTGCTGTCTGTCCTCGCCCGTGCGGCGGCGGACCCTCCCGTCATACAACACCGTCTGATGCTGGCGGAGTACGGGAGGGGCCCGAACCGGCTGATCCAGTTGGACGAGTCGGGCAAGCTGACCTGGGAGCATGCTTTTCCCAGCATCTCCGTGATTTTCCAGGTGCTGCCGAACGGACATGTGCTCTACGCCTACGGCGGCAAGCCCACCGGAGTGCAGGAAATTGACCGTAACCACCGAGTCGTATGGAACTACGAGAGCAAATGTCCGCAGGTGCTGGGCTGCCGTCGCCTGCGGAATGGCCACACTCTGGTCGCCGAACAGGGGCCCTGCCAGGTGGTGGAGGTGAACCGCGAGGGCAAGGTGGTGCATGTGACGCCCCTGCAGACATCGGTCGAGGGGTACCACCTGCAGGTACGAAACATCCACCGTCTGGCAAACGGAAACATTCTGGCTGCGCACGAGGGCGAGGGGGCCCTTCGCGAGGTGGATCCTTCGGGGAAGCTCGTGTGGGAACTCACCGGCATTGAAAACGTCAACGACGGGCTGCGCCTGAAGAACGGCAACACGCTGGTCTCCTGCGGCACCCAGAAGCGGGTCATTGAGGTGACGCCCGACAAGCGGGTCGTGTGGGAGTTCGGAGCTACAGACGCGCCCGACCTGAACCTGACCTGGATCGCAGGCATCCAACCGCTGAAGAACGGCAACCTGCTGGTGGGAAACTTCCTCCGCGGCCAGGAGGGGAAAGGCGCCCACGCCTTCGAGGTGACGCGAGACAAGAAAGTGGTCTGGCGCTACGCCGACCACTCGGTGATCCGCTCGCTTACCACCGTGCGCGCACTGGACGATCCTGACGTGGCCCGTGCGAGCGAGTGAGCGGGAACCCAGAATTCAGCGGCGGTGGCGATTCGGAACGCTCGTTTAGGTTGAGGGGGCGCAGGACCGCCCGGTATGCACCCCGCACTTGTAGGGGGCATACCGGGGATTGGGGCTGAGCGGTGGATGTCTGATCCTACGGAATCCCGAACGACAGACCCGTAACCCCGCGGAGCGGCAGATTCACGTCCTTTACCGGGCGCATGGCGCCGGTCATCTGGTTAATCGCGAGCGAACTGACGAACCCGCCGAACTCGTCCATCAGTACGAGGTATGCCTCGTTGGGCTCGAGGGCCCCCTGGGTGATCTGGTGCAGCCCAGCCAGCATCGGAACCCCGAGCACCCGCAGGAGTCCGGTTGCGTCACGTCGCAGGCTCAACACCGGAAGCGTCCTCGCATCCGACAGTGCGAACACGAAGCCCAGGGATCCCTGGACGACTCCACGGCTGGGGATGAAAGTGCCGGTGGGGATTCCCTGGAACTTCACCTCGGTCAGCGCGCCGCTCGGGTGACTCGCCCGGTAGCCGAAGATGCGTGCCCGGAAACGGTCCCCGGCATACACGAAGCTGCCGGACGGATCCGATACCGCATGCGTCAACGCCGTCGTGCCCGATGAGTACGGGGAGCCGTCCGGCGGCGTGAGCGTTCCGTCAAGCATCACCCGGTAGGTCGAGATCGTCCCGGGTTGTTGCAGGCGTTGACCGGCAGCAAACAGATACGTGTCCCCAGCACTGAGCGCGAACGGCGAGGGGCCGGATGGAAAAGGCGAATTCGGCAGCTCAACCAGCGTTCCCAGTTGGGTCAGTTCAAAGCCGCGAATTTGGTCCCGGGCGGTTTCTGCCCCATAGACGAATGTGCGGCTGCGCCGATGCACCACCGCGACCCCCATGATTTCGCTGATGGGTTGGCTGCCCGTGAATGGTGAGCCACCGACCCGGAGCAACGCGCCGTCCCGGCCCACGGTGAAAACCGTGATTCCCCGGATGCCACCGGACACGACCACGGGCGGGGCGACGTTTCCTCTCGCGCAGGTCATCGTCTGCCCGGGCCAGCCGGTGTAGCTGGTGTCGTCTCCGATGGTGGTTCGGTCGAGAAATCGCATCGTGCCGTCCAGGTTGAATCGGAAGCGCTCGACGACGTCGTGGAATCCATTCGATGGGACTCCCTTGATGTAGAGGTAAGTCTCGCCTTCCGCAGACGCCGCGCGGATACCGCCGGAAGTCGCGACAATCGCGAGTAAAGAGATTCCCCAGAACCAGCGGTGCATCACAGGTCTCCTCCCGCAATGGGGGCACCAGTCGGGTCGCCATCAGGCGGACGGCCCGGCGCTGCCGAGTCGTCTGCGGTCACAGACGTGTTGTGGACTGCGCAGCCGGCGCCTGTTATGAGCCCCCCGACGCGTTCCCTGTGGGAAAAACCACACATGGGCCGGACGATCCCCACCTGGGCTGCTTTCTGTTCGCGGTGGCGGTGCCGGTCCCGTCGCCGTTCATCGCCCGGGGTCGGCAATGCGTACGCGCATCTCCGACTCGGTGGGGTTGAGTAGCGAGCGGATGGCGCCCGTCATTCCTGCACAGGTCGGGGGGTTCCCCACGGCGTTCCAAACCCGACTCTGTGCCGCAGTTCCACGCCCGCTATCGCACTATCCAAATCGATTCCGACTCCGATGGCTTGCCCGCAAGGCCGACCGTGGGGAACACTCATTGCTGCTCGGTGCGATTGTGCCGCACCGCCGGCGGGTCGAGGCGGAACACCTGCGTCACCCTCTGAGCAAGCACAACCCGCGCACCGTCCGCGCCGCCGTGGTAAACGGACAGATCCCTGGGCGACAAGCGAGACCGCCCGGCACAGCGCTGCGTCGGCAACCCGCTGGGCTCCGCCGCCGCGCTGCTGATCCATACCCGGAGAGTGAAGTGCTATACTCAGGGAACCGCGCAGAATTAATCCTCCCGTCAGGCGGGGACCACTCCCGGGATGGTCACGAA
>SYMT01000247.1 GCA_005805375.1 Actinomycetota bacterium
CGCCTCCCGGCGCCACCTGGTCCAGCAGTGTAACGCGAGTCGTGAGGTTCCCTCCGCCCTTCTGGTAGAACGGATGCGGCGGCGGCTCCTCGGCGTCCGAGGGAGCAGCAGGGCGGACCGGCGGCGGCGCTGCGCGGCGGGGGGCCTGCCGCAGTACGAGACCACCGGCGTCGGGCAGTGGGATGTCGGTGATGCGGAAGGTGCAGAGTTTCGCGGGCTTGCCGCGTTCGACCAGGTCCCAGACGAAGCGCACCGGTGGGTCAGTCATGCCGGGGTACATCACAGTGGTTTCGGTCATGAACCACTCGCCGTTTCCGCTCCCGCTGGCGCCGTCGAACTGGCTCGAAACGAAGGTCTTACCGGCGGCGTTTACCGCCAACGGCGGCAAGCCGGATCCCCGATAGCTGCCCTCGGCCGCGATGATTGCGCCGTCCTCGCCGCGGCGCACGTAGACGCGCACCCGCACGCGCGGCCCCGGCTGCGCCGGCCGCCCCCGTCCCACTGCGACCGGCAGGTTCTGGTCTTCCTCCTCCGGTTCCTCTTGCGCGGCGGGAGCCGCAGCCTGGAAACGGGACAGATGCAGGATCAAATTCGGGGTGACGTCGCGCCGCACGCTCTTGCCGGGAGCCGGGACGGGCAACTCTACCCGGAACGGACGCACGCGGGTATAGGCCATCAGATCGCCTTCGAGCCAGGTGAGGCGCGTCGCCTTCGGATGCACGTCGGGGAGGGAAAGATGCCCCCGCCACTCGTCCGGGTATTGCCCGCTAGGACCTCCGCCAAAGTAGAACCCGCCCCCGCCCTCCTGTTCCGGCCGGGTCAGGACATTGCCCAGATCATCGCGGGCGGAGACATTGCGGAACCCTGCCAACGCGGCACCATCCCCCTCCGCCAGTTCCACCCTCAGAGACATCGAGAGCCCGCCGTTTCCGGAGGTCCCGATGCCGCCGTTCTCGAATTGCACGGTGCGGAAGTCCGAGATGGAGATGGAAGTCGGCTCCACACGGATCCCCGCCTTGTTGTAGGCCGGGATGGCCCGTTGGGGTCCGGGCGGAGGCTCAGTAGAAGGGTAGAACGTGTATCCATCCGGTGTCCGACCCGGTCGCACATGGAACTGCGCGGCAATGTCCCGCATAGCGCGCGCGAGGGTGCTTCCCTTCCACTCAAAACTGGCGCGTGGCTCGTTGGTGGCGGGCGCCGGCGCCACCTCGGGGGCGTTCGGACGTGCGCCGGGCTGGTACGCGGTGAGCTTCACCCCGGCTGCCCGGCCCAGCGCCTCCACCGCCTGTGCCAGTGTCGCATTCTGCACTGTGAGGGTGAGTTTCGGGTTGGCGGCGCGGGCGGGTCCCAGAGCGACCAGGCCGAGACCGAACAGCAATAGCAGGCGGCGCATCGTGTGAATTTCTCCGGGAGCGGGGATGGTTTCGGATTTCGAGCCCTGAGATCATCCTCGAATTGTCGTCCTCGGACGGGACGGATCGGACCGCGTGGAGGCGCTCGCAGTCAACAGATCGTCGTCGTCGTCCGTGAATCGTCCTCGAGTTTCGATCCCGTGGCAGCGATGCTTGAGGGCCGACTCTACGCCTTCCGTTCTCGATCCTCCATAATACCATCTTTTGGCGGCCCTTTTTCACGCTCGGAGATCACCATTCGTGTAATCTTCACCACCGGGATCCTGCTCTGCTGGAAGCCGCACGCGGCCCACGGTGGAATCGCACCCAACTCCCTCTTTTCCATTGTTACCTCCTCCCGTTACTTTCTCGAATCCAGCGGAGCGGGGGCAGGTGGGTGACCTGGCCCGGCTTGACGCGGGCGAGGACCTCGCCGTGCTCAAAGTGGCCGACGGCGATGGCTGCGGGTAGAGAAGCGGAGGCACGAGGATGCAGACGGTAGACGCGGATCACGCGGTAGCGGCCGGGTCGGAGGGGCGGCAGGCGCACGTTCCCATCCGTGGCGACGGGGATAGTGATCCAGGTCAACGGCTCCCACACCTCGCCCTCCACCCGGGCCAGGCCAACCCGGAGCACACCGGAACTGCCGTCCTCCCGGGGCACGTCCACCCGGCAGGCCAGCGTCCCAGCAGGCAGGGCGGGGAGAAGGAAGCTGGGAGCGCGGTTGTCCCACCGGCCTCCGCGCATGGCTGGCGAATCGCTCTCCTCCGCCCCTCCGGCGGAGGGAAACAGGACCCCCACGCGCGCCGGGAGGGGCAAATTCGTCAGGCGAAAGGGGACCGCACGGGTGGAGTCGGCCCGCTCCAGCAAATCCCAGACGAGCCGCTCCAGGGGCTCCTGCATGCCGGGAAAGACCAGGTCGTGCTCGACAGTCAGCCGCTCCCCTGTGCGGCGCGGGCGGGATTGCCGCACGTCGGGGAGGAAGACGCGGCCCGACCGCCCCAACGCCACGGGCAGGAGGCGCGGCGAAAGCGTAGACCGCAGCACCCATTCGACGTCTGGACGGACTTCCTGGAGCATCCGCAGACGCAGCTCCGGGCCGCGGACCGGTGCGTCGGAGGCCCGGCTCGTCTCCGACTCGGGGCGCGCCAGACCCGGCAGTCGGGAGAATTCGAAGGCCAGGTCCGGGGCTACCGCCTGGAGCACGGGTGCGGCGCCCGGCGGGACCGTCGCTACGATGCGCCGCGGCCGCACACGGCGGAAGAGCACCACAGTCCCCTCCAGGCCGGCGAGGCGCGGTGAGGGCACATCGGGCGCGTCAGTGGAAAGCAGGCCCTCCCAGCGCCCCGGCGGGGCGTCCTCGCTCCGTCGCACGGTGTGTGGGTAGGAGAGATCCCTCGCGCCCGCCCCGGCCCGGACAGAGCCAACCCGCACCCGCAGCTCCTCGACCCGCGCGATCCGCTCGGCGCCGAATCCGGGCTCGTGGACACCGAGTCCGAGCATCAGTGTGCGTCCCAGGTCCCTGGTGAAATTCGCCCGTCGGAAGGAGCGGGCCGCCGCCAGGCTCCAGCCGGCCCCAGGCAGGGAAAAGTGCAGGCCGTGCTGCACGGTGCGCCACCCCGTCCACTCGCGTGCCCGCCGGGACCGAAGCAGATAGCCTGGCGGCATGGAGACTACATCATAGTCGAACGCAGCGGCCAGTTCCCGCACCGCCGCGGCCGGCGACGCCCCTGTCCAGTGGAAACTCGCGCGGGCCCCGGCAGACGGCGGGGGAAGTGTCGCTGAGAGCCCCATGCCCCCCCCGGCGGAAGCCGACGCTGTCCCTTCGTCCTCCAGCAGGACCAGCGGGCCGGCAGACCGACGGAGCGCCTGCACTGCCTCTGTCGCCGTCACCCGTTCGAGCTGCAGGGTCACGAGGGACCCATTGCCCTGCTGCACCGGCGTCTCGGACAGACGTGGGACGCGGAGCGGGGTGAGCACCACTTCGCGACCTTCCCGGAGTTCGACCTCGAGCAGTGTTCCCGGGCGGGAGAAGCGCTCCGGCGTGCGAGGCGCCGGGCCGTTCACCGCGTCGGCGCCGGCCCCGGTGATGTAAGTGCGCCGGACCCGGTAGCGTCCGGGCTCCAGATCCTGCACGGCGGCCCATCCACCGGGATCCACCTCGCGCTCTACCCATCGGACGGCAGCCCAGCCGGCCCCCTCCCGCCGAGCCAGACCCAGCGCCACGACGCCGTCCCGCGCAGGAGCGTTCCCGACGCGCACGGGACAGATCAGGGTGGCGGTCCGCCCGCGGGGAACGCCCGGTCCCAGGTCGTCGGGCGGGAGCGCGGCGACGGTCACGGGAATTGTCAACCGAGGCTGCTCGGGCAGCGGCACCTGCTCCAGCCGGAACGGAGCTTCGAGTCTCAGGCTTCGGGTTTCGGGCTCGCTGTTGTTGACAGGATTTCGAATCCCAGGTTTCGCGTTTCGACCTGGGGCGCCTACCGTCCGGAATGGGGCGCCTCGCCCTCCCATATCCACTTTGTCGCTCGGATCGGCGCGCACGACGAGGAACCCCTCCAGCCAGGTGAGGCGACGCGCACGGGGGTCAGGTCCCGGCAGTCGTAACAGGCACTCCCACTCGTCCGGATATCGGGTCAGGCGGTCCTCGGCCGGGGTGGCGGCGAAGAGTGTGGTGTGAGGACCCAGGATGTTGCCGAACTCGTCGCGAGCCGTGACGTGCGCTAGGCCGGCCACCTGGTCTGCATCTCTCCCGGCCAGGGTGACGGTGAACATGAGGGTAAGCCGATCGGTCCCGGAAGCCCGCGCGCTCGTGCCCTGCGTGCCGTCCCCGCGGCGGACTTCCGTGCGGACGATCCGCCGGATTTCGACGCGCACGCCGTTCCGCGTGGAACTCCGCCAGGCGCCGTCCGGAGAGGGCCGAACGGGAACCGCCGTGCCGAAGACAAACGTGTCCCCGGCACGGCGCGGCTGCACGCGGAACTGCCGGCTCAGGTCCCGCATCGTTTGGGCCAGTGGTACTCCGTCCCAGACGAAACTGACCCGTTCGGTCAGAGACTGTCTGTCCCGGGCAATCTCCTCTTCATCCACGCGCAGCGTCACGCCGGAGGCGCGCGACAGAGCGGCGACGGCTTCCGGAAGCGTAGCCCGGTCAAGACGCAGAGTCACCGGCGGGTTGTCCGCCCGCCCAGCCACCGCCCCCAGGAGGCAGCCGACGAGGATGCCTGTCCACCACTGAATTGGTCGCATCGCTGTTCCAGTCTCGAGAATCGCGTTGTGGGATCGTCATCGTCATTGCCGGCGATCGGTCGGATCCGCCGGATGGGACGGATGAAGCCAATGGGACGGTGCTACCACCGACGACGCTGGTGGTCGCCACCTCCAATCTGGTCCTCATCCTCGTCTTCGACACGGGACCGGGAGGCAACGCGGATGTCGGCGCTCCCGGCCATGCCCTCGTGCTCGTCCCCGGAGGGTTTCAAGTTTCGAGTTCGGCAGCACTCGGAACTTGAAACTCCCCGCTACTTTTGCCCTTCCCAGCGGAGGGGTAGCAGCGCCGTCTTCTCTCCCGTGCGCACTGTGACCTCCACGACTGCATTCCGCCAGTGGCCGGGCAACCGGGTTGTTGACCTCCCGTCGGGGTTCGGACCGTCTCGGTAGGCGCGTACCACCCGGTAGCGGCCCGGTGCGAGATCCGGGAGGGTCACCGTGCCTTCTGCCCCAACCGCAACTTCGGTCCACGAGAGCAGGTCGTAGTCCTGGGCGGTCTGTCGGCCGAGGCCAAGCAGCACGCTGCCGCCGGGAAAGCTGCCCGGCGGTGGCGACACCGCGAACCGGAGGCCGCCGCCGCCCGGTTGGTGATAGGGTGCGGGCGCGGCGCCATTCCCCTCCGGCGGCGGCGGCAGGGTGACGTAGACGGGGGCGGCAGCGGCGGATGCCGGGGAAGGCAGGATCAGATTTTGCAGCTTGAAGCGCATCCACCGCTGCGGCTGCGGGCGCTCTTCCAGGTCCCAGATGACGGCAACCACCGGCTCCGGGATGTCGGTAAACGTGAGCGCATAGTCTACTTCGCCCCAAATGGCATCACTGTATCCCGCTCCCTCGCTGTTGCTCCAGGGGTAGAGTCGGCCGGACGCCCCTTTCAAATAGGGCTGCAGGTCGCCGGTCCGCTGCCGCCCTCCCCCCCGCCCCTTCCAGGCCCACCGCTCCGCGGCGTTGTTGCGCTGATAGGTGCGGGCGCGCAGCGTGAACCGGTGCGATGTGAAGGCGTTTCCTTCCGGAGTTCCCACGGCGGTATTCTCTTCGACAGCGAACTCCTCCTCCCGAAAGCGGGACACCGCGAAGAGCAAGTCCGGCTCGACGGGGACTTGCACGACTGCCTCGGCGAGGGGCACGGGCACCTGCAGCCGGCGGCGGCGCCGCGGCGGATAGCGCAGCAGTTCCCCCTCCACGACGGCGAGCTTCGTGGTCCCTGCCGTGAGGGCGGGAAAGGAGAGTTGGAACTGCGTCTCGTCCGGGAACCCACCGAAGAAGTAGCCCGCCGCAGCGGTTCCCGTCACAGTGCGCCCGTTTCCGTCGGTGGCCCGCACGTTCGCGATGCCCGCCAGATCGGAGGCATCGCCGTCTTCCCAGTGCACTCGCAGGGTCACCGCGTGTGACGAGGCGTTCCTGCTGCCTGCCGCGTCGGGGTCGAGCAAACGCCGGGTGAACTGCTCATAGCGCTGGAGGCCGACCACGGTCAGGTTCACCTCACCCTGCCGTACGGGACGCGGCTCCGGCCCGGCGGCCCGAACGGACCGAGGATAGAATTGAAGCTCGTCGCCCCCTCCAACAGGCGCGACGCCGAAGCGGGCGGCGACCTCGCGCAGCGCCCGCGACAGGGGCACATCGCGCCAGTCAAACGAGGCGCGCTCCAACCACGGGGCGGGGCGGGGTGGCGTCGCGCCCGGTGAGGGGCGGGGGGCCGCGTTCCTCAGCCGCACGAACGACACCCGTTGCAATTCGCGCAGCACTGCGTCCAGCGAGACCTCCTGCACCCGTAAGGTGATCCGTGGATTCTCCGCCCGCGCCGGCTCCGCCCCGAGCAGGCACGCGAGCACAAGCAGGGCGATCAACATCCGGATCTGCTTGAGTAGGTCCATTTCTACCTTCGACCTTCTACCTTCTCGGACCCCGGCAACGGCAACTGCTCGAGGCGAAAGCGCGCGAACACCTGCGGCGGGTCGGCGATGATAACGGTGATGCGCAACCGCCGCGTGAGCCGGATCGCGTCGCCGACCCGAACGTCGCACGTCTCGCGGGTCTGTCCCCGCATCGTTTCCCCGTGGGTCGAGGTCCGCGACCCGGATGACGCGAGCGGGCGGCCGGCGGCGTCCAGGAGAATCAGCGAGGATCCCAGCCGCCCGCCGGGACGAAACATGATCCGGCGCCCGCCGGATTCCGGCTGGATCAGTGTGACGCGCAGCGAGTCGTACTGCATTTCGGGCGGAGCCGGGGGCACGGGGAGATCATTCGGCTCATCAAGTGCCTCGGGTGGCGCGGGCCGCCGCGTCACGATCATCGCTGCGCCACCCGGGAATTCGCGGCGGACGGCCTTTCCAGCCGGAGGCAACTCGAGTTCCACCACCTCCTGCCGCTCCGACGCCGGCCGGAACAGGTCGCCCTCGACCCAGAGCAGACGGGTGCTGCCGACAGCCGGGGCCGGCAGCCACCCCGGGCCCTGCCACTCGTCGGGAAACAGAGTTTTCTCCCGCAAAGTGCCCGCCCCACTCGGGCCGAACGGAGAGCGGAACGGCCCCAGGAGATTCCCCCGGTCATCCAATGCACACAGGTTGTCCACCCCGGTCAGGCTGGCGCCTTCGCCGCCGGGCAGCACCGCGCGGAGGGTCAATTGCAATAGGCCGCCGACAGCGGTGGCCCCCGGTGGGCTGCCGGCGCTCGCCGATAGATTGCGCGAAAGCTGCATCCCGGCCGGATACACCGCCAGGCCCTGCCGCACGAACCCGGTCTCGGGACGCAGGGGCGGTACGGGTTCACCCCGTCGAAACACATAAACGCCGGAACCCTCCCGACCCGGGACGACCCCATACCCGGCGGCGAGTTCCCGCATCGCCTGCGCCAGCGGCACCTGATTCCACACAAAACTCAGCCGCAATTCCGGTCGCGATGGATCTTCTCCAGGCGCCGCGGGCGGTGCGATGTCACGCGGCGGGGCCGGCCCGGCCCGGCGGCGCAAATCCCCTTCGACGGAGAAGCGCACGCCGGATACGCGCCCGAGTTCCACCAGAGCCTGGGACAGCGTAGCGTTCCGCAGCGACAACGTGATCCGCGGGTTGTCGCCGGCCACTGCCGCGCCGCCAAGCCCGAGACACAGGGTGAGGGTGAGGGGAATGTGGGGTTTCATGGTGTGGGTCCTCGTCGTCCTCGTCGTAGGGCGAGTTCGAGGACGACGACGAGGGCGAGCACTCAGGGGTTCAGTTGTATTAGAACGTTAACGGCGGCGTGCAGTCACTCCGTCGGAGGATTGTCTGGCACGGGTTGCTTCGCGCCAGCCGGGTCTGCGGGGAGGTTCCTGGTGGGGACAGCGCCAACAGAAGCCCGGATGCTGTGGTCTCCCTTACGCCGGTCAGGAGGCGCACCGAAATGGACAACCGCACCGAGTTCCCCACATCGCCGTCTGCCCCTCGACCGCACGCGGGCGTCCCCGAATTCGCCGGTGTCTGCACCTACGCGACGGTCGGAACGGGCGGGTACTCCGTCGAGGAGAACGTCCGGCGACTGAAGCGTTTCAATTGGGTGGAGACGCGGCTGGCGGATCTGATCCTGTCACGCCTCGCCTCCACACCGGAGTGGGAGGTCAAAGGAGGGCTCTGCCTGCACGTCTGGCTGGCAGCGGAGCATGCGCGCTGGCTGCAGGAACGGGTGGCGGAACTGCGCCATCCCCCGCACAATTTTCACCGGGCGCCGGATGCCTCGCTCGACACCTGGCTGGACGAAGCCTTCCACAGCCACACCACTGTGGAACTGCTCACGGCGCTCTATCGCTGCATCAAACCGGCGCTCCTGGACGCGTATCGGGAGCATCTCGCGCAGACTCACCCCCTGGTGGATCACCCCACGCGGCGGCTGCTGCGTTTCATGATCCAGGAAGAAGAGGAGATGCTGGAGTGGGGGCGAGCGGCTCTGGCAGAGCTGCTGGATACCGAGGCCGCCCGGCGGGAGGCGGACGCCTGGGCTGCACACCTGGATGCCTACGGCGATGCCGCGGAGTTTCGACCGGGGCGGTTCGCGGCTCCCGCTTCCCCCGGCGATCGGGAGCAACTCGCCCCCGGCCTCGCGGAGTCCAGGCTGTCCGAGGATGCACCCGAGGGTGAACCCGCACTCACGAACCCGAAGGGCGAAACGGGAAACTCGGCGTTGCCGCCGCCGCGGGCGACCCGTCCGTTTGAACCGGACTGGTCGCCGCGCCGGGATGCCCGATTCGAGAGCCACAATTACCACTTCCCGCCGCACTGGATCTACGCCCAGCGGGAGCGCCCGGCGGAGGAGCGGAATCTGGCGCTGGTCTGCAAACGGCTGCTGGAGATGGATGTGCCCGAAATGATGGCCGCCATCGTCTGGCGAGCGCGGCGGGAAGCGGAGGCGGCAGGGCGCCCGCGTCCCTGGGGTTACACCGCGGACATGTGCCGGCAGATCTGGGACGAGGCGCGGCACAGCATGATGGGTCAGGCCTGGTTGGTGCAGCGCGGGGTGGACTTCACGCGGGTCCCGCTGAACATCGGGTTCTCATTGGGCCTCAACCAGCTTGCCACCGCGCGTGAAGCCCACGCGACCCTGTACTGGATCGAGCAGGGTCTGATGCCGAGCACGACAGGCAAAGCCTACGAGTGGCGCACGGCATGCGACAGCGGCGACCCCCTGTCGCGCCTCTTCATGGATTACGACTGGGCAGACGAAGTGCTGCACGTACATATCGGCCAACGGTGGCTGGTGCGTGAGGTGGGGGGCCGCGACGAAGCCGAGCGCCTTGGCCGCGACGCCTTCGCGCGCGTGATGGCCGTCCGGCGGCGGCGCGGGCTCGAAGGCGCAGTGGAGACGGCGCAGCACGAGTGGTGGCCCGAGTTTTGCCAGGACGTCCTCGGCTTTCGGCCCGAGCCGCTGGGTCCGGAAGTGTACGAATCGGCGGATGACGACGCTCCCTGGCTCAAGAACGGTTAGAATTCCCTCCGAGGGAACGAGATCCGGGAAACTCGGGTCCATCCATCGAACTCTCACCTACCGGACAGGTCACCTGCCTGTCCCCCTCGGGTGTCGCCCGGATCGCAGCCGATCCGGGGTCCCCGCAGAAACAGCAATCGCACTCTCGAACAAGGAGCACCCGGATGACGCTGAAACCTCTGGCCCTGGGAGCCCTGGCGCTCGCCATCGCCGGATCCGTGTCCCTGGCCGCCGGCAAGGGAATTCTTTTCCCTGACTGGTCGCCCCCGAGCAAGGGGACCTTTGATGCACCCGCCGGCGAAATGGGCAAGATGTCCACGGCCGAGCAGCCCTGGAGCCAGACTACGCTGACTTCTTCCATCATGGGCAAGCCGCTGAAGGGCAAGCCGACCACCATGGTGGGCGAGATCATTGACTATTCCTGCTACCTGCAGGTGGGCAAACATGGCGACAAGCACCGGGACTGCGGCCAGAAGTGTGCCCGCAATGGCCAGCCGGTGGGCCTTCTCACTAAGGACGGCACGATCTACCTGCTGATGGACGAAGAGCACGATCAGCGCCGGGACGGCCTCACCGCCTTCCGCGCCGCCGCGATTGAGCACATGGCCCATGTGGTGACTGTGCATGGCACCATGTCCGCAGTCGAAGGTCAGAAGGCCATCTATGTTCAGGGTTTCATGAAGTAGCCCTGCGTCTCTCCCCGCCTGGTCCTCCCCGGGTTGTAGGCGTCTCGCCCGCAACCCAGGACGGACGAGGCTGCGCCGACGCCCTCCACCTTCCTCAAAGAGAGCATGCTCAAATCTGGTAACCCCCTTCACCGCTATCTGCTGCCGACGGCGGTCGCGCTGCTGCCGCTCGTAGGCGCACTCGCCCAGAGCAAGAAGGAGACGCCGCCGCGCCCACCGCTCGGGCTACCTCCGGTCATCTGGCCCAACGACAACCCGTATTCAAAAGCGAAGGTCGAACTCGGACGCCTGCTCTATTTTGACAAGCGACTGTCTTCCGACAACACAGTGGCGTGCGCCAGTTGCCACGCGCCGGACAAGGGGTTCACGGATCAGGCGCCGGTATCCACCGGCATCGGTGGGCAAAAGGGCGGGCGGAGCGCCCCGACGGTGGTCAACCGGGCTTACAGCCTCTTCCAATTCTGGGATGGCCGCGCGGCGTCGCTGGAAGAGCAGGCCAAGGGACCGATCGCAAACCCGATCGAGATGACGAATGAGAAGGACGGGGCGGCAGCCCACGCGGCGGTCGTGGGCAAGTTGCGCGGCATTCCCGGCTATGTGCGCCTCTCCCAGGAAGCGTTCGGCACGAGCGAGTTGACGATGGATCACGTCGCAAAGGCGATTGCAACCTTCGAACGCACCGTGCTGTCTGGGAATTCCCCGTTCGATCGGTATCAGAACGGCAACCAGCGAGCAATGACCCCCTCGCAGGTGAGCGGGATGAAAGTCTTCTTCGGCAAGGCGGCGTGTGATGCCTGCCATCTCGGGTTCAACTTCACCGATGGCTCCTATGTGAACATCGGCATCGGCATGGATCGCCCGGAACCGGACCTGGGTCGCCACAACGTCACCCGGGTCGTCGAGGATCGCGGCGCGTTCAAGACGCCGACGCTGCGGGAAATCGAGCACACCGCCCCGTATATGCACGACGGCAGCTTCAAGACGCTCGAGGAAGTCGTCGAGCATTACGACAAGGGGGGGATCAAGAACCCGCATCTGGACCAGCGACTAAAGCCACTTCGGCTCACCGCAGAGGAGAAGCAGGACATTGTGGCGTTCTTGCGCGCCCTGAGCGGGGAGGGCTGGAAGATGACCCCTCCGCGCGCATTCCCATGAACCGATAGCGGCTGCGGGGAGATCGTCCCCGTCGGGGGAAGAGCGCGGTCCGGCGGATCTGTCGGCCCGCCGGGATGATCGGCAGACGATCCTGCGATCCGGAACTTTCGAGATGGTGCCGCGGGGCCTGGGAGCCCCGCGGCCCCGCAGGTGCCAAACAAGACAATGGCGGGGACGAAACTGCCACCTGGGATACGAAACTCGAAACTGGTCACGCATTGCGCGGCGGCCGGCGGTTTTGTGCTCGGTGCGTTGGTACTGGGCTTGCTGGTGTCCCGGCAGTTGGCGCTGATGCGGGCGCAGGACTACCTGCGCAGCCGGTACGGGATGAACATAGAGTTGCCGGTAGATGAGATTCGTCCAGCGCTCCTCACCCGCTCCCCGCGCATCGGGTCCGCACCGCCGGGGGGATTCTGTTGGGGCGTGCAATTGCGGCTCGGAGCGCTCGCCGCTGATGTGCTCCTGAATCCCTGGACGCACGAGGTGGTGGATGTTGAGGTCGAACGGTAGCATCCAGACCGAGCCCCATGTCCACACGCATTGCTTTGATTGCTCTGTTCCTGGTCCTCGTGGGCGGCATCGGACCGCTGCTAACCCCGCACCGGCCGGAAACACAGTTCGCGGCCGGCCTGGACCGGGAAGGAATGCCGGTCGGCCCCTCCCCCCGCTTTCCTCTGGGCTGTGACAGCCTGGGGCGGGACGTGCTCAGTCGAGTTCTAGTCGGTTCCCGTCTCTCGCTCGGTATTGCGCTTGCGGCTACGGCGGTAGCGGCGGTCGTAGGTCTGCTCATCGGGATGCCGTCGGGGTATCTGGGCGGGCGAGCGGACCAGTGCCTGATGCGCCTGACCGAGGTGGTGATGACCATCCCGACCTTGCTGCTTGCGTTGACGCTGGCCGGGTTGATGGACGGCCGCGTGGTGCATATGCATCCGGAAAGCTTACCGTTCCACTTTCTGGATTTCCGGCTGGAGCGAGGCGGGGCCAGCGTGGTGTTTGTCCTGGCAGCCGTGAGTTGGACCGGGTTCGCGCGGGTGGTGCGTGGTCAGACATTGCTGCTGCGGGAGCGCGAATTCGTGCAGGCAGCCCGAGCGCTGGGTTCCGGCGCCGGATGGGTGCTGCGCCGTCACCTGCTGCCGAACGTACTCCCCGCGCTCGTGACGTTCGCCGCGCTCAACATGGCCGGCACGATTGGGCTCGAAGCCGGTCTCAGCTATCTGGGAGTGGGAATCCCTCCGCCCGCACCCTCGTGGGGAGGGATGATTGCCGAAGGGCAGGCCTACCTGCTGGTCGCGCCCTGGATCGTCCTCCCTCCCGGTCTGGCGGTCGTGCTCACGGTCACTGCCTTCAATCTCCTGGGTCAGGGACTGCACGACCCTCACCGGGGCTCGCCATGAGCACCATCGCCCCCCGGGACCGCCGGCATCTTGCCGGCATCGCGACACCGCCGTTCCGCCGGCCCGCCGGTCCGAGCCCCTGGGCAAGGATGGTCTCGAAACCAGGCATCCGTAACCCGATACTGGCGTGCGCTGCAGTCATTGCCTGCGCAGGCGGTTCCGGGTGTACGGGCAGCGCGTCGCCCACCTCCAGGCCCATCCCGCAAACGTTGCGTTTGGCCGCCCGTACCGATGTCCAGTCACTCGATCCCGCCATCTCGTACGATCTGGTTTCCTGGCCTCTCGTTCGCCTGCTCTACCAGGGTCTGCTCGACTATGATTCCGGGACGAATCTCATTCCCTGGCTCGCCGCCGAACTGCCAACCATGTCTTCGGACGGCCGCACTCTCACGTTTCGGCTCCGCCCGGGCGTGCGGTTCGCCAACGGCCGTCAAGTGGACGCGTCCGACTTCGTCTACACGCTGGAGCGGCTGCTCAATCCCGCGACCAAGTCACCCGGTCAGGGGTTCTTCCAGAACATCCTCGGCGCGCCGGAATACGTGGCGGCCCGGGAGAAGGATGCGGGTGCACCCGACGATGCCGGGAAGCACGCTCCATCGGAGCCGCGCCACGTCGTGGGCCTGGAGGCCGTGGATCGAGCCACGCTCCGAATCCGTCTGAAGAACCCGGACCTGGCATTCCGGCAGGTGCTGGCAATGCCGTTCGCCTACGTGGTGGCGCGGGAAGGGGTGGAGGCGGCAGGAGAAGACTTCGGGCGCCGGCCCCTCGGCACCGGACCCTTCTTGCTCACCGAGTGGGTACGCAGCACTCGCCTCCGGTTCACGCGAAATCCCCGCTATTGGGAGCAGGCGCCGCCGCTTCGCGAAGTGCGGATGCAGATCGGGCCGGACGCGCTGCTGCAGGCGATGATGTTTGAACGGGGTGAACTGGACTACCTTGCCGAAATCGCCACCCCGGACTTCGGACGCGTGATGCGCACCCCCGAACTGAGGCGGTGCGTCGTCACCAATCCGAGCAACGCGGTACGCTACGTGGCATTGAACGTGGAGATGGCTCCCTTTCAGGATGCGCGGGTGCGACAGGCGCTGAACTACGCGGTTGATCGGGACCGCCTGCTTTCGGTCGTGAACGGACGTGGAGTGGTGGCCCGGGGTGTGCTTCCGCCGAACATGCCGGGCTACAACCCCCGCCTCCGGGGCTACCGGCTTGACCGCGCCCGCGCCCGGTCCCTCCTCAGCGCGTCCGGATTTCCGAGCGGCTTCTCTGTGCCTCTGTGGATCAATGTGGACGACCAGCAGGCGCAGCGGCTGGCGGAGGCGCTGCAGCAGGAACTCGCCGAAGTGGGAGTGCGGGTCGAGTTGAAGCCGGTTGCGTTCTCGATCTTCAACGATGCGGTGGCAAAGCGGCGCACCGTACCGATGGCGATCAGTGCCTGGTTCCAGGACTATCCGGATCCCGCCGATTTCCTCGACGTGCTCTTGAACGGCGACCGGCTGACGGACGAACACGGCAACAATGCGGCGTTCTATTCCAATCCCAACGTGAACAAGATGTTCCGGGAGGCAGCGAGCGAGACCAATGCCGCGCGCCGGTTCCAGCTCTATCAGGAGGCCGAACAGCAGGTGGTGGCCGACGCCCCCTGGATCTTCCTGCTCCACCCTACTCTGCACTTGCTGTGCCAGCCCTGGATTCGCGGAGTGGCGCCCCATCCGGTCTGGCCTGCCCGGTTCGAACGCTGGTCAGTGGATGTGCCCCGTCCTCACGTCCGCGCAGCGCCGGCGGGGAGCCCGCCGCAGAATTCGTTGTCGGCGGTTTCCTCACGCCGGGCTCCGCCATGAGCACACTCCGCCCCCTCATGCTTGCCGTGCGTGCGACTGTTGGGGTAATGTGTCGCCGGGTGCTCGCCGGCGCGCTGACCCTGCTGGGCACCTCGCTGATCGTGTTCCTGCTGGCACACTCGGTCCCTGCCGACCCGACTGCCGCGTTCCTCGGACCACAGACGGACGCGGCTACACGCGAACGGGTGCGGCGCGAATTGGGACTGGACGACCCGCTCTGGCAGCAATACCTCCGATTCGCCGGCCGTGCCGCCCGCGGCGATCTCGGGCGCTCGTTCGTCACCAGGGAGCGCGTGGCTGATGCCATCATCGCCCGGCTTCCGGTGACGCTCGGTCTTACCGCGGGCACCCTGGCGGTGTGGGTGCTCGTGGGCGTTCCTCTCGGCATGCTCACAGCGCGGGCACGCGGCAGCCGGCTGGATCGCAGCGTGCTCGGCGTCTCGATGGTGGCGATTTCGCTGCCGACC
>SYMT01000248.1 GCA_005805375.1 Actinomycetota bacterium
ACGCAGATCGAGCGTCTCCCGGCACTGGGGAAGTGGTTCGTGACCATCCCGGGAGTGGTCCCCGCCTGACGGGAGGATTAATTCTGCGCGGTTCCCTGGGAGTGCCGTTGTTCCCACAACGGCTGCCGACCGAAGCGGAATGGAGGGCCACGCGACGCAGTCGCACGGCCCGGAATGCAGCGCAGGTCGGCACCCCCGTTGCCAGCTTCTCCAGCCCTGATGACGAAGAAGACCCGGATCGTCGCCAGGTGCGGAGGCGCGGCTCGCCTCCCAGGGATACGGGGTGGGGTACTGAAACGGTGGGGGGATCGTGCCTCCACCGTTTCGTCTCCCCACTGCCGAAGAGGATTCCAGAACACTCGCTCTTCTGCGAAAGTGGCAGGACGAAGACCCGATCACAGACCCCGAGCAACTCCGCCTCGCCCAGGCGGAACTGGATGACTTGATGGCCGCGCTGGGAGGGCAACATCACACGTCGGAGGCATCCTTCCCTTGACGCGTATCATTGTGCTCGACACGACTCCCCTCGGACTGCTGGCCAGTCCACTCAGACTGCCGTCCATCCAGAAAATTCAGGTCTGGGCGAGGGACGCCCACCGCCGATCCAAAGGAACTGGATTGTGACGTACTCATTGCCGCTCAAGCACTCACATTGCGGGTGCCCGATACAGAGGTCCTCATTGCCACCAGCAACGTCGGGCACCTCGGACAGTTTGTGACGGCGGCCCTCTGGGGGGACATCGTTCCCTGAACCCGCCCCGGACGAGGTTCGCGGTGTGACTCTTCCGGGGTTGGCTTCCGTCAAAGAGGGGGTAGGCGGCGCGGGCTGAGCCTTTCCCACGCCGCTCTGCCACCGGGGCTCAAGCCGCCGTTCTGTGACACGAAGTCCGTCTGCACGGACTGGGGACAGCCGGCGCGGAGCCCCTCTACCGGCCTGCAGTGCGCCCTACCTCTGGCTCCCTGGGTCGCCAGAGGCGGGGCTCCCCTTCGGCCGGTTCCAGGGCGCGGGCGAGGAACCAGGCTCCACCGGTCCACCAGTCCCTTCTGTGGACTTCACTGGCAGTAGCCCCGACGATATCCTCTCGGGGCGGCGATGCGGACGAGGGCCTGGCGACCGGAATGTGGACCACCCGAACACCGGCACCGCCCGACCCCCGGAAATCCACCGCAAAGGACGCAGAGAGACGCAGAGAGACGGCAGAGAACGGACCTGTGCGCCTCCCCCGCGCCCCTCAACCGGAGGGAGCAGAGCCCCGCTTGCGGCGACCCAACGAGCCAGGAGCAGGGCGGAGCGCAGGCCGATTCACGGCGCGCGGCGGCGAATTCTACCGGCTCTCTCTGCGCCCCTCTGCGCCCTCTGCGGTGGACTTCGGCCGGGGGACCCGCGAAACCTGCGACCCTACCACCGGGACCACGGCAACCGCCACCGACGACGCTGCTCGGCTTGCTGCGGGGCCGACGCTCCCTCCGCGAATCCCGCCCGTTCCCGGATGGCCCGGATCTGCCCCGCCTCCGGGATCCGCATCTCCTCCGCCGCCGCCAGCGCCAGCTCCAGGAGCCGCTCCGCTTCCTCCCGGTCCCCAGGTCGATTGCGCTGCAAGAGATACCGTGACAGGGAGTGACGATCGGTAACCAGCCACCGCGCATTCCCCAGCCGCTCAAGCACGGGCAGCACCTCGGTCTGATAGATCCGGATCGCCCCGTCCAGGTCCCCCCGCGCCATAAGGATGTCCGCGATCTTGCCCTGCGTGATCGCCCGATTCCGCACGTCCCCCAGCCGCTCGTAGACCGGCAATTCCTCGTCGCGCCGGATGCGCAGCGCCCCGTCCAGGTCCCCCCGCGCCATAAGGATGTCCGCGATCTGGCCCTGCGTGATCGCCCGCTCCCGCACGTCCCCCAGCCGCTCGTAGACCGGCAAGCAGTCTTCGCGCCGGATGCGCAGCGCCCCGTCCAGGTCCCCCCGCGTCTGGAGGATGTCCGCGATACGACCCTGCGTGAGCGCCCGCGACCGCATGTCCCCCAGCCGCTCGTAGACCGGCAATTCCTCTTCGCGCCGGATGCGCAGCGCCCCGTCCAGGTCCCCCCGCGCCTCCAGGATGTCCGCCCGGAGCCCGGCGGCCAGGGCGGCCTCCCGGGGCGCCCCGCGCCGTCGATCGATCTCCTGTTTCTCCGAGGCCGCCGTCAGCGCCCGGGCCGGATCCCCGGCGCTGCGGGCCGCCTGCCCCAGTGTCCACAACAGGTCCGAGCGCACCTCCGGCGCCGGGCTTCCCGACAGGCCGCGTTCACAGAACGCCTGCCAGGCGCCGAACGGGCCGCTGCACACCGCGTACCAGGTGCCGGCGCGCACCACCGCCGGGATCTCCGGCTCCGGGACGCAAGGCAGCCACGCGCGCAGCGCGTCCCACTCCGCATGGACTTCCTTCCAGGCGGCGCCTTCGTCCGTCTCCGGCCGGGTGCCGAGGCGCGGCACGAACCATCCCGTCATCCGCTCCACCACCGGGGCCGCGTCTTCCGGGCGCCGAAGGTACTCCGCCAGCAACGGGTGCAGGCGCAACCGCGGCGCCCTGCTCTCCCCCTCCACCGCCAGGAGGGAAAGCGCCGCCGCCTCCACCGCCAGCAGGCGGAACCGGTCCTGCGCCAGGCCGCAGAGCGCCGCACCCAGCGAGAGGCCGCAGTCCGCGGCGGGCGCGTGGCCCAGCATCCGGAACGCCTCCCACAGCGACGGATCCCCCAACGCCGCGCGCAGCACCTGCTCGGAGAGCGCGAAGCTCCGGTACAGGTTCGCTCGCGCCGCCTCCGGGTCCACGGCCAGGTCCGCCCCCCGCGGGCCCCGGTCCAGCCCGTGCCGGCGTAGCTCCTCCAGGTACAGCCGGGGCCCGATCAGCCCGCCGGATTCGCGGATTGCGCCCGCCGCCAGGTGCAGCGCCAGTGGCAGCCGGCCGAGGTCGTGCGCCAGCTCTTCCAACTCGGCTCGGGGCGCACCGGGCGCGCCCAGCTCCCGCTCCAGTAACTCCACTGCCTGGTCCAGGGGCAGCACATCCACGGCCACGGGCACGCAGCCGGCATCCACGCACGGCGCGCGCCGGCGGCCGGTGAGGAGTAGCGCGCAGCCTTCCAGGCGGCGCACGAGCTCGCCGGCGTGGTGTTCTGCCTCCGCATCGTCCACGTTCTCCACCAGTAGGAGCGTCCGCGGCGCCTGCAGCCGGGCGCGGACCGCTCCCCAAACGTGCGCCCCGCCGGGCAGATCCAGGCGGTCGGCGACCTCCGCGATCAGCGCGTCCGGCGCCGGAAACGCCCCGCTCTGCGGTGCCAGCAGCACCACGCCGCCGGGGAAGGCGTCCCGGTGCCGGCGGGCGAAGTGGTGGGCCAGGTAGGACTTGCCGATCCCGGGCATCCCATGCACGGCGCAGAGGGCGGTCGGCCGCGGAGCGTCCGCCAGCAGCACCTCCTCCAGCCGGGCCAGTTGCGCCTCGCGCCCCACGAACACGCTGGTCGTCCCGAACGTTCGCGCCATATCGGGGGGCTCGGCGGCGCGCCGGCTGGCGTACGCCCCCACGCCACGCCCATAGTCGGTGCGCCACTCCGTCAGCTGCGCCAACTCGTCGAGATCCGCCACCGGGACCGCCCGGATGCGGCCCGTGTCGAATCCGATCCCGGTCTCTGCGGCGGCGAGGTTGCCCTTCCCCCAGACCGCGAACGTGTGGATGCGGCCCAGTCGCCGCGCCTCCGCCGCCTTGGCCTGCACCCCCTCCGCCGTCACTGCGCCCGACCGACCCTCCGCCGAGCAGCTCCCCGTGGCCAGCACGCCGGGGTCCGGCGCCTGGCTCCGCCGCGCGCACAGCCAGCCGCGCGCCGCGGCCAGGCCGGCGGAAGGACCGTGGCAGGACTGCTGGAGGAGGTGCTCCAGGCGGGGGTCGGTGGTCCGCAGTAGCCAGCAGCCCTCCTGCCCCGCGGAGGGGGCCCGGCGCTGCGCGGCCTGCCAGGCATCCGCCATCGCCAGGCGGAAACTCGGCTCCACCGGGAGCGCCAGCTCCACCTCCGGGTGGGCGAACAACCGGCCGCCGCCGCCCGGAAAGAGCTGAAGGGTGAGGTCGCCCACGAACCCCTGCTTCTCCTCCCGGTCGGTGAACGCCACGGGGACGGTGACGGCGAACCCGCCTTCCTCGGCCACCAGAGCGAGCCAGACCCGCAGCGCCGCTTCCTCCATGCCGGGCACGGCCCGCGCCAGGACGAGAAGGTCCGCGTCCTGGGCGCCCACGCCTCGCACCACCGCCCGGCCGCAGCCCAGGAGTAGCCGGAGCCGCGCCAACTGGGCGCCTCTCCGCACGTGTTGCTGCGGGTCCGCCTGGCTCCGGACGTAGGCCGCTTCCCACTCGTCGAGGGCGTCCAGCCAGTCTACAAACGGCGTGTCGTTGCCTGCGGCACGTAGTTCCGCCGTCGCGCCCACCAGCGCGGGGAAGAACGGCCGGACAGGGGAGTCGGAGCCCGCGGCGGTGAGCCGCAGCCAGGCGCCCGGGCGCTCCTTCGGCCGGGGTCGCGCCAGCAGGTGGGAGAGGGTCTCAACGGCCGCCACGGGGTTTTCCTCCGGTACGGGGGTCCGTACTGGCGAAACCCCCGCGATCGTCACTAAGAGTGCGCCCCGGCCGGCGCCTCTCCCTCCGCCTCCACCTCGAAGCGGTGTCCGGCCAGCGCTGCGTGCTCCGCCTCCAGCACGATCTCCAGCGTTCCGGTCGGATGGTGGGTCAGGCTCGCCGTCAGCGAGCCGTCCGGGCTCGCCCAGCGCTCCTCGCCGCTCGCCCCCGCCCCGGCCACGGTGCGAAGCGGCAGCCGGGTTCCGCCGGCGGCCAGCAGGAAGAGCGGCACCCGGGTGCATTCGACCGGAAGGGTGACCGCGCCGTACACGTAGCGCCCTTCCTGCCGCAGGGTGATGGGGAAACGGCGCGGCTCCGGTGCCGGTTCCGCCGACGCCGACGCGGTGTATCGGCCCAGGGTGCCCGGGCGCGGCTCGGGTGCGGGGACCGCCGACGCGGTAGCGAGGGAAGCGGCCCGCTCCGTCGTCTCGCCGGGGACCGTCGGGCGAGGCTGCGGCGCCAGCCCCACCCGCCCGCGCACCCGCTCGGTGAACTTGCGGAGTCGCTCCTCGCCCGCCGCCCCGCGCCAGGGCGCCATCCGCGTCTGCGTCTCGGCCAGTTCCGCGCGGCAGAACGCGCAGGCCTCCAGGTGTTGCCGCGCCCGATCCGCGGCCGCGGGCGTCTCCCCGGCGCCGCCGTGGGCGCAGAGTTCCTCGTCCGTCAGGTGACCCTCGGCCGCGTGGGCCGCCACCTCCGCCCGGAGCCGCTCCGGGTCCAGGCCGTCGTGTCGCATCCTCCGCATCTCAGCAGCCTCCCCAACTGCGATACTCTTCCCAGATCCGCTGGCGCGCCCGACACACCCACTGCTGGATCGTGTTGCTCCGAACACCCAGCCGATCGGCGGTCTCCGCATACGACTTCCCGTCGCACCAGACGGCGACGAGGGCCTCACGCTGATTCTCCGGGACCCGCTTCAGGTAGTCCTCGAAGATTCGGGTGATGTCCTCTGCCTCGGCGTTCCGGAGCACCTGCGCTTCCGGACCCGGCCGCGGGTCGGGCAGCGTCGCGCCCTGATCCGGCTCCGCATCCAGCTCCTCGCGGCGCCGATCCCAGTGCGCGGGAATCGCTCTCCGGTTGTGGTAGTACACCACACACAGGAACAGCCACTTTCGCAGCGATCCCCGGTTGGGATCGTACTGATACAGTCGTTCCTCCAGGAAATACCTCACCTGTTCCTGGACCCATTCCTCAGCCTCGTCCTCGGAGAGCGTCGGGTGCTTCGCTCGCACGGCGTTGAGGAGTTGGGCGAGGGTTTCGGTGGTGAGCAGTTGGTCCAGGGCCGACCGTAAGGCCGGATCCATCCGGTCATGGTCGGGGGTCACCCGACCCGTCCCGCTCTTCGTTGTGGGTGCGTGCTCCATGGTTGGCCTTTCACGCGGCAGCTCGTTGCCTGCCATCTATCTTTCAGGATCGGCGCTGAAAAAATGACAGAGGCATCGGGATTCTTTTTTCCGGGGAGGTAGTGCGCCGGGCGTCAGCCCACGGGGTGGTGCGACGATAGACGGTTGCCAGGGCGAATCCGCCCCGGCGGACCGGAGCGAAAGGAGTCCGATCGAGTTGTCGGCGACGGTCCCGGGATAGCTCGCAGTGGCGGGGACACGGATCGAGCCCGGTCCGTCTCCCCGCCTGGACGGACCGCCCCGTCAGGGCGAGCCGCTCCGAACCTCAGGCGGGGCGACGGACACCCCGACGGCCGGGCAATC
>SYMT01000249.1 GCA_005805375.1 Actinomycetota bacterium
GACCCGGAGGCCCCAATCTTCCAGGCGGCCACCTACGGCCTGGTGGCGGATCTGCACCAGGCCGTCCCGGAGTTGACCGAAGCCGTGCGGGCAGCTCGGGCGGAGGGCTGACCCCAAGTGGGCGATACCGCGGCGCCCACGCGTGAGGTATTCGCGAACGTCGCCCCCTGGATGCAGGCGGTGTTCTTTCTCCTCATTACCGCGAGTCTGGCGTATTCCGGCTGGGTGCTCTCCTGCCGTGTACGAGTCTGGCGACAGGGCGGCTCCGGGGAATGGGAGCGGAATCCGCGTGTCTGGTTGGAGCGTCTCGGACGAGAAGTGCTGGCCCAACGGCGCGTCCGGGCCGCGGCTCCCGCGCGCAGGTCCGGTGTGGTATTGCACCTGTTGCTGTTCTCCGGGTTTCTCGTGCTCGCGGTCGGCACCACGCTGTTGTTCATCGCGGACAAGGGGCCGGTCCATTTCCACCGGGGCGCCTATTTTCTCGCCTACGAACTGGTGATGGACCTGTTCGGGCTGGCGCTCTTAGCCGGCTGTTCGCTGGCCCTGTACCGGCGGCTGGTCGCCCGCCCCGCCAGCCTGGGGCACCAACCGGCGGACCTGGCGCTCCTTGCGCTTCTGCTGGCGATCGGCATCACCGGATTCGTGTTGGAAGGGCTCCGGCTCGCCTCCGACGGCACGACAGAGGGAGTCGCACAGTGGTCGGTTGTAGGTCACCTGGTGCGCGGGGCGGCGGGGGAACTGGGGGTCAGTGGGGCGGTGGCCCGCGCGGCGCACCTCGGCGCCTGGTGGGTCCACGTCCTGCTGATCACAGCGCTGTTTGCCCTCTGGCCGCACACGCGGCTCCTGCACGCCGTCACCGGGACGCTGCACATCCTGGCGCGCCCGGCCCGGGCGATGGGTTCGCTCACCACGGTGTCTCTGGACACGGTCGAGAAGACCGGAAAGTTCGGACTGAGCGTTCCGGCGGATCTGAACGCGGTCCAGCGCCTCTCCCTCGACGCATGCATGGAGTGCGGACGCTGTGAGGACGCCTGCCCGGCCCACGCGACGGGCAAGCCGCTCTCCCCCAAAGTCCTGGTGCAGGATCTGAAGCGCGCTGTGGACCGGAGCCTGCCCTCGCTGCATGCGCCCGTAATCCGCGCGGAGACCCTCTGGGCCTGCACCACCTGCCAGGCATGCGTGGCCGCGTGCCCGGTACAGATCGGGCACGCCGATCTGATCGTCGGTCTGCGCCGGCAGCTCGTGGGGGAAGGGCAGCTCAGCGGTCCCCCGGCCCAGGCCCTGCGCCGGCTGGGGAGCCAGGGCAATCCCTTCGGCCGTCCCCAGCGAGAGCGGCTTGCGTGGGCCGAGGGACTCTCTGTGCCGACACCGGCGGAAGAGCCGGATGCCGAAGTACTTCTCTGGGTTGGGTGTGCCGCCAGCTTCGATCCGCGGGCCCAGAAGGTGGCGCGGGCCACGGTGCAACTTCTCCAACACGCGGGCGTGCGCTTCGCTGTGCTGGGACGGGCCGAGCGCTGCACCGGCGATCCGGCCCGCCGCCTGGGAGACGACTTCACCTTTCAGCAACTCGCCGGCGAGAACGCACTCGTTCTCGCCGAGGCGGTGGGGGCGCGCCGGCGCGTGGTCACCCCCTGCCCACACTGCATGAACACACTCCGGCACGAGTACGGAGAGTTTGGGGCAGACCTGGAGGTAGTACACCACAGCCAGTTTCTCGCCGAACTGGTTGCCGCGGGCCGCCTGCCGGCCGCAAACCCGGAGCCGGGTCGCACCGTCACGCTCCACGACCCCTGCTATCTGGCGCGGGTCAATGGGGAGACCGAGGCCACCCGCCGCCTCCTGGCAGCCACCGGGGCACAGCTCCGAGAGATGCCGCGCCATGGGGAGCGCACGTTCTGCTGCGGGGCGGGCGGGGGCCGCATGTGGTTCGACGAGCCTCCGGCCCAGCGCGTCAACCGGCAACGTGCGGCCGAGGCCGTAGCTACCGGGGCCGCGACCCTGGCGACCGGCTGCCCCTTCTGCCTCAACATGATGACGGACGGCGTCGCCGGAACACCGGAGGGCGAAGCACTGCGCGTCGCGGATGTCGCCGAATTGCTGCTCGAAGCCACGGTGGTGGGTAGCGCGTAGGGCGGGGTGATCCGGGTCGGGTGTGTCGTCAGGTAGTGGTTCGGCCCTCCGGCGTGGGGTCCCGGAGGGCAGGCCCCGTCCACCTGCCGGAGAATGTGCGCTCGGCCGGGCCGCGCATGCGCAGGGAGAGGTCATCCCCGACTTCAACTTCCAGGCTGCCGCCGCCCGACACGACCTTCACCCGCGCACCCGTCCGGCCCGTGAGCCATGCGGCGGTGGCGACCGCGCAGGCGCCGGTCCCGCAGGCGAGGGTCTCTCCCACGCCGCGTTCCCAGATGCGCACGCGCGCCTCGGTCCGGCTCACGACTTCCGTCCAGAGCACCGTGGTGCGCTTCGGATAGGCGGGGTGGTGCTCCAGCAGGGGGCTGAGGCGCCGGAAGCGGGCTTCGTCCGGCATCGCAAATAACACGGTGTGCGCGGAGCCGGTCCACAGGGAGTGTACGGAGAGGGTCTCCCCCGCCACATCCAGTGCCACTCCCATCACGCGGTTTCCGTCAAAGCGAGCAGGGACGGCAGCGGGATAAAGGTCGGCGCGGCCCATGTCTGCGGTGACGGCGGCCCGGCAGCCGGTCTGCACTTCGACGGCCACGGGCTTGATCGCGGTCAGCGTTTCCACGAAAAACGTGGGGGAGTTGACCTGACCGGCGTGGAGGGCGTGAAACGCCAGGCAGCGGAGCCCGTTGCCGCAGTCGTCCTCGGTGCCGTCCGGGTTGAACATGCGCATGCGGACGTCGGCCGCCGCCGAGGGGAGCAGCACCAGAACCCCGTCGCCCCCGATGCCGTGCCGGCGGTCACAGAGTGCGGGGGCGAGGCGGGACCAGTCTCCCGCATCGCCCTCCACGAGGATGAAGTCGTTCCCGGCTCCGTGGTATTTCCAGAATGGGAACGACACGGACAGCGCTCAGACCTCGACGGATTTCTTGCAGAAATACCAGTCCGTCATTTCGAAGCCGGCCTGCACCCGTTCCTCGGCTCCAGACTGGGTGACCGGCGGCGGCACAATCACCTTGTCGCCTGGCCTCCAGTTGGCCGGAGTGGCGACCTTGTGCGCTTCGTGGGTTTGCAGCGCGTCAATGATGCGGGCTATCTCGTCAATGTTCCGGCCGTTGGTGAGCGGGTAGTAGATCATCGCCCGGATGTTGCCGATGGGATCAATGATGAAGACGCAGCGCACGGTGGCGGTGGACGCGGCGCCCGGATGCACCATGCCGTAGAGCTGAGCCACTTTCATGTCCAGGTCCGCAATGAGCGGGAACTGCACCTTCACATCGAAGTTCTGCTCGATGTTGCGAATCCAGGCGATGTGGGCATAGATGCTATCAATGCTCAGCCCGATGAGCTGCACGTTCTTCTGCTGGAATTCGTCGTAGCGGCGGGCGAACTCGATAAACTCGGTGGTGCAGACGGGCGTAAAATCGGCTGGGTGTGAGAAGAGGACCACCCATTTCCCACGGTACTGGGAGAGGGAAATCTCCCCGTGAGTACTGTTGGCGGTGAAGTCGGGCGCCGGTTCATTGAGGCGCGGCAGCGACGGGGCGGCGTTGTCCATGGGATGGGAACTCCTTCCAGGCGAAACAGTGCGGGTGGATGGTGCGACCGGAGGCTCCGCAGGGCGCGTGACTGCTAGGGCTGCACGCTGTGCGGGCCGGTTCCGAACAGCAAGACAGGGGCGGCAACCTCTCGGCGCCGTCCCTGCAATCTTAGCATACCCGGTCCGGGATGCGAGACTGGATCGTATTCCTGCGTTCCGACTCGGAGATCAGCCCTCCGACTCCACCGTACCGCCGTACGCTCGCATGGTTCGCTTCACCCAGTCCCGCAGTTCTTCCCCTGCCCAGTGATCCGGCTTCAGGTAGGCGGCGAGGAGGTCCTGCACCTCCTCGCGCGCGCCCGAACCGGGCACCGCGCCACTTTCATACCGCGTGCGGTGTGCCTCGCGGACCATTCGCTTCAACACCCCCACGCGGCCGTCGTCTGAGAGCCCGCGATTCCCGAGCATGGGCCGGAGCTGATATTGAATCAGGTTGATGTACTTGCGCTGGGCCTCGCTCCGGGACATTTTCTCTCCGGCCCAGGGGTCACGGCGTTCTTCAGCGGGCATCTGGATCAGTTCCTTACTCCGTTCGGAGTAGCGCTGTGCGTCTAATCTCGAAGGTAGATAACGGCGGAGTTCGCATTGCTGGCGACCAGCCGACGAAAGTCCTCCAGAGCGTGAGTTCGCATCCCGGCCGGCAGGCTGGACCAGCGGTCAGGAGAAATCGCCCCTTCGGACGGATGCACGAGCCGGAGTTGACCCGCTTCCAGCCAGTGAAGTAATCCAGGGGCTACTTCGGGTCGTCGCTCTTCCGTGGGCACGGAGAAGGCGGCGCCCCAGATCTTCAGGGTGTCTATGCCGAGCATGGTTGACCACTCCTCCTTCCTCGCTCCCTCGCCGGGTCTGTAGCCGGCGTTGATTCAAGGCAGGTTGGGTGACGGACCGGAACGACATCCGGTGGTACCGGACCGCAGGCAACGGTAAGGAAACCGCGCCCGGCGGAACGACGTTGTTCTACAGGAGATACTTTCACCACGGAAGGGAGGGGAGTCCTCCTGCAGGATGCTATGAGTCCACCTGAGAATTTCGGCGCCGCGCGTCCACCATCCGACTTCCGCCCCTCACCGGCCGGAGCGGGTTGCTGGTCGGCGCTGTTGCCCGGCGCCGGTCAGCATTACAACCGACAACTTGACCGGGCGCTACTCTGTTGGAGCCTGCTGGGTGCACTGCTGGGGACCGGCCTCTGGGTGCTGTTTCTTCCCGCGCTGGCGGGATGGGTTCCCGCGGCGTGGCCGCGGCCACCGCTGGCGGATCTCGCGCGCCTGTACCAGGACCGGCTCTGGGCCACCTGGTGGACCCTGGCCGTCCTGTTGTGGACAGTCTCCATCGTGGATGCCGTACGTTCCGCGCGGAGAATCGGGGTCGGCGAACTCACAGTACGCTACTCGCTCCACCGGCAGTGGGTGCACTTCGTCTCCTCGCAACTCCTGGGTCTCATCCCATTCGCCGGCTTCTTGTTTCCGCCGCAGGTCGTCGCTGAGGC
Source organism: Actinomycetota bacterium (assembly GCA_005805375.1). Lineage (GTDB taxonomy): Bacteria > Armatimonadota > SYMT01 > SYMT01 > SYMT01 > SYMT01. The sequence goes on from SYMT01000249.1 coordinate 5,208, forward strand.
ACTGGATGCCGCCGCGGAGCGCCGCGCGCCGGACCGGAGAAAGCTGGTGCAAGAAGGTGCACGTGGGGTTCTGGAAGGCGTGCTGGCGCAGTTAGTGACGCTGGCGGTGCTCGCTCTCACGCTCTGCTGGTGGGTCTGGTGGTTGTTGCGGGCACTCCGGGTGCCGATCTAGAAGATCCGGGATAGAACGGTAGAGACTGGCACAGGCACCGGTGCTGCCGCACTGCTGCCCGGACCTCGCGGCACAGCAGCCGCGTGTTCGGATGCGCAGACGGTGGCGCGCCCGCGTGCTGCGACTCGTTTTCGCAAATAGGAGCACCCCGCAGGTCATGGCACGATCACGACGCGATTTCCTCCTGGACAGCATGTACGCCGCCACACTGGCGGCGACGGCGTCCGGCGCTCAGGCCGCTGTTCAGGGCGGCGTCAATCCCAATCCCCTGGGACGCAAAGTCGGTCCCAACGACCAGATTCGCGTCGCCGTCATCGGAGTCCGCGGTCGGGGGCGCGATCACGTCGGTTCGTATGCGCGGATGAACGATGTGACCGTTGCGGCCATCTGTGACGTGGACCCCAACGTCGTTCCCGGCGCGATGAAGCTGGTCACCGATCGCGGCAAGCCGCAGCCGAAGTACGTGCCCGACCTCCGGCGCATCCTGGACGACAAGGAGATAGACGCGGTCTCCATCGCCACCCCGAACCACTGGCATGCCCTTGCGGCGATCTGGGCGATGCAGGCGGGCAAGGACGTGTATGTCGAGAAGCCGGTCAGCCACAACGTGCTCGAAGGCCGCCGGATTGTGGAAGCGGCGCGGAAGTACGGTCGGGTCTGCCAGGCGAGCACGCAGATTCGCTCAATGCAGGGCTCAATTGACGCGATCCACTACGTGCAGTCGGGCAAGCTCGGCAAGGTGCTGGTTGCCCGCGGACTGTGCTACAAGCCTCGCGCCAGCATCGGCAAGAAAGAGGCCGGGACGCAGCCGCAGGGCCTCGACTACAATCTCTGGCTGGGGCCGGCGCCCATGCGCGCCTTCCACCAGAACCGCCTGCATTACAACTGGCACTGGATGTGGGACACGGGCAACGGCGACCTCGGGAATCAGGGGATCCATCAGATGGATGTGGCCCGCTGGGGTTTGCAGAAGCGCGGGCTGCCGAAGAGCGTGATTGGCTATGGGGGGCGCCTCGGCTATGAAGATGATGGTGAGACCCCGAACAGTCATGTGGCGCTGTTCGATTACGGCGACGCCGAACTCATCTTCGAGACGCGCGGGTTGCCCACCAAGGACTTTAAAGGCGCCCGCATCGGCAATGTGTTCCACGGAACCGAGGGCTATGTTGTCCTGACCGGTTACTCGGCCGGAGCCGCATTCGACCTCGACGGGAAGATGGTCATGAAGTTTGAGGGCGGCGGCGACCACTACCGGAACTTCCTCGATTGCGTGCGCAGCCGGCGGTGGCAGGAATTGCACGGCGAGATTGAGGAAGGGCATCTTTCCAGCGCGCTCTGCCATCTGGGCAACATCTCCTACGTGCTCGGCGATCAGACTCCGCTCAGCAGCATGCCGGCCGCGTTCGAAGGTGAGGAGGCTGCGAGCGAAACCTTCGGCCGCTTCCAACAGCACCTCGCGGAGAACGGCGTCAATATGCAGTCGGGGATGTATCGCCTGGGCCGCAAACTCAAGATCAACACCCGGCGGGAGAACTTCAGCGGCGACAGGGACGCCAACAAGCTCCTCACCCGGGAGTATCGGGCGCCCTTCGTCGTGCCCAAGGAAGTCTGACCGGGAATCGGGTTCGGGTGCGTTTGCGAGGCCGAATGCACCCGAATTCCCCGTCGATCTACCGCACTGCCCAACTATTGGGGAACGCAGGGCCCACTCAACCTGTGAACCTCCGGTTCGCATCATTCCACCCGACCCTCTGAGGAGTGCCTCCCTCGGTGCTTTCCCTTTTCCCCAAACCGGACCCGGACGCATCGCTCGTTGCTGCCGCGCGCAACGGAGACGTGCGCGCCTTCGACGCCCTGGTATATCGCTATCAGAGTCGTCTCAGTCAGTTCGTCCGCGCGCGTCTGGACTCGGCCATTGACTGTGACGATGTCACGCAGGACGTATTCGTCACGGCCTGGCGGGAGTTGCCCGGCTTTCGCGGCCGATCCCGCTTCAAGACATGGCTGTTCGGCATCGCACTCAACCACTGCGCCGACGCGTGGCGGAAGCATCAACGCCTGCGCACGATTCTGGGTGACATGGACAGTGCTCACGAAGACTGGGGGGAGCCGGACCGAACCACCGACCCCAGTGGGTGGACGGCCGCGTTGGTGGAACGTGCTGAGCTGCAGCAGGAACTCTCCCGGCTGCCGGAACCCGAACGGCAGGTGCTGGAACTGTACTACTACGCCGAGTTGAACCTGCCGGAGATCGCCCGTCTTCTCGACGTGAATCTCTCTACACTGAAATACCGGTTCTATCAGGCGCACCGTCACCTGCGAAAGAGCCTCGAACGAGTGGAATCGCCACCGACACCGACCCGGGTACGGAGGGCCAGTGCATGACCTGCACTCGCTGGGAACACAATGTCTTTCTCCTGTCGCATGGACAGATGGGAGGGCTGAAGCGCATCGCGACGGAATCCCACTTGCAGACCTGCCCTTCCTGCCGGGCGCGCTGGGCCCGCTGGGTGGTCGAGCGCGACTCACTGCGCAAGGGACTTGCTCCGCTGCCGCAGGCCGGCTGGGAAGAGAATCGCCTGCTGGATGCGGTCGGCGCGCGCATCCGCACTGAAGTGCGAGAAGGAGCGCACCGCCGGGCCGGCCGGCCCGCGGGGCTGGGACGCGACCGGCGTGTTCGCGTCGGATTGTTGGCCGCCGTCTGCGTCTTGTTTGGGATGGGGATCAGTGCCCTCGCCGCAAACTGGGCCCCGCTGTTCGGCCGTCCGACCGAGTACGTGTCCGGGGCTCCCGGTCATGGGATGGCTGGCCCGGTTGGGCTCGGGGGAGAGTGTCTGCAGATGCTTGACCCGTCCGGCGTAACCGCACCGAACGCGATTCCGGGTCCACGCCTGTCACTGCCGAGGGTTCACCGCATCGGAAACGGCGCCGCCCGGGAACGCCGGCATCCTGCCGGCTCGGGGTCTCCGGGTGGACACCGTCCTTCTCCCACAGGGACGTCCGCTCCCGGAACCGGCCTGCGTGGGCGTGGACCGTGTCCTATGTGCGGCGCCATTCCCTGCACGAATTCCGTCGCACAACCACCCGCGAAATAGGCCACGCCGCAGCGAAGTGGCGTGGGCGGGTCCGCCGGGAGCCGACAGCAAACGCAGCGCTGGCGGCGCCGAAATCTTCTCGGAACGCCTCCCGCATCCCGATGCTGGAGGCGTCCACGCCATCCGATCACTACCAGCACCGGCGAATGCCGTCATCGAGGCACCGGCGTGCGTGCCAGCGCTTGCTCCAGAATCAGTGCCGCGGTCACGCCCTCGTACCGGGCGCGGCTGTCCGGAGCCATGCGGTGGGCCAGGACCGGTTCTACCAGCGTGCGCACGTCCTCGGGCAGCACGTAGTCACGGCCCAGCAGCAGTGCACGCGCCTGCGACGCCCGTGCAAGCGCCAGCGATCCCCGCGGCGAGATTCCGAGCCGCAGGCGCGGATCGTCACGCGTGGCGTGTACGACGCGCAGCAGATACTCTGCAACTGCCCGATCCAGCCGGACGCCCCGCACCGCTGCCTGCATTCGCAGCACATCATCCACGGTGACCACGGGTTCGAGGCGCTCGAAGGGGTGCTGCTCCTGCTGGCTGAACAGCACCTCCAGCTCCTGATCGAGCGACGGGTAGCCGAGACTCAGTCGGAGGAGAAAGCGGTCCAACTGTGCTTCGGGGAGCGGGTACGTGCCGTGGAAATCTCCGGGGTTCTGCGTGGCAATCACGAAGAACGGCTCGGGCAAATCCCGGCGTTCCCCATCCACCGTGACCTGCCCCTCGCTCATCACCTCAAGCAGTGCCGATTGCGTGCGCGGCGAGGTGCGATTGATCTCGTCAGCCAGCAGCACGTGCGTGAAGACCGGCCCCGGCCGGTAGGTGAACGTGGCATCCCGGGCGTGGTAGAGGTTGCTGCCGAGGATGTCCGCCGGGAGCAGATCCGGGGTAAACTGGATGCGCCGGAAGTCCCCTTCAATCGAGCGTGCGAGCGATTTCGCCAGAGTCGTCTTTCCGGTGCCCGGCACATCCTCCAGCAGCACATGTCCGCCGGCGGTGAGCGCGATCAGCACCAGCCGGATCCGGTCGGATTTTCCAAAAAGGACCTGATTCAGGTTCGCTTCGAGGCGCTGGAGTAGTTGGGGGATGGAATCGGCCATGCAGGGAAATACTCGTGAGGGACGGCCCGCCCGACCCCGGCCCGGGTTCAGGCAGAAGCATGCGCAATTTTGAACTGAAATGCCGGTGCGACGATCCCGACTCCGTGCGGGCCCGCGCGCTTGCTCTGGGGGCGCAGGAGGCGGGTGTGCTCGAACAGGACGACCTTTTCTTTCGCACTCCTGCCGGACGTCTCAAGCTGCGCCGCTTCCCTGACGGCCGGGGCGAACTCATCAGCTATGTGCGCCCGGACCATCCGGGCGAGCGCGTGAGTGACTATCGCCTCTACCGCACCGACGCCCCGGACTCCCTGGCCGCCGCGCTCGAACATTCCCTGGGTAGCGAAGGACGGGTGTGCAAGCGGCGCCGGCTCCTGCTGCACCGCCGGACTCGCATCCATCTGGACGAAGTGGAGGGCCTGGGGTCGTTCGTCGAACTGGAAACGGTCGTGACCACCCAGAGCGACGCGGAGGCGGAAGCCGAGTTGTGCGATCTCGCCGAAGCGTTGGGTCTGCGGAGTGCAGATCGCATCGCCGTCTCCTACCACGACCTGCTTCAGGGGGCGGGGTCTACGCCAGAATGTTCTGCACCACCTTCCCGTGAACGTCTGTGAGGCGGAAGTCTCGCCCGCTGGAGCGGAAAGTAAGGCGCTCGTGTTGCAGGCCCAGGCAGTGCAGAATTGTTGCCTGGAGGTCATGCACGTGGACGGGATTCTCGGCGGCGTGGAAGCCCAACTCGTCCGTCTGCCCGTAGGTGAGGCCCGGCCGAATGCCGCCTCCTGCCAGCCACATGGTGTAGGCCTGCGGGTGGTGGTCACGGCCGAGGGAGCGGCCCAGCGCCGAATTTGTCTCTCCCATCGGCGTACGGCCAAACTCGCCCCCCCAGATCACCAGAGTGCTGTCCAGCAATCCGCGCTGCTTTAAGTCACGGAGCAGTGCAGCGCTTGCCTGATCGGTAGTCACACAGTTTCGTTTCAGATTGCCCGCCACATCGGAGTGCGCATCCCACCCCTCATGGTAGATGTTGATGAACCGTACGCCGCGTTCGACCATCCGCCGCGCAAGCAGGCAGGCGCGGGCAAACGAGGGCTGCTTGGGATCGCACCCGTAGAGGGCGAGGGTCTCCGGCGTCTCGGTGGTGAGGTCCATCAGTTCGGGGGCGGACGTCTGCAGGCGGTGTGCGAGTTCGTAGGACGCGATACGGCTGGCAATCTCCGGGTCGCCTTCCGATTCCAGCCGGCGCCGATTCAGTGCATTCACCAGATCCAGGGAGTCTCGCTGCAGCCGTGAATCGACCCCCGTGGGGTTCGAAACGTTCAGGATCGGGTCGCCCTGATTCCGGAACCGGCAACCCGCATAGTGCGTGGGCAGAAACCCACTGCTCCAGTTGGCCGCGCCGCCGCTAATCCCCGCGCCGGTAGACATGACGACGAACGCCGGGAGGTCCCGCGTCACGGCGCCGAGGCCGTAGAGCACCCACGCGCCCATGCTGGGTCTCCCCGGCTGCCCGGCCCCGGTGTTGAGGAAAATCTGTGCCGGCGCGTGATTGAACTGATCGGTGCGCACAGTGCGAATGATGCAGAGGTCGTCCACTACCTTCGCCAGGTGGGGCAGCACTTCCGCGAGTTCGGCGCCGCTCCGGCCATGCTTCGCGAACTTGAACCGCGGGCCGAGCGCAGCCGCGTCAGAACGGATGAACGCGTACCGCTGGCCTCCGATCACCTCGGGCGGAATGGACTTCCCTTCATACTCGGTCAATTTCGGCTTGTAGTCGAAAAGATCCAATTGGCTGGGTGCGCCCGACATGAAGAGGTGGATGACGGCTTTCGCCTTCGGCGTGAAGTGCGGCTGCTTTTCCGCCAGAGGGTCGGCCGGGGGCGGCATCGGCGCCGCTGCGGCCCGGCGAGCGGTGAACGCATCGGTCAGCAGTGACGCCAGTGCAATCTTGCCGAGGCCTACGCCGCACTCCTGCAGGAAGTGCCGCCGCGCGATCTCCATTGCTCGTGTTCGATCCATTGCACGTCTCTCCTTACGACTTGACGATCCACTCGTCCAGGTTCAGCAGTGACCGCGCCGCCGCCGCCCAGGCCGCGCGTTCCACCCCGTCGCCCTCACCGGCGCCGACCAGAGCTCCCGCATTCAGTGTGCCCTGACGCAGGCGCTCCCGCTGCGCCTGCACGAACCGGACCAGCAGGGCCCGCTCATCCGGAGTAGGCGCCCGGGTCAGCACCCGCCGGAACAGCGACTCGGCACGTTCTTCATCCGGGCCGTTCTGCGCGGCGGCCTGCTGCCCGAGCGCCCGGGCCGCCTCGACAAACACCGCATCGTTCAGCAGTGTGAGCGCCTGGAGCGGCGTGTTGGAACTCTCCCGCCGCGCCACACACGCCTCTCCGCTGGGTCCATCGAACGTGGCAAACATCGCGTAGGGCGCCGTTCGTTTCGCAAAAGTGTAGAGACCCCTGCGGTAACGGTCCTCACCCTCGCTCACTTTCCACTGAAGCGCCCCAAAGGTCCCTTCGGCAGTAACTCCGGCGGGCTGCGGCGGGAACACGCTCGGGCCGCCTCCCTTTGCTGACAGCAGGCTGCTTACCTGGAGCGCCGCGTCCCGCACCAGTTCCGCCTCGAGACGGACTCGCGGCCCCCGCGCGAGCAGCCGATTCTGCGGATCCCGTGCCGCCAGCATCGGAGTCACCCGCGATGCCTGGCGATAGGCGGCACTGGTGACGATGAGTCGGTGCAGGCGCTTGAGCGACCAGTCGAGCTGGAGTGCCGAATTGCTGCGCGCGCCCTGATTTGCGCCGGACCTCGACACAAACGCCGTGGCGAGCCAGTCCAGAAGTTCTGGGTGACTGGGCGGGTCACCCTGCACCCCAAAGTCTTCCGTCGTCCGGACCAACCCGCGGCCGAAGAACGCAGCCCACTGACGATTGACGGTGACGCGCCCGATGAGCGGGTTCGCGGGGCTGGCGAGCCAGCGGGCGAACTCCAGTCGCGTGCGGGGCGCCGCGCCGGCCGGGGGCGCGAGTGAGGCGAGTAGCCCGGGCTCTACCCGTTCCGTCGGCTGCAAGAACTCGCCCCGCCGGTGGATGTGTGTGGGTCGCGGGTTGGTGAGTGGTCGTTCCTGGAACACCAGGGCGGTGGTCGGCTGGGGCAACTCGGCCCGGAGCTTCTCGATTTCATCGCGCGCCGTCTTCAGTTCGGGCGCCTGCGCGAGGAATGCCTGACGCAGGGCCGTCGTCTGGGCGGAGGTACGGCCCCCTTCGGGCAGGAGCAGAGCCGCTTCCAATTCGGGGGCCAGAGGACTCGCCTGGACCGGGCGTCCGTCCGTGGTGGCCGAAACCCGGAAGTGTCCCAGGCCCGCCGCGTAGTAGCGCTCGAACAGGAGCCGGAGCGTGAACGCACTTCCCGGATCCAGTGGTCGCGCAAGGGTAAACACAGCCTGATGGGGCTTGCCCTGGCCCCCGTTCACCGACCAGCCGGTCTGCTGATTGCCGTCAATCGCCCCCGGAGCGCCGGTTCCGACTGCAAAACTGTGGGAAGCTCCAGACCACGCCGCGGGCTGTCCGCGGCTCAGGAGCGAAATCTCGCTGAGGAAGAAATCGCCGTGCGGCCCCTCGTAATAGACCCGTCCCGGCCCGCGTTTCGGCAGGCGCTCATCCGGGATCGCCTCGATCCGGACTGCAGTGACGGCGCCGGCCTCCGGGCCGAATTCCAGGTCGTATACATCGCGCTTCGTCTGGTCCCCGCTGGCAAGAAGCGACCCATCGGGTTGGATGGTCAGGAGCGGCAGGTTCGCGCGGGCTGCGGTGGGGCGGAGCGGAAGCCAGCGCACCGTCTTTCGCTCCTGTTCCGTGAGCCAGGCCCGGTACCGCAGTTCGAGATTCTCCGCCTGGGTTCGGCCGTCGGCCGCCGGGAAACGCCCGGCCAGTCCGGCCTCCAACGCGGCGATGCGCTGCATTCCCTCCCGGCGCTTTCCGTCCGGGTCGGCCTGTTCCACCTCCACCTCAGGCTCGTCCGCGTTGTTAAGGTACGCGAAGAACCGGTAGTAATCCTTCTGGGAGAGAGGATCGTACTTGTGGCTGTGGCACTGTGCGCACCCCAGGGTGACACCCATCCACGTGGTAGCCGTCACGCTCACCCGGTCGGTCATCGCGTGGAACCGGTACTCCAGAGGGTCAATCCCGCCCTCCTCATTCAGCATGGTGTTCCGGTGGAATCCGGTCGCGAGCACCTGGTCGCGAGTTGGGTACGGAAGCATGTCCCCGGCCAGTTGCTCGATCGTGAACTGATCGAACGGCTGATCGCGATTGAGCGCCCGGATGACCCAATCCCGGTAGGGCCAGACGGAACGCGGCCGATCCTTCTCGTAGCCGTTCGTATCTGCATAGCGCGCCAGGTCGAGCCAGCGCCGGGCCCAACGCTCACCATACCGCGGGGAGCTCAGCAGCCGATCCACCAGCTTTTCGTACGCATCGGCAGTCCGATCGTTCACGAACGCAGCCGCCTCTTCCGGCGTGGGTGGGAGCCCGATCAGGTCCAGGAAGACGCGGCGGGCAAGCGTGGCGCGATCCGCCTCCGGCGTGGGGGCAAGTCCCTCTCGTTCCAGCCGGGAGAGCACAAACCGGTCAATCGGATTGCGCGACCAACTGTTGTTGCGCACCGGCGGCAACACAACGGCCCGGGGCGGGAGAAACGCCCAGTGGATGTCGTACTTCGCGCCGGTCCGCACCCACTGCCGGAGAAGCTGCTTCTGCGCTTCGGAGAGCGGGTTTCGCACGTGCGCAGGCGGCATCTCGCGCCCAGATCCCGCAGGGGCAAACACCCGTCGCACAAGTTCGCTCGTCTCCGCACGCCCGGGGATAAGGGCGCGGCGCCCCGTCGGGAGTACTGCCAGCCCCGCACTGCGCTCATCGAGCCGCAGTCCCGCCTGCCGCTGCGCATCGTCGGGACCGTGGCATTTGAAACAGAATCCTGTCAGGATCGGTCGGATGTCCCGGTTGAAGTCCGGTGCGGCTGCGGTCGGCGGTGTCCGCCCGGGCGCGGAAAGCCCGGCTCCGGCGGAACCAAATCCAACGAGGCACGCGATGAGGAGCGAGAGGTGAGCGGAAGTGCGCATGGGGTCGGGTGTGGGGTGTGGGGTGTCGGGTGTGGGATGTCGGGTTTCGGGTGTGGGATGTCGGGTGTGGGGTTTCGGGCGAAGGGCGAACACCCCCCGTACCCGAGCCGCGGCGGGTGCCCTTTGGGCGTAGCAAGTGGTCCCCGTAGCGGATGTGCACGGCGGACGACGAGTACATCCCCGTACCCGAGCCACGCGCGTGAGCAAGTGGTCCTACGAGGCGAGTGACGAGCGGAGCGGGTCGTCTACCTCCTCATCTCCTATGCAGACCTCGACCGAAAACAGGGGGCGTAGCACGCTGCCCCGCGCAGTTCCTGGAGTCGTTTCCGCGGAATGAGGCAGCGGTCGGTCCCCCCAGGCGACCCTCGATGCTGTCCCGTCACCCCTACAGATTAGCCGAAGTCTATCTCCTACCTACTGCGCGGCGATCTCGTTCAATCCGCAGTATTCGTCAATCGTGAGGCAGTGCGGGCGGCCGCCGTCGCCACTCGCTCGCGCAGCCAGGGCCTCAAAGAGTGCAGCAGCGGTATCGAGGCTCGTCAGGCAGGGCACTCCGTTCTCAACCGCGGCCCGCCGCAGCAGGCGGGCCTCCTGTTCGGAGCGCTTGTTGCTCGATACTGTGTTGATGAGCAGGTTGACCCGGGCTTCCTGGATCAACGACACGAGGGTGCGCCCCCCCTCGTGGATCTTATTGGCGGTTTGCGCCTCGATCCCGTTGTCCGCCAGGAAGCGGGCGGTTCCCGCCGTGCAGATCAGCTTGTAGCCGAGGTCGTAGAACCCGCGCAGCACCGGGAGCGCCTCCTGCTTGTCCGGATCGGAGATCGTGGCGATGATCGCCCCGCGCGGCGGCATGTCCACTCCGCTGGCCACCATTGCCTTATAGAGCGCGCGAGGATAGTCAAAGTCGGTACCCATGATTTCGCCGGTGGATTTCATCTCCGGGCCCAGGTTTACATCCACTTTCGTCAGCTTGGCAAAGCTGAAGACGGGCGCCTTGACCGAAACATGGCGGACCGGTCGCTCCGTCCCTCCGGCATACAGCCCGGTCTTGTATCCCATATCGCGGAGCCGTTCGCCCAGCATGCAGCGGGTGGCGACCTGCACCATCGGTACGCCGGTGATCTTGGAAAGGTAGGGCACCGTGCGGCTGGAACGAGGATTCACCTCCAGGATGAAGACATCCTCACCGTCCACCACGAACTGGATGTTCATCAGCCCGACGATCTTCAATGCGCGGGCAACCCGGATGGCATAGTCCACCATCCTGCCCTGGACCGCGCTGGAAAGCGACTGGGGCGGGAAGACCGCCATTGAGTCGCCGCTGTGGACGCCGGCGCGCTCAATGTGCTCCATGATCCCGGGAATGAGGCAGTCCTCGCCGTCGCCGATCACATCCACTTCGGCCTCTTTTCCCAACACGTACTTGTCGACGAGGATGGGGGCGTCCGGGCTTACCTCCACCACATAGTGCATGTAGTGGAGCAGTTCCGCCCGGCTGCGGACAATCTCCATCGCGCGGCC
>SYMT01000250.1 GCA_005805375.1 Actinomycetota bacterium
AACTTGGAGGAGGGCAGTGGCGGCGGCAGTGAGTTCCATAACACCATGACGTACATGATTCCGTCCAGTTGTGTCCTCTCAGATGCCGCCGTGTCTCCTCACGGGTGGGAGGATTAATTCTGCTCGGTTCCCCAAGTGAATCACCTTTTCTGCAAATCGACTCCTTTATTTTTGAGCAGGCCCTTAGGAAGGCCGTGCATGGAACTTCCATCCTGGTGAACCGGTTGGGAGTTCAGAAAATAAATCTTCCCGCCGGCGCTGCCCCTGAATGGGATCGGGATGGAATGGCGATTCCCGACCCACCGCACCACCTCCCAGGCAAGTTCCCTCCAGCGTTGTACCGGCACCATGGCGCCATCCGGAAACACGACCCCAACAGGCTTCCGACCGGCGACAAGCTTCGATCCCTGCGGCTGCTCGCTCAGAATGTCAAGCCCGTGCTCGCTCCGGAGCGCCGGGTCAGGAACGGGAATAGGAACACGAATAGGCTCCGGTTCCGGTTCCGGTGGGGGTGGGGGCTTGCTATCCGGGACGGGTGAACGGGTTTCCCCGAGGTAGTCGCGAATCTCTCTCGCGGTGACTTCGCCGAGGCCCACCTGCCGTCGCACGATCTGTCGAATTGCCTTGATCAGCTCGCTTTGCTCGTCCCGGAGTTGTTGCTCCATAAACCTGCTGAACCGCGACCGCAGGGCAAACCGGTCCAACCCGCCGGAGACGAGAGAGTCCCTGCCGAGGGCGCGCAGCAATTCCTCCAGCACCGGGAGATCATCGCACTGTCGTCTTGTGACCAGTTTCTCCTGGGCAGGGCCCATGACACTATTGTCGTAGAGACGCCACTCATTCCCGTTGGTCAGCACTACCCACCGCCGCCCATTCTGGTTCGCGTAGTTCAGTGCCTGTTGGGCGTGGCTGTCCTGGAGGGCGTTGCGCCAATCTTTGGCTTCCAGGTACCAGGTGTGGGAGGTCTCTGGGAGCAGCGTGTAGTCGGGAAACTGGCCGTTGTTGTCGGCAAGGCGCGAGACGATTTCCCGGCTCGCATACCCGATTCCGTGCAGGACGGGGACAATCACCCAATCACACGTAGTGGACTCGTTCAGCGGAGGATGGGAACGGGCATCCTCGAAGATCTTGTTCAGCGACATGTCGGTCATGTAGAATCCTGGATGCGGTCGTTCCGCAGCCCCGGCGAAGTTCAGGGCCGGCTATCTACGAGTCCGTGGGGCTCTCGGTTGTGACTGTTCCCACGCCTACTCCCTCTCGCCGGGCAGTTTCACGGATGGCGCGGCGGATCGCCTCGGAATCGCTGCAGCGCCAATGCGCCGCCAGGCGCTGCAGTTCGGCGCCGTCTTCGGCCCTCAGACGCAGGTGCTTCGATACCGGGTAACCCTGCCCTTTCGGACGACCCCGCGGCCGCGTTTCTTCTGGCATAGCGAATTTGTAGCACAATAAATAGCCATAGAGGTCACGAAAAACATGGGTACGACGGCTCAAGTTCGGGCATCAGATGCGGTTTCGCCCGCACTGGACGGGAGGAGTGTTCAAGAACCGGAAACCGCTGCTGAGTCATCGGGCTTCTCGACCCGGCGGACCCCCGCGTCGTTTCCGAAGGAGAAACGGCGCGTCGCACGAACTGTCGTCGTGACCGATGGGTCGCGCGGAGCCGGCGCGGTTGGCGCACCGGGTGATGGGGCCGCCGTCTGCACTTCCCTGTCGGTTTCCTGCTTTGCCCGCTTGCTGCCGCTTGAGGCCGCTGAGGTCCGCCCGTGTCCCTGCAGATCACAAAAATCGACGTCCACGAGATCACTGTTCCGTACGATGCCGCGGTCGCCTACGAATTGAACCACTACTACGGTCCCAACCGGCGGACGGTCTACGTGGCACACACCAACAACGGGCTGGTGGGACTCGGCGAGAGCCATTCCCGGGAGCCGCAGTGCGTGGTGGATCGGTATCTCGGTACCTCGCCGTTCGACTGGGTGGCGGATGAGACCAGCCTCGGGCTGGGCACGGCCATGTACGACTTGATGGGGCAGTCGGCTGGGGTACCCGTCTACAAATTGCTGGGGCAGAAATACCGCTCCTGGGTGCCGGCGGCGGCGTGGACCGTCTCCACGGCTCCCCAGCGTATGGCGAATTCGGTCCGGCGCTATGCCGCCCAGGGGTATACCTGGATGAAGTACCATCTTTCGCCATTCGAGAACGTGCTGGATCAGCTCGATGCGATGCAGGCTGTGGCCCCGAAGGGGTTTCGCATCCACCTCGATTTCACGATGGGCGGTACGGACGACCATGTGTTCGATCTGCTGGAGCGCATCTCACGCTTCGAGATTGCCGGCTGTTTCGAGGATCCGCTGCCGGAAAAGAATGTGGAGGGGTATGCCGAATTGCGCCGGAGGGCCAGGCTGCCGATCGTGTACCACCACACTCCCCTGGGCGCCGGCTTCGAGACGCAGCGCCGTGCCGCAGATGCCTACATTCTGGGTCACTCACGCCTCGGCGATGCGATCCGCCATGCCGGTCTGTTCGCGCTGCACGAGTTGCCGTTCTCCCTCCAGAACACGGGAGGAACCATCACCCGGGCCATGACCACCCACATGCAGGCGGCATTTACGACGGCGCACTGGCACTTCAACAGTCTGGCGGAGACCTTTGCGGCGGATGTGGTCAAAGAACGGCTGGAGCCGGTCCGGGGTCTCATCCGGGTTTCAGAGAGGCCGGGCCTCGGCCTCACGCTGGACCGGGACGAGCTGGCGCGGTTGGAGAATCTGGCGCTCCCCGTGCCGCCGAAGTGGATCCTGAAGACGCGGTATGCCGACGGCGCCGTGATGTACAACCTGGCGGATCCCGCCGACCCCCTGTTCATGGTGCGGCCGGACTGGCGCCGCCAGATCACGCTGAGCTATGCGGCTCCCCTCGCGACGGAATACTGGGATCCCGACGGATCGCCCGAGTTCGCGCGGATGATGGGGCGGCTGGAGACGGAAGGCGCCGTGATCGAACGCGGCAAACCGTAGCGCGGGAAGAGTCGGAGCGGAGACCGTTCGCGGAAGAGCCGAAACCACCATGCATCTATTAGAACGAGTCGCCTGCTTTGTCTCCCTGGTCGCCGAACTACGCCGGCACGATCTGCGGGCCGCGCGCACCTGGGTCGCCACGATGCATCCGACGGCATCGTGGCCCTCTCGCCTGCTTCTATTCCTGCGCTGGGTTCTGCCGGTGATGTGGAGGAGCATTCCTGACGCCGGGAAATGGGCCTCATTCTCGGAACCGGTGTCGCGCACGCCGGTCTGGCTGGCGGACGGGAACCCGTTCGAAAACCACCCGTTCTCGGACGATCCGGACGCGGAGCTTCCGGCTGAGGCCGAGGTGGTGGTGATCGGCGCCGGCTTCGCGGGCTCCTCGGTGGCCTACCACTGGTCCCGGAACGGCCGGGGGCCGCTGGTGATCCTGGACCGGAACGCCCCGGCGAGCGGCTCGGCGGGGCGGAACGAGGGCCTGGTGGTCATGGGTCGCTACTATGCGATGGTGTACGGCACCGTGCGTGAGTACCTGGACCGGGAGCGGCCGGATCTGGACGAAGCCGAGCGCACGAGGCGGTCCCACGGCGCCGCCGCGGCGTATGCACAGGCTGCGTACACGAACGCGGAGATGATTGAACGCACCGTGCGTGAAGAGGGCATCGAGTGCGACTATCAGCGGCGCGGGTGGGTCCAGGCATCGGATCCGGCGCAGCAGGAGGCCCTCGCCGCCTCCACCCGGATGGCCGAGGAGCGCGGATTCCGGGACTGGATGCGGATCTCCCCCGCGGAGGTCGCGGCACGAAGCGGGATGCGCGTCTCCTGCGACGCCGGGTTTTCGATCGGCGCTGCGACGTGGCATCCGGCACGCTGGGTGTGGGGGCTCCTCGCGCGGGCCCTGGAGGGCGGCACGGTCCGGTTGTTCACGAACACCCGCGTCCTGGCCGTTCGCGATCTCGGCGACAGCTATGTTGTAGAGACGGAACGCGGCATCATTCACGCGCGATTTGTGGTGAACGCAGTCGAGTCCCACACCCCACAGCTCTTCGGCGACTTTCACAACGTGGTCCTGCCGACCCAGACCCAGGCGGCCTACGGCCCGAGTGACGGCGGGACGATGACGGGCGGGATCGGCATCAGCGAGCGGGAGGGGTTCTACGGCCGGCACGCCGAGGGAGTGCTCTTCGGTTCCGACGCCACCCGCGTGCCGGATGCAGATGCCGGGAGCAACCGGCCCTCGCGGTTCATCACCCGCTATGTGCTGACGCGCCTGCGGACCTACTTCGGGGTGCAGCGCCTCCGCGTGACGAACGAATGGTCCGGGACCGTGAGCTACACCCCCGACGGCATGCCGCTGGTCGGCCGGATGGATGGGAAGCGCCTCTACATGATCGGGGGAATGGCCGGCTCCGGGTCCGGCGTGGCGTTCAATGCCGCACTGCATGTCGTTTCCCGAATCCTCGAACTCGAGCGGCCGGATGACTACCCCGAGGAGTACTTCTCCCCCACGCGTTTCTTCCCGGCGCAACGCCGATAGGCGCGGCGGCTCCCGAAAGACGCGCGCCTGGACCGATGCTGCCGCCCCCGAGACACAGTGCGAAGTGCGGCCACCTGAATACCGGTCCCCACAGGGACCGGCGGCACATCGCCAGGAGCGCTCCGTACTCTCCACTCAGGACCTCTGGGGTCGAAATGTGGCGAATTGGCGCGATGAATAACTGCTCTCGTCGCAGGCACTGCGCTATAATTCCGGAGCCTGGATTCTGATCCAGCAACCAGCAACAAGAGAACAAGACAGGAGGAGTTCAATGCAGGTGCGCCGCGCCTTCACACTCATCGAACTGCTCGTCGTGATTGCAATCATTGCGATTTTGGCTGCGATCCTGTTCCCCGTGTTTGCGCAGGCCCGTGAAGCCGCGCGAAAGGCGAACTGTATGAGCAACCAGAAGCAACTCGCTCTTGCGACGCTGCAATACGTGCAGGATTACGACGAGATGTTTCCCGGCAGTACCGACACGTCGTCCCAACTCCCCTCCAGCAACGGATGGGCAGCGACCTGTACGCCGGTCGCCAATCCCGCCGCGGATGGGACCCCCAACTGCCGGTACGGCGCTCTGGTCAACAAGGGCCGCCGGAAGGGGTACACCAATACCTGGGATGGCGGGGGCACGGCTCTCGTTCGCCCGTATTTCAAGACCGATGGCGCCGTTTTTTGTCCAAACCAGGACAAGGCCACCGCGCTCAGCGGAACGCAAGAGTACGGCTTCAATCTGAACTTCCAGTGGCTGGGACGAATGGCGCAGCAGACCGTGCCGGCCAACAAGTCCATGTTCATTGAGACGTTCAACCTGCATGACGGCCAGTATGCCCTGGGCCGCTACTGCTGCCCGCAGCGTGGTCGCCTCCACATGAACGTGCTCGTTGCCTTCGTGGACGGGCACGTGAAGTTGCAGAACCTGGGCAGGGGCTGTGCCAACCCGGTGATCTGGTCCCAGAACGCGATCTGCCAGCGGTGGCAGGCGTGCAATTCCGGACCGCCTCCGACCTATAATGGCTGTTGTCCGGAAAACTACGGTTGCTCTGGAGTGACCGGCGACGTGCCGGACTTTCCGTAGCGCCGATCCTACAATGGAGGAGGAAGGGAGAACGGTTGGGTGTTTTCCCTTCCTTGTGCCGTCCCCGCCCGTCCTTCGCGCACCCGGCGCGCCGCCGAACATGCATTCGCGTACGAGACGCCGCGGCTCTGCCGCAGGGAAGCGGAAAGCCGAGATGCCGTCCAACACAACGGCTGCAGATGCAGCGGGGCGTCCCGGTCGGCGGCGGTGGGTCCAAATCGCCTTTATCCTGGGGGTTGGGGTGGGAGTGTTCAGCCTGTCTCCGGCGCGGGTCGCCTTGCTGGAGCAGCTACCGGATTCGCTCCTGACGTGGAGCAGCCGCGTGTTCCCGCAGGACCCCTGGCCCCTCATCTTGCTCGGGGAGCGGCGCCTCGCGGCGGGGGAGACGCGGGCAGCGGTGGAGGCGTTTGCGCGTGTGCCGGAGGGCACTCAATCGCTGCGGTTGGGCGTGGACCTGGCGGATGCACTCCGCGCCGCCGGGAGGTGGGATCAAAGCGAGGCGCAGGCCAGGCAACTGTTGCTGTTGGAACCGAACTCCAGCCGCCTGCATCGTATTCTGGGGCAGTGCTGGCTCGGTCGGGGTGACCCCGGTGCGGCGCTGGGGTCACTGGAAACCGCCGTGCGGCTCTCCCCGCACGACACGGAGGCCTGGGTCTCGCTCGCGGAGGCTCGCATTGAGCGAGATGGATTCCGGCCGGAAACCGCACGCGTGTGGGAGGAAGGGAGACGCAGGAATCCCGGCAGCGTACTGCTGCGCTGGGGTCTGGCCGAAACCTGCGTGGGCCTGGGTCGTTTTGCGGATGCGGAACTGCTCCTGCAGGGTCTGTCACCGCCGACGCAGGGCAGCCCGCGGGCGCGCGAGTGGTACGCTCGTGCCCTGGCGGCGCGCGGTACTCTTCTGCGGCGCTATGCGCCAGATCCGGCGCGGTGCGCGCAGGCCGACCGGGATCTCACCCAATCGCTGTTGCTCAACCCGAATCAGCCCGATGCCCGTGCCGAACTCGGGCTTCTTGCCGTGGATCGGGGGGACTGGAGGGCAGCGCGGGAGGCCCTGGAAGAGGCTGTGCGGCTCCGTCCCTATGCCCACCCGTTCTGGTTTCCGCTCCCGCGCGTCTATCGGGCGCTAAGCCTCCCCACCCGCGCACACGCGGCCGAGGCCCGGTTTCTGAAGCTCGTCGGCACATTTGAGACCGTGCACCGCGAGACGGAGGCGCTGGAAGCAACGCCGCACGATGTAAGCCGGCGGCTCCGGCTCGCCCGCCTGCTGCTCGAACGAGACGACTGCGACGCTGCCCGGGTCCAGGTTGCCCGCGTGCTGAGCGACGCGCCGACCCACGGCGATGCGCTCCGCCTGCAGCGGGAGATTGAGCAGACGCAGGGCAAACGATGAGTACACGAACGGCGCCGGGCGCCGGGAGCAGGCGCCCGGCACGCCTCCAGCACTTACCAGTCTTGCTTGCCCTGGGCCTACCTGTTAGTGGGCTGGTGCAGGCGGGGTGCGCGAGGCCGGGCGATCCCGTTTCCGGGGTGCCGCCCGTGCCGGGCGCACCCGCCGTTTCTGCCGCGTTTCGCTTCGATGACGTCCAGCCCGCATCCGGGCTGGACTTTCCGATCCACTACGCCGCAGGGACCGAACCCGGGATCCGGGAGACGATCGGACATCCGGCGGCGCTGCTGGATGCGGATGGTGACGGCCTGCTGGACGTTCTGCTGGGCAAGCGGGACCGGGTGACCCTGTTCCGCAATCGCGGTGGTTGGAAGTTCACACCCGTGGAGAATGCCGGTTTTCGGCAGGCCGGTTGGTGGCAGGGCGCGGCGATCGGGGATTTCAACAACGACGGGAGGCCGGATGTCTTCCTCTCCGGCTATGGGTGTGCCGCGCTCTACGAGAATCTGGGCGGGGGGAGGTTTCGCGACATCACCACGAGGAGCGGCCTGGAGAATCGCGATCCGAACTCCTGGCAGACCGGCGCGGCGTGTGCGGACGTGGATGGAGACGGTGCATTGGACCTCTACGTGACTCGGTACGTGTCGCTGGGGGACCACCTCGGGTTGTGCGCCTATCCGAGCGGAGTCACGACGGCATGCAGTCCGCTTGAGTTCCCGCCCCAGCGCGGGGAGCTGTTTCGCAACCTCGGCGGCGGCCGGTTTCAAGAGGTCACCGCCGCGTTCGGGCTGGGACAGGCGCATGGCAACGGCCTGGGGGTGCTGCTTGCCGATCTGACCGGAGACCGGCGGCCGGAGCTCTATCTCGCCAACGATCAGTTGCCCTGCGACCTCTACGTGAACCGTGACGGCCGCCGGTTTGAAGAACGCGGTCTCGCCTCGGGAGCGGCGTTTGGCGCGGACGGCGCCCCTCAGGCGGGAATGGGCGTGGACCTCGGTGACTATGACGGTGATGGACGAGAAGACCTGGTGGTGACGAACTACCAGCGGGAACCCACCAGCGTCTACCGCTGCGAAGCGCCGGCCCTGTTCACCAACACGGCGTTCGCAACCCATATCGGAGGCGCCACCACAGATGGGGTTGGCTGGGGGGCGAAGTGGGCTGATCTCGATAACGACGGGGATCTCGATCTGGCGCTCGCGAACGGACATCCGCTGCATCGCATCCGGAACATGGATCCGGCATCCCAGCCGGCGCAGCGCTTCCAGCTCTTTGCCAATCGTGGCGACGGCACCTTTGCGGAAGAGCGGCGCGTTGGCCCGAATCTCCCGCGTGCCCTGTGCGGTCGAGCCTTGTGCTTGGGTGATCTCGACAATGATGGGCGCCTGGACCTCGTGCTGCCGGATCTGGACGGATCACCCCTGCTTCTGCGCAATGCCAGCGGTGCTGGGCGTCACTGGCTTCGCGTGCGCCTGCACTCCCGGCGCTCCGCCGAAGGCGCGCGGGTGACGGTTCGGGTGGGACGCCGCCGCCAGGTGCGCCGCTGTACCACCGGGGGGAGCTTTCTGTCCGCACACGACCCACGCGTCCACTTCGGACTCGATGCTGCGGTGCGTGTGGACGAACTTCGGGTTGAATGGCCGGGGGGCAGTACTTCGGTGCTCTCCAATCTAGGGACCGATCGAGAGTGGACCGTGCGGGAGTAGGATGAACGGGCGTGCACTGTGTGGGCCGTGCCTTCTGCTTCGACCGGCTGTGCGGCCTCGGAGCCCGAATGGAACGAAGAACGCGACCGGCCGTCCACGCGTGCGCTGTTGTGCCAGGTTCGATCTGCCTTGTTGGGAGTGCGGATGGGGAGGCCGGCGGGAGGCCGGCGGTCCCGGGGTGGGCGGGCAGGTGAGGGCGAGGCCGGGGAGCAGGATGTTGTCCTCCCTCCCGCTACCCGTGAAGGTGGGTGTGTGTTGCACCCACCCTACCCCGGTGCGACATCTTGCCCCTCCGTGCACCAAAATGGAGTGGTCACGCGCGACAACGACTGCGGAGCACTCGCGCGGTTGGTGTGCCGTGCGGGAGTGCCGGCGTCTGGCCCGCCCCAGGCTTCCCCCAGCACTCAAAGGTGGAATCCCGGGAACGCCGGCGTCTCGCCGGCCAGCGCGCGCGGCGCACGCGCAGGCGGTGTCCCGGGAACGCCGGCGTCTCGCCGGCCTCCGCGCACGTGAGGGCGGGGTCGCTGTTGCGAGCGAGTGCAGGGCCGAGGGCGGGTTCCAGGCGGGGACGAGGGAGAATCCGAAGATGCTGCGGGTAACGGGTGCGGGCGTGCGATTGTGTGACGGAGTCACCCGGCGCACACTGCTGCGTGCGGGAACGATTTCCACGCTGGGCCTGTCACTGCCGCAGTTCTTTGGGGCTCGTGCAGCCGCGGCGGGATCAGGAAGCGCGCCGCGCGACCTGAACTGCATCATGCTCTGGCTCTGGGGGGCTCCGTCGCACATTGACACGTGGGACATGAAGCCGAATCAGCCCGACGAGATCCGGGGACTCTGGAAGCCGATCCGCACCAGCGCCCCCGGCATCGAAGTTTGCGAGCATCTCCCCCGTTTTGCGAAACACATGCATCGCATTACCCAGGTGCGGACCATGTTCAACGATGCGCCCGACCACCCGGAGGGGGCGGCAATCGCGCTTTCGGGCTTTCGGTTCGTCCCCGGCAAGCCGGACAAAGAGGGCCCTCACCTCGGCTCGGTGCTGGCGCGGTATGCCCGGCCTGCGTCTCCGCTCCCGCAGTATGTGGTGATGGGGCGGGAGTTGTGGGACAACGGTAAGCGTGTTCCGGGCCAATACGGCGGGTTTCTCGGGGGCGCCTACGGCCCGTTCCGGATTGAGGATCCGCGCCAGGGAGTCGAAAAGCTCCCTTCCATCCGTCTGCCGGATGGATTGACCCCCGAACGCTTCGGGCGCCGGGAAACGATGCGCCGGGCGTTGGACGGCTTTCAACGCCATGTGGAGACGACCGACACCCGCTCCTACGACACCAGCATCAAGCAGGCGCTGGGCCTGCTGACCTCGCCGGACGCCAAGCGTGCGTTCGACCTGAGCCTCGAGCCCCCGGTTGTGCGGCAGCGCTACGGCAGCACCTTCTTCGGCCAGAGCTGCCTCGCCGCCCGGCGGCTGGTCGAGGCCGGCGTGCGCTATGTGCAGGTCAACTGGAGCCGCCATCCCGGAGCCGACGGCCTGGAGGGGTGGGACGTGCACGGGAACTTCGGCGGCTTCCTCACGGACTACCCCAAGAAACAGTTCCCGAACTTCGATCAGTCCGCTTCGGCCCTGCTGGACGATCTGGCGGCGCGGGGCCTGCTCGACAACACGCTGGTCATCATCGGCACCGAGTTCGGTCGCAGCCCCAAGATCAACCAGTGGGGGGGCCGCGACCACTGGTCGAACTGCTACACGGTCATGTTTGCCGGCGCCGGGATCGAAGGTGGGCGGGTGATCGGTGACAGCGATGCCCAGGGCGGCTACCCGGCCACGCAGGCATTCCATACCCGCAGCATGTTGATGAGTGTCTACCAGCATATGGGCCTGGATACCGCCAAGACCCTTCGCGAAGCGGGCCTGGTGGATGCGGATCCCCCGATTCCCGGGCTCTTCTCCAACAAAGGATGAGCGAGTTTACCGAACACCAGGAGGAGTATGACGCGGAGCTGCGCGAGGCCGGCGTCCGGCTCGAGGGGGAAGTGTGCCGGGCTGCGGAAGAGAAGCAACTGCGCGGATTGACCTGGGAATTACGCTACGGAGAGCGCCGGAGCGGAGGCGCGGGCGGCGTGCCGTCGCTCCGCCAGTGGGGTTTTCAGGTGACGGGGGTCGCACCCAACGGCGAAGCGTTCGCCCTGCGCTGCTTCCTCGAAGAGAGCATCGTGCAAGAGAACCCCGAGCTTGCGGCGCAGATCCTGGGGCTCTGGATGGACCGGGTGGAGACCGGGGGATAAAGAAGTGAGTGGAGAGGAGTTGGAAA
>SYMT01000251.1 GCA_005805375.1 Actinomycetota bacterium
ACCTGAAAACCGGCGGAATCTAGCTTCCGTCAGCAAGGAAAAAGAGGAGAGGGAGCCGACCTCTTTTCTCTTTCCTTTCCTGGGGACGAGACGATTCACGATGACACACGGAACAGTTGAGACAACAACACAATGCTGAATGAACTCCAACAAGAAGTTACAGCCCTGGCGGAGAAGATAGCCGGGCTGGGGAGGCGTCTTTGACGTCGCCGCAAAAGATACACGCACCGCACAGTTGCGCGCGGACAGCCTGAACCCCGACTTCTGGGACGATGCGGACACCGCCCAGAAAGCGATGCAGGAAATCACGCGGCTTGAGCAGGCTGTGGCTCCGTGGCGAAATCTGCATCAAAGCATCGAAGATGCGGCGGTGATGCTGGAACTCGCCGCTGAGGAGGATGATCCGGAAACGTACGCCGCAGAAGTGAGCGAGCAATTGCCCCGGATCGCCGCGGAAATTGACGAACTGGAGTTTCGTGACATCCTGTCGGGGCCACACGACAACGCATTTGCCTTCATGGAAATCAACGCTGGCGCCGGGGGGACGGATGCCTGCGACTGGGTGGCGATGCTCCGCCGGCTGTACCTCCGCTGGGCCGAACGACGGGGACTCCCCGCTGAGGTGGTGGACGAACTCCCGGGCGAAGTTGCGGGCTTCAAGAGTGTCACCATCCATTTCCGTGGTCCCTACGCGTACGGGAATCTGAAGAGCGAACATGGCGTCCACCGGCTGGTGCGCATCTCACCCTTCGATGCAAACAAGCGGCGGCAGACTTCGTTTGCCAGCGTGGACGTAATTCCCGAGATCGAAGACACCGAAACGGTCGAGATCAATCCGAAAGATCTGCGGATCGACACCTACCTTTCCAGCGGCGCCGGTGGACAAAACGTCCAGAAAAATGAGACGGCCGTCCGCATCACGCACCTCCCCACCGGCATCGTCGTGTCGTGCCAGAACGAGCGTTCGCAGCTCAAGAACCGGGATTTCGCGATGAAGCGCCTGCGCGCCCATCTCGCAGAGATTGCGCGGAAGGAACAGGAAGCCCGCCTCACCGCACTGCGCGGCGACCAGCGCTCCATCGAATGGGGCAACCAGGATCGCAACTATGTCTTCCACCCGTACACACTGGTGAAAGATCTGCGCACCGGCCACGAAACCGGGAACATCATCGCCGTCATGGACGGGGAACTGGACGAATTCATCCGTGCCTACCTCACCGAGTTCCGCAACCACACCGGTTCCGGTGCGGCCTGAGACGCCTCGTGCCGGTGCGCCCGCCCCCCTGAGACACTCTCGGGGACGGGGCGGCCGGGACCGCGGCGCCCGCGGCGCTGCGCCCCAGGTGACGCCGCGCGACGCAGACGACAGGCGGCGCAAAAATGTGCTTCTCTCGCCATTCGCCGTTCCGCATTCGCCGTTCGCCATTCACCACTCGCTACCGGTCATGCGCCGCGCATTGCTTCTTGCAGTAGCGGTCGGTGTTGCCTCCGCTGCGATGGGAGGGCCTCAAACCGAGGCGCGGCGGCCATTTGATGGGCGGCTTGCATTTCGGCACCTGGAACGACAGGTGCAATTCGGCCCACGCGTGCCCAACACCGCCGGTCACCGCGATTGCCGCGACTATCTCGTGGAAACTCTGCGACCGCTGGCGCAGCGAGTCGAACGCCAGGACTTTACCTATCCGCTCGGCGGCGATTCGCTCCAGATGAGCAACATCGTTGCCCGGTGGACCGGGCAACGATCCCTCCCCGGCGTTCTCCTCTGCGCCCACTGGGATACTCGGCCCACGGCGGACTACGAACGGGACCCGGCGCGCCGGCGCACTCCGATCCCGGGGGCCAACGACGGGGCGTCAGGCGTAGCGGTACTGCTGGAAGTGGCTCGCCTCCTCAAGTCATCCCCCCCGACGGCGCCCGTGATGATCGTCTTCTTCGACGGCGAAGACTACGGGCCCGGTTTGGACCGGATGTTCCTCGGGGCACGCTACTTTGCGGACCACCTCCCGGCCGACGTGCCGCGTCGGGGCGTCCTCCTGGACATGATCGGCGACAAGAATCTGCGCATTCCCCAGGAGGCGAATTCCCGGGCGGCGGCGCCGACGGTGATGAAGGAAGTCTACGCCATCGCCGCTCGCCTGGGCTACGGCAGCCAGTTCCCCGCGCGGACCGGTCCGGCGATCGAAGACGATCACATTCCGCTGCATGGCAAGGGACTTCAGGTGATTGACCTGATTGATTTCGACTACGGTCCGGGGCACAACTGGTGGCACACGCTGCAAGACACGCCGGACAAGTGCAGCCCGAACTCCCTGAAGGCGGTCGGCGACGTGGTCCTTGAATGGGTCCGGGGCCGTCGCTGAACCGCGCTTGAGACCCGATACCGCCCGACTCGCACTGGCGCTCTGTGTGGGCGCGGGGGCCGCGGCGGCCTACTGCTGGCTGCCGCCGCTCTGGCGGCCGCGCGGGGCGTACCTCGGCGGGCATTACCGGCTGGTAGACGTGTATGTGGGGGTGCCGGCTGTCCTGTCATTCCTGGTAGCAGTCGCATTCCTCCAAGCGCGCACGGCAATGCGGCGCCGCCAGATCGCCCGGCTCGGGTTGGCGGTGGCGCTGTTTTTGGGTACCCTGCTCACCGCTGACGCCGGCATTGCCCTGCTCCTGGGACGGGAGTACTGGTTCGACAGCCTGCAACTCTTCGAGGCCGTGCATCGCACCGATCCGGTGCTCGGCTTTCGCGGCCGGCCCTCCAGGGAGGTGGTGAACACGAGACGCGTCGTCGAAGGGCGCGGCGTCCCTCGAGTCCTGCAGAGCATCAACCGCACTGACGGACAGGGGTTTCGGAATCCCCCCGGCGTCCGGCTGCGCGGGATTGTTTTCCTGGGAGATTCTTACACCCACGCGGTGGACATCCCCGAGGAACAGACGTTCGTGCGCCTGGTCGGTCGGCGCACGGGGCTACCTACCGTCAACCTGGGTTGGATCGGTTACGGGCCCCAGCAGGAACTGATCGTGCTGGAGCGATTCGGGCTGCCGTACGCCCCGCGGTGGGTTGTCTGGCAACTGTTCGAGGGCAACGACCTGGTGGACGCGCGCCGTTTCGCCCGGTGGAAGCGGGATCCGCGTCCGCCGGCCATGCCCCCCGGGTTTCTCTACGTCACTCGGTCTCCGCTCGTGAGGCTCCTCAATCGCACGCAGCCGCCTCGCGTGCGCCCCGATCCCGGTGTGCGGCTCCGCTATCCGAACGGGACGCAGCGCACCGAGGATTTGCTGCATCCGTACTATGCGGACCTTCCTGAGCGGGAACCGGAGGGAATGGCGATCACTCTGGCGAGTCTCACAGCAGGTTGGGAGTTGTGCCGGAGCCGGGGCATTCGGCTGCTCGTGGTGGTGGTGCCGGTGCCGGTCCGCGCGCTCGCACCGGTGGTGGAGTTCCGTGATCCCGCGGCCCGCAGACGCCTGCTGCCGCACAACCGCACGGACGCGCCTACGGACTTTTGCACGGCAGTAACGACTCGTTGCCGCCGCCTCGGATGCGCCGTCGTGGATCTCACGAGCCCGCTGCGTGAGCGCTCCCGGGAAAACCCGGACATCCTCCTGCCGACGGACGGCCACCTCGACGTCGAGGGGCACCGCGTGGCGACGGACGCGGTCATCCGGAAACTATCCGAACCCGCCTCAGTTCCGGTCGGAATCCGGGAGGACGACATCCCACCGCCGCCCAACAGCAGCAGGTGAACAGCGTGAGCGGACACGGGCAGAAGCCGGGAGCCATGGCGGAAGCAGGCATTGCAGAACGACACGGTCCGCGGGACGCACTCCCACGTGCAGGGAAAGCGCGCCGGGCCCAGACCGAGCCGGACCTCATCTCGGTGTTGATGACCGCCTATAACGCGGAAGCCTATGTCGGCGCGGCGGTGGAAAGTCTACTCGCACAGACGGATGCCCACTTCGAGATTGTGGTCGTGGATGACGGCTCCTCGGACCAAACAGTGCAGGTTCTGGAACAGCATGCCGATCCCCGGCTCCGGGTGTATCGCGCTGTGCACCAGGGCCGCGTCCCCGCGCTCCTGTGTGCCGCCCGCGAAGCACGCGGCGAACTCCTCGCGATACTGGACGCTGATGATCTGGCGCTGCCCGATCGGCTGGCGACTCAGCGCCGCTACCTGGCGCTCCATCAGGAAGTCGCCCTCATCGGCTCCGCGGCAATTGAGTTCGACGACCGGGACGAATGGCGCCACCCGGTGCCCACGGGGCCCCGGGCGGTCAGGCGAGCTCTGTCCCGGTACAACCCATTCTTCCTGAGCAGTGTGATGTTCCGGCGCGACGTCTATCAGGAACTGGGGGGATTCCCGTGCGAGGCAGGCCTGGGGTACGACTTTGCGTTTCTCGTGCAGGTAGCGGAGCGTTACCCGGTAGACATACTGCCCGAGCCGCTCATCCGATATCGGCGACATCCGGCGCAGATGACCGCCGGCGCGCAGTGGGAAGCGAATCAGCATCGCTGGGCAGCCGCTGCGCAGCGGGACGCGGCACGGAGCCTGGCCGCCCCGGGTGAGCAGTGGATTGCGCTGGTTTTCCCAGTGCTGCATGCGCTGTACTATCATCTTCCCCCGTGGCTCCGTTCGCGGCGGCTGAAAGACGCGGTGAAATATCGCCTCCTCAGGCTGTTCCGGACTTTCTGAAACGACACCGCACCGATGACAATCTCGGCGTGGTCATCCCTGCTGCGCATCGTGCGCGCCCGGCCGGGGTGGACAGTGTGGTGCGCATTCCTGCTGACGCGCCTCGGGGCGGTTGCGATCGGAGTGATCTTCTTCGCCAGGTTTCTGGAGGCGAGTGACACCCGGGGGATCTACTACCCCATCGCCCAGACACTCGCGGCGGGGGACGGGTACCGGCTGCTCGAAAGTCACTACACCGCCACGCGGGTTGCGCCCCTCTTTCCGGTGTGGCTCGCATTCTGGGTCTCGCTGTGCGGCGGCCCGCCCCCACTCTGGCTCTCGGGATGCTGCAACGCGGTGTTCCGCGCCACGGCGGCCCTCCTCGCTTTCCGTATCTGCGAGCGCTATTTTGGCCGGCGGGCAGCCGGCGGCGCCGCGTTCCTGTATTTGGTGGACCCCTGGGAGGCCCTCTGGGTCGGCTATGTGTTGAAGGAGTCGCTCGCGCTGCCGCTCTTCCTGCTGGGCATCTGGATGTTGTCCCGGATGTTGGATCGTCCCGTTCCGCCACAGGCATTTCTGGCAGGAGCCGCCATCGGATTGGCGACCCTGGCGCGCTATCCGAACGGAAGTCTCTGGCTGTCGGCGCTCCTGATCGTCGGCCACCTCTCCAGGAGGGCTGGGGGTTCAGTCACCTCGCGCCTGCGGCAGGCGGGAGTACTGGCGGGGTGCGTCACCGCGGGGATGCTGCTGTCACTCTCGCCCTGGCTCATCCGCAACTGGCGCGTCACCGGATACCCGGTATTGAGCACAGAGTTCATCGGGAGATACTTTTACACCAGCAATCAACTGGGCAAGGTCCACGAAACCGGAGGGTACGCCGATGGGCAGGGACTTGATTTCGACCTGATCATGGCCACCGAACGCAAGCGGCAGGTCCTGGAGAGCGAGACCTCCATGCTGGCGCTCACTTTGAAGGGACTGGCCCGACGCCCCACAGACTTCTTGCTCCGGATCGGGGCGAAACTGGTGAACATGTGGCGGCCGACGTTCGGCGTGGCATCGCTGCGAAACTCGTTGATGCTGGGGGCGCCCTATGTGCTCCTCATGGCGCTTTCCCTGGCTGGGATGTGGATCGCCCGGCAGCAGCGCCTCCCATGCGCGCCGATCATCGTACCGCTGATGGTGTTGTTCCTCATTCATCTGGTGTTCTGGGCGGAGATCCGGAATCGCCAATACCTCACTCCGCTGTTGTACTGTTTTGGCGGCCTGTTTCTCGCGCAGTACCGGGGAATAGCAAGCAGGCAACCGGCGCCGCAAGACGGATCCCGGGTACCCGGACCTGGGAGCGTGGGGTAACGGTGGCGGGGGACAGCGCGTCCCGGCGGGAAATGGTGCTGTCGGCAGTGGGAAATGGGCTGCTCCAGATGCAGTCGCTCCTCCTTTTTCTGCTCCTCTCCCGGCGCCTGTTTCCGGACGATCTCGGGGCGTATCGTTTGATCAGCCTGCTGGTGCTGATGGGGTCGCTGCTCGCCGCCGCCGGTTCACCGGAGGCGCTCCTGCGCGCGCTGGGCCTGGCCCGCCGGCCCGAAGACCGCGCCCGCGCCTTCGCCGCCTGTCTGGGGTGGCTGTTGTGTTCGGCTCCGCTCCTGGCAGGAGGCGCGGGGGCACTCGCCTGGGGCGCCGGGCATCTCCTGCACCGTCCGGTGGTGTGTGCAGCCGCCGGTTCGATCGCCCTCCTCGCGCTCTGCGTTGCCGCCCAACCCTATGCCTCGCCCGTCGTGCAGGCCGGGATGGGCGGGTACCGCCTGTGCCTCTTCGCCGTCTTCCAATCAATCACCGGCCTTGCTTGGATCGTTCTCCTGGTGCATCCGGTCAATGCCGCCCCCAGCGGAACACCGCTGTCCGGTTCGCCTATCAACCACCCTCTCTTCGGTGCATGGATCGGCACGCACGGAGGAGCCGCCTTGCCCCTGGTGCTGGCCGTGGCCGCGGCTGCGTCCGCGCCGAGCCTGGTTGCCGCTGTTGCCGTATGCCTGCGGGAGGCGTGGTCTGCACGCCGTTGCTTCCTGACGCCGATTGTCTTTTGGCGGGAAGCGATCCGGCCCGCTCTCAACTACGGTGGTCCCATTGCCGCCGGCGCTTTCCTCTACCTGCTCGCCTACCAGGCCGACCATCTGGTGGCATCGGGCACACTGCACCCGTTGCAATATGGGATCTACGCCGCGGGCGCCTGGCAACTGCCCCTCGGAAGCCTCATCCAGCAGACGCAGCGCCAGACGCTGCTGCCCCGCTTCACGGCGCTTCTGGCACACTCCGACCGGACCGAATTTCGGCGCACCTGGCTGGGATTGGTGCGTCCGGGTGCGTGGCTGGGTGCGTTCCTCTTTTGGGGCGTGTTTGCCGGCGCGCCGGACGGGCTTGCCTTCCTCCTGGGACCGGGCTACGCCGGCGCCGTCCCGGTCTTTCGGGTCTACTCCCTGCTCCTGCTCACCCAGATGACGGCGTTTTGCCTCCCGCTGTGGGCCGCCGGCCAGACACGAGTGGATGCCCTGGCGGGCATGGCGTTCCTGGTGATCAATCTGGCAGTCGGAAGCTGGCTTTCGGATCGGTTCGGCCTGATTGGGCCGGCCCTAGGAGTCGTAGGCGGACTGTCCGCCTGGACTGCCATCGTCGTCGCTGGGGCCGCACGAGTACTCCGCCTGCGAATTCGAGACCTGGTTCCGATCGGACCGCAGGGGTTGGGGATACTCGGGTTGGGAGTGACTGCGGCGGTCTCCTGGAGCGCGGCCAGTGCCATCGCTCCAGCCTCTCCGGGGGGCCGATTGGTCCTCTTCGCCGGCATCTATTCAGTGCTCAGCGGAACGATCTGGTACGGGTTGCGGCGGCGTTCACGCCGGGAGAAGCCGGAACAAACTGCTTGACGACGTACCCTCCCTTTGCTACCATAGGCTCTACGGGTTATCCCTTCCCCGTCCATCCAGGGGAGGCGTGTTCGAGGCGGCGTAGCCAAATGGCTAAGGCAGGAGTCTGCAAAACTCCCATCAGCGGTTCGATTCCGCTCGCCGCCTTTCTGGTGTTCCCGGGGTGACGCGTCTTTCCGGTTCCGTCGGCAGGCGTAGGCCTCCGATCACACACTCCCCCGACCCGCAGGTGGCGGGACCAGCGGTCGACACTCCGTCACCATCCTCGTTCAAATCCGGCGAGTGCGGGTCCCCCGACCCCGGCACCCACTCCCACACTGCCTCGGCCGCCCCTGACAGCGAGGAGGCGCGGGCGGTGGCGGTGCTCTGCGCCGCACTCGGGCACCTCGCGCGAACGGTCCGCAATCACGCACAGACCGCACTGCTGCGAATCGGGGCGCCCGCAGTTCTGCCCCTGTGCGCTTTGCTTCAATCACCGGATCCGGAGATCCGGGGGCGCGCGGTGTACGTTCTGGGAGAACTGGCCGATCCGCGGGCGGCTGCACCGCTGTGCGCATGCCTCGCAGACGACGACTGGCAACTCCGGCGGGCCGCGGTGGAGGCCCTGGGGCGCCTGGGAGGCCCAGCGGTGGAATCCATTGCACGCGTGCTGAGGGAGGGCCGTGGTCAGGCCCGTTGGTGGGCAGTGGACGGCCTGGGGGAAACCGGGTCCCCTGCCGCAGTCCCCATTCTGTGCGAGGCGCTGACCGATGGCGAGGCTGTGGTGCGGCGTCAGGCAGCGCAAGCCATCGGGAAGCTCGGCGGTCCGCAGGCGGTGGAGGCGCTGCTTCGTGCCGCCCGTGACCCCAGTCCGCCGGTGCGCGAAATGGTGGCCGAGGCGCTGGGACGTCTCGAGGCTAAGGCAGCGCTGCCGGTCCTGATCGAGGCCCTGAGCGACGGCGCCTGCCAGGTCCGGGGGGCGGCGGCCACCGCGCTCGGGCGACTGGCCGCGGCGGCGGCTGTGGCTCCCCTCTGTCACGCACTGGACGACGAGGATAGTTTCGTCTCCTGGCGGGCGGCCGGAGCCCTCACCGAGGTCGCCGGCCGTGCGCCTACTCCGCTGCTGCGCGCAGCCCTGCCGTCACTCCGGCGCCTGCAATCTTTTCTCTCGTTCGAAGGCTCCCGGCAGCGCGAAACCTATGCGCGCGCCATCGTGTGCATTGAGGCGGCAACCGTCAGCGCCAACCTCCCGGTACCCGCTGCCACGCCGGTACCGGATGTCCACGTCCTTCCGGTTCCCGGTTCCAACACCGAAAAGTGAGGGCAGTTCTTGTGCCCGCCCCGAGTGCGGCCGGGAAGGGTCGTGTGCATGCCCAGGAGGGCTGAGGCCCGTCTTGTGCGTGACCCAGTGACCATCTGTCCCGAGAGTTCGAGGGCCCAACAGCCTTGATGGCGCCATCGTATCTTCGCCCGGCCGCCGCCGGCGTTGTGGTTCCCAGGTCAGGCCGGGGGTTAGAGAACCCGCGACGGCTGCCCGAAAGCTCTCATTTACCGGATTGCTCCAACCACGCGCGCCGTCGCGATTCACGCGCACCAGGCATATGTCGCACCTCTCAACGGGGTGATCCACACTGTGGGCGAGATCACGGAGCGCACGAAGCCCAAGGCCTGTGGATGCACGACACCCCCGACTGCACCGAGGCATGGAGCAGGATGATGCTCAGCAAAGCGGTAACGAAGATCCAGCAGCCGGCCGATTTCGCCCGGCGCGACCGGATCGCCGCCGCCAGGGCAGTGGGTACAGCGGGTGGTAACAGGGAAGAAGGAGAGCGTCCGCAATGCACGCGCATCGCCAGTGGTGCCGCCGGCTGATCGGCTCGGTGGTGGCTTTCGGAGTGGGTTATTCCGCCCTTGGGGCGGCGCCCGGCCCAGCACAGTGGCAGCATCGGGAACTACGGCGGTTCAAGGCTGCGGAGGCGAACCAGGGCGTGGCGGCAGACGCAGACTTCGTATACGCCATTGACAACCGCGCCATCGGTAAGTACCGCAAGACAACCGGAGAGCGTGTTGCCGGGTGGGAAGGGCCGAAAGAGGCCGGGCTCCAGCACCTGAACGCCGGTGCGGTCCTCGGTGAGAAGCTGTACTGCGCGCACTCTAACTTCCCCAATCTGCCCGAGCAGAGTTCCGTGGAGATTTGGGACACGGCGACGATGCGGCACGTGGGGCGACACGTCTTCGAAAAGCCCCCCGGCTCACTGACGTGGGCGGTGCGGCGCGGCGACGACTGGTTCGCCTGCTTCGCGCACTACCGGAGCACGAGCGATCCGGCCCGGTCGCGCCTGGTGCGCTTCGATCGGAATTGGCGGCCGCGCGCAAGCTGGAGCTTTCCCGCGCCGCTGATCGAGCGATTCGCCGGGTTCAGCGCGTCGGGTGGAAGTTTCGGCCCGGGCGGGCACCTGTTCGTGACCGGCCATGACGCGCGTGAGTTGTATGTTCTCGATGTGCCCTCGGACGGGGACGAACTGGTGTGGTGCGCGACGGTACCCATCAGTGCGGCCGGACAGGCTTTCGCGTGGGACCCGTCGGCAGCCGGGTTGCTCTACTCGATTGAGCGCAAGACCCGGGAGGTGATCGTCTCGCGGGTAAGCCGGGTGGCGGGAAGGCCTCCCGGCACCCAGTTTGGGCCCGCTGCGTGTGAGGGTACCTACCCACTGCACCTTCAGGGCGTGGCCACGGACGGGAGCCGCGCGATTTTCTGGAGCTGGACTGATGCTCTGGCCAGGACCGATCTCTCCGGTCGCCTCATCCAGCGTGTTCCGGCGGACAATCACCACGGCGACCTGTGCGTGGTGAACGACAAGGTCTTTGTGGCTGTGAATCTCGGTGCGTTTAACGAACCGGCGGGCCGCGCGAACTCCCTGGTGTACGTGTATGACGCGGCAACGCTTGAACTGCTCGCCCGTCATCCGGTGCCGGAAGTAGTGCATGGCGCGGGTGGGGTGGCGCATCACGACGGGCGGTTTGTGGTGGTTGGCGGCCTGCCGCCCGGCACGGGCGAGAACTACCTCTACGAATACGATGCGAGTTTCCGTTTCCTCAAGCGCCACGTGTTGGCGAGCGGCTACACGGACAAGGGCATCCAGACCGCAACCTGGGCCGCTGGCTCCTGGTGGTTCGGCTGCTACGGCGCACCTCCTGTGGTGCTGCGCGCCGATGCCCGGTTCCAGCTCACCGGGCGCTGGGAATTCGACGCATCGCTGGGGCTGGAAGCCGTGCCGGACGGGCGCTTTCTGCTCGGGCGGAATATTCGGAAGTCAGGCATCGCCTACGTGGGCCACGTGGTGATGGGCCGCCGGGAGGCGCAGAAGGGCATCGTGCTCGAACGGCCGTGATGTCCGGGTGACCCGCCGAATCCCAGGGCAGTTGTTCCATGTGCGTGTGGTTCACTGGAAAGTTCCACGCGGATGTCCCGGCATCCATGGCAGTCATAGGCGCTGCGCGCGATCTTCCTCGTCGGCCACGTCCCGCCAACGGCTGCCCGTCCAGTTGCGGACGATGTCGGGAGGCACCCGCCCCGATCTCGCGGTTTCAGGCTCCGCCGTCCTTGCGGTGTTCGCATCTCCACGGCGGGATGTGCCCCGTTCTCACGCAGTTGTTTCAGGCACACGCGGCGGCAGTCATCGTCGCCCGACTTGCTCATTCAATCCGGTACAGATGCACCCCGTAGGCGGGGAAGCTGTCCTCGAATCTCCCGTCGCGGACCGGAATGGAGCGCCCTTCCCCGAGGACCGTGGCCCGGGCGCTACCGCTCACGCCGGGCAGGGCAAATCGCGCCTCCGCCGGCTGGTTGCGCATCCCGACGGCGAAGATGTACGTGGCACGCCCCAGGCGCTTCGCCATCGCATCCACCGGCGCGCCGGGCACGGTGCTGGACACCGACACGCCGTTCGCGACCGGCGGTGAGTTCAGCACCGGCGCCAACTCCCGGACCTGGCGGTTGATGGCCGTGACTGCCGAGAGCATCTCGGGATCCTCG
>SYMT01000252.1 GCA_005805375.1 Actinomycetota bacterium
AGATCGCCGGCGAGCTCGGTGGTGTGCGCCGGGGCCTCGGCCGCCAGATTCTCCTGGTACATCTCGCGTCCGGACGCGTCGGTAACGGTCGCCACTACGTTCAGCAGCGACCGGGCCGCGCCATCGTTGTGCAGCCTGATTTCCGCCTGAAACGCAGTCGCGGCGGCCCAATCTGTGTCCAACCCCACCGCACTCACCCAGAAGGGCCGGTGTGCGCGCCGGGCTGCGCTCCCGGCGGCCGCGGGTGTGCCGGCGCCGTCCAATAGCACCCCGGCGCTGCGCCGGTCACTCCCTACCAGATCTCCGCCGAACAGGAGGGACGGACAGGAGGAGCGCGCCGTTTCCACTGCGCACTGAAATGACCGGGTCGCCGTCACCGGGTCGCCGCCGTCCGGCTGCGATGCGACGACGGTCCCTACCGGAGGCCACATCAGGTACGGGCGCTGCGGGTCTTCCAGCTGCAGAAGGCCCACCACGTCGGCCCCGGCGCTCCCCGCGGGCGCCGGGGCCGGGTCTGCCACCCAGAGGGCGAGGGACGGGTGGTTGCGACGGCGGCGGAGTGCCTGCTCCACCTCCTCCTCCGGATCGGCTCCTGTGCCCCCCAGTTCCTGTGCCACCAGGAGTCCCAGCGAGTCGCAGGTAGCGTAGATCGCATCGTCCTCCACCGCCGGGGGAGGTACGAGGAGCAGGGTCACGCCGGCGGCAAGGGCCAGTTGCACCCGGCGGCGAGTGCAGTCCGCGCCGGCGGGCGATTCCGGCCAGCGCCAGGCCCGAACCGGAACGATGCTCCCGTTGACCCGCAGGCCCTCGGCGTCGGACCACGCCACGTCCCGCACGCCAAACCGGAACTCATGCCGATCCAGTAACAGTCCCTCGGGGTCCACCAGCGCCACGCGGGCCGCGTACAACGGCTGGGACCCACGGACCGCGGGCTGCCACAGCCGCACCCGTGGCAATGTGAGCGATTGCACCAGGACGGTCTCGCCCGGAAACAACGTGATCGGATCGCCCACCTCGACTGCCGGGAGGCCCTCGAACGTAATCTCAGTCACCACTGCCGCGGGAGTCTCCGCCGCCGCCCGCAATGTGCAGACGATCGAGACCGCCGCCTCGCCCAGGTCCAGCGAGAGGTTTGTGTGCACCGCCACTTCCAAAAGTGCGGCACTCGAGAACGGAACGGAAGCGACGGATTTCACTCGGCAATCTCTCGCAGCACAGGGGCCGGACTCTATTGCAGCAGGGCCGCAGTGCGGGCGATGGCAATGGCCCACTCCGCCCCGGCGATCAGGTCGGACAGTGCAACCCGCTCCTGAAACGTGTGCGCGTCCACATACCCACAGGAAAGCACCACCGTCGGCACACCGCGCGCATTGAACACACTGGCGTCGCTCCCGCCCCCGGTCGGGCCCAGGGTTGGCTCACGCCCCAGGCTACGCCAGGCGTCGGCGGCGAGGCGCACTACATGCGCATCCGCCGACCAATCATAACCGGCGTATTCCCGCTCGTGGACGATCTCGACCTCTGCACCGCAGAACGCCGCCGCCTGGACAAGGTTGGAGCGCATGTGGGCAATCTGGCGCGCGAGCTTTTGCGGGCTGCGGCTGCGGGCTTCGAGCGTGACATAGGCTTCCGGAGCCACCACGTTGTTCGCAACGCCGCCGTGGAGGACTCCCACATTGGCCGTCGTCTCGGGGTCAATGCGACCGAGGTGCATCCCCGCCACTGCCCGACAGGCTGCCTGCAGCGCACTCACACCGCGCTCAGGCTGGAAACCTGCGTGCGCGGCACGCCCCCGAAACGTGGCAGACAGCGTCTCGTGTGCCGGCGCCCCGGTGATGATACGCCCGGTCGGCCCGCTGGCGTCGAATACGAACCCCAGACTGCCGGCCACCACCTCCGGCGCCAGCGCCTTGGCGCCGAGCAGGCCCACTTCCTCGCCCGTCGTGAAGATCACCTGCAGGTCGCCGTGCGGAACGTCCTGCTCCGCGAGCACACGCACGCCCTCCAGAATCTCCGCCAGTGCCGCCTTGTCGTCCGCCCCCAGAATCGTGGTGCCGTCCGTGCGAAAGACGCCGTCCGCTTCGATCACCCGGATTCCCCCGGTGGCCTGCACGGTGTCCGTGTGACCCGAGAAGAATATCCGCGGTGCATCCGCCACGATCCCCGATTTCTGCGCAATCACGTTGCCCACTGCGTCGCGCTGGCATACAAAGCCTGCCTCGCGCAGCACCTCAGCACAATAGCGAGCGGCCTCGCGTTCCTCGCCGGGGGGCGTGTTGAGATGTACCAGGTCTAGAAATGTTTGCCGCAGACGATCGGTGTTGATGAGGCCGGTTTCCGCCGCATTGGTCATTCGTCACTCCTCATCCTTCGGTTGCCCCATGGTGCGGCTGACCACGTCGGCGATGCGATGGACGATCGCTCGAACCACTTCCTCATCCGGCCCCTCAGCCATGACCCGGATAATCCGTTCAGTGCCGCTGGCCCGCACGAGAATTCGTCCGGAATCGCCCAATTGGCCTTCGCCTTCGCGGACTGCCGCCCAGAGGTCCGGCTGCACCCGCCAGCCCCGGCGGCGCCAGACCGGCACGTTGACCAGCAGTTGCGGGTACTCGCGGATCTGGTCAGCCAATTCGGAGAGCGGGCGACCGGTCTGCTTCAGCAGGGAGGCCACCTGCAGCAGAGTGAGGATTCCGTCGCCGGTCGTATGGAGCCGCGAGAACAGGATGTGGCCGCTCTTCTCACCGCCGAGCGCCGCCCCGGCTGTCCGCATCTGGTCGGCGACGAACCGGTCGCCGACCGGGGCGCGGAGCAGACGCACACCCCGGTCCGCCAGCCCGCGCTCCAGCCCGACGTTGCTCATCACCGTGCCCACCACCACGTTTCCCGGCAGCCGGTCCGTGTCGCGCCACGCCAGGGCACACATGGCCATCACCCGATCGCCATCCACCAACCGGCCCTGTTCATCGGCGAAGATCGCCCGGTCGGCGTCGCCGTCGAAAGCGACAGCCAGGTCTGCTCCTCGCTCGCGGGCCGCCGCCATCGCGCTCTCGGGGTGTGTCGCACCGCAGCCGGCATTGATGTTGAGGCCATCCGGGACGCCGTGCAGCTCGATGACTTCCGCCCCCAGAGCCCGCGCCACGTGGGGCCCGAGGGAAAATGCCGCCCCGTTTCCTGCGTCCACCACGAGGCGCAAGCCATCGAGCCGGCTCGGGGCAGACGCAATCAGAAACTCCGCGTACCGGTCCACGTGCGGGTTACGCGCCCCTGCGTCACCCCCGTGAAAGCGCCCCACTCCGGCGCCCGTGGGAAAGTCCCCTGCCTCAAACCCGTCCAGAGATTGCTCGATGCACGTCTCCACCTCGTCGGGGATCTTGCGGCCGTCCGAGCCGAAGAACTTGATGCCGTTGTCCCGCGCCGGATTGTGGGAAGCGGAGATGACCGCCCCCGCAGCCGCCTGAAGGAGGCGGGCGACATACGCCACGCCCGGAGTAGGAATCACTCCCAGGTCCACCACATCAATGCCCGCCGACAGAAGTCCCGCACCCAGGGCGCACCGGAGCAGGTCCCCAGAACGCCGCGTATCGCGTCCCAGCACCACCGGCGAGCCGGGAGCCTGCTGCGCGAATAGGTTTCCGGCGGCGCGGCCCAGGCGAAAAGCGAAGAACGCAGACAGGTCCGCGTTCGCGACCCCGCGGACTCCATCGGTTCCGAATTTCGGATCTTCCTGCATGTCCCTGGCAAATCTCCTCGTTCTCGTTGCGAATCCCCGAACTCATTTCCCGCGCTCAGCAAGAGAGCAGACACGATCGGGCGGGCCCGTGCGCGGCGGGGACGCCCGGACAAAGCATCTCTACCGCGCCGCGACCCCGGGGGAGGGGGCCGGCGACGCCTGTGCGGCCCGCCGGGGACGAGTGTACACGAGCTGCACCCTCACCCGTGTCGGCTCAAACCGGACGTCCGGCGCGATGCTCTTGAGGTCTACGTCCCTCACCACGCGGCTTTCTCCTGGAGGGACGGGGAACGGCACTGTTTCCACCACATACAGTCGCTCCAACGTGCTCTCCGCGCCCGTAGCCAGGACCTGCCGGGGGGTGACGGTAATCTGCGGCGCGGAACCGGCGCGCACTTCGAAGACCGGCTGCACCGGAACGCGCTTTCGCCCGAGGACCGGCTGTTGAATCGCTGTGATCCGCACCTGAGCAGGCTCAATCTGAACCTGATCGGAGATGTCCTGCGCTCTGTCATCGAGCGCGTGCAGAGTCACCATCTGCTCGACACGCGGCTCGGTTTCCCGGGTGAACGGCGCTACGATGCGGCGCACCTGCGCAACGGAAGCACGTGGTCCGAGTACGGTCGCGCGAGCAGGACTGGGGACCGGGTTCTCAATGTATTCCCAACCGCGAGCCGGGCTCAGCTCCCGCATCTCGACCGAGAACTCCTGAGCGGCATCGGAGACGTACTTAACCAGCACCGCACGAGGCGACCAGTCCACCGCAACGCGGTTCCGATATTTTTCGACCAGATCCACCGCCACCGGCACCCGCGTCGAACGATTGGGAGGGGTGTCGGTCGTGTTCAGGATGATCTTCAGGTCGTCCACCTGGACATCGTCAACCAGGTTCCCCGGTCCTTCCAGGCGGACGCGGACAGAGGTGCCCGCGGCGGGATCGGCCACCCGCTGGCCATAGCGTGGCTCAATCTTGACCGGCACATTCAGTTCCCGGGTTACCAGGTCTTCCTGCTTTCGCACAAACAGGGCCAGCAACACCGCCGAAACGAGCGACCCGGCTTTGATGTGCCAGTTCTGCCTCAGCAGGGTCATCCGCCGGGAAATCTCTTCTTAGTCAGGCTGCGGCGGAGTAACTCCACCGGCAGCGGCAGACGCGATTCACCATCATCCGGGGGGCGGAGAAGCGCCAGCAATCGCGCCTGGAGGGCCTCGCGCTGCATTCCTCGCTCCAGATGCCCGGCCAGCCCGATCGAGATCGCGCCGGTTTCTTCCGACACCACAAGCACGACCGCATCACTCCGCTCCGACATGCCGATCGCCGCCCGGTGTCGAGTATGGATCTCAGTACCGATCCCGGGGCGCTCCGTCAGGGGGAGCACACAGCCGGCAGCCACCACGCGATCACCGCGCACGATCACAGCCCCATCGTGCAGCGCGGTGCCGGGATGGAACAGGGTGCTCAACAGCTCTACACTCACGTGGGCATCCACCTCCACTCCGGTGGTCATGAACTCGTCCAGACGCTCTTCCCGCTCGATCACCAGGAGCGCCCCGACGTGCTTCTCGGACAGGGCTCCCGCCAGCCGCACCAACTCGCCCACGACCCGCTCGACCTGCTCGCGAGGCAGCAGGTGCAGCCGGTTCTGCCAGAATTGCACGCGCCCCACTTCTTCAAGCGCAAATCGAAGCTCCGGATAGAACAGGATCACCAACGCCACCGGCGCTAGCGGCACGATCTGGCGGAGCAGCCAGTTTAACGTCCGGAAGTGAAAAACATCCGAAAGGACGTAGATGACGCCAAACACAGCCAGGCCGGAAATGATCTTCCACGCGCGTGTGCCCCGCGCCAGCATCACGAGGCTGTAGATGATACCGGCAACTACGAGCACGTCCAGAAGCTGGACTACCCACCCCCATAGATCCGCCGTGCTCATGCGCACCGCCGCGCCTGCCGGACTGAAGGACCTGCGCTCCACCAAGCCAATAGGCAGGACAGCGGACACACGATCCCCGCCAGTTGCCTCGCGCTTCGGCCTGTGACCCGGCCCGCAAGAATATGGACCTGCACGCCGCTTCGCCTTCGTACTTTGACCATGAGCTTTAGAATAGGGTATCCTTCGCGCTCCGGCGAGGCATACCGTTCGGAAAAACGATTTCGAGGCGGCCCCCCGAGCCACCCGGTACTCAAGACGCACCAAGCAGGGATCACGTTCCCGACGTCGTCCGGTACACAACTCTCCATGAAACTCTATCCGGCGTTCCGGGTAAGATTATCATGGTGCGCTTGTGGCGTTAACGGGAGAGCGGAACGAATGGTGACACGGGGTTCGATAACAACCACGGTGGTGCTGTGCGCGTGGGCGACACTGGTTGGCGTTGCAGCAGCCGCCCCACCCCGTAAGCCTCCCGCGGTCAAGGATCGTGGCACAGCGGGCTCCTCCCGCAATGACGTCACGTTCACATCCCAGATTCGTCCCCTGGTGCAGCGCTACTGTATTTCTTGCCACGGCCCGCAACTGCACTCGGGCGAGGTGTCATTCCACACATTCCGGACCGATGCGGACGTCCTCAAAGGGCGCGATCTCTGGGAAAAAGCTTCGCGGCGCCTGGCGTCTCACCAGATGCCGCCCCGCAACGCAGCCCAGCCTACCACTGCAGAACGCTCGCTGCTGGTCAACTGGATTGACGCCCGCCTCTCCAGCGCCGAATGCCTGGTGCGCGATCCGGGCCGGGTCACGCTCCGGCGTCTGAATCGAGTGGAATACAACAATACGGTGCGAGACCTGTTTGGAGCGGATTTCCGGCTGGCCGATGACTTTCCCTCCGACGATGTCGGGTACGGCTTCGACAATATCGGCGACGTGCTGTCGCTCTCTCCGATCCTGATGGAGAAGTATCTGACGGCTGCGGAGAGAATCGTGCGGGAGGTCATTCGCACACCCGAGCCGCCCGATCCGTTCAGCCATCAAGAAGCTGAACGTCTCGAGACAGACGGCGCTACGGCGGTGGTCGGCGCCGGATTCCGTGGCCTCTACTCGAACGGCGAGGTGCGTGCAACCGTGTCGGCGCCCGAAAAGGGCGCCTACCTGATCCGCGCCCGGGCCTACGGCCAGCAAGCGGGGCCCGACCCCGTACGCATGGAGGTGCAGGTCAACAATCGCTCGGTGCGGACCTTCGAAGTCAGAGCTGTACAATCTAGGCCCGAAGAGTACGAAGTTGTAGTGGAGTTGGCTGCGGGCCGGCACACGCTGTCGGTCATGTACACCAACGATTTCTTCGACCGCAGCATTCAGGACCAGGAAAAGCGCGACCGAAACTTCTTCCTCGATTACGTCGAAGTGGCCGGGCCTGTGTTTGTCGCCGGGACCGAACCGCCCGCCCTGCATCGGAAGCTCATCCCGGCCCGGCCGGCCCCCGGAGCGGAAGACACCGCGGCCAGCGACATCCTCAAGGGCTTCGCCCGTCGCGCCTACCGCCGACCTGTGAGCGCGGCGGAAGTTGAGGCGCTGGTCAACCACGTCCGGCTCGCGCGGAAAGAAGGCGAGAGTTTCGAGCGCGGCATCCAACTCGCGCTACAGGCGGTGCTGGTTTCCCCGAACTTCCTCTTCCGCGTCGAACTCGATCCGGTCGGCGGGAGTGGCGGGAAATCCTACCCGCTCGGCGACTTCGAACTCGCGTCCCGGCTCTCCTATTTCCTGTGGAGCAGCATGCCCGACGACGAGCTGTTGGGGATCGCCGAAAAGGGTGATCTCAAGAAGCCGGAAATCCTGGAAGCCCAGGCGGAGCGATTGCTGCGCGACGCCCGTTCCCAAGCGCTGGTCGAGAATTTCGCCACCCAGTGGCTCACACTGCGCAATCTCAAGGCGGCCAGTCCCGACCCCAAGCGCTTTCCAGGCTTCAACGACGCCCTTCGCGGCGACATGATGAAGGAAACGGAACTCTTCTTCCAATCCATCATGCGTGAAGACCGGAGCGTTCTGGACCTGCTCGGGGCCAAATACACCTTCCTGAACGAGCGGCTGGCCAGGCATTACGGCATCAAGTGGGTGCAGGGCGAACAGTTCCGGCGGGTGCAACTCCAACCGGGTGACCACCGCAGCGGCATCCTGACGCACGGCAGCATCCTCACCGTCACGTCCAACCCCACCCGCACTTCACCGGTAAAGCGGGGGAAGTGGGTACTGGAGCAACTCCTGGGCACGCCGCCTCCTGCCCCGCCGCCCAACGTCCCGGAGTTGAAGGCGGATGAGGGGCAGATGCTGACCGGCACACTGCGCCAAAAGATGGAGCAGCACCGCACCAATCCCATGTGTGCTTCCTGCCACACCCAGATGGACGCCATCGGTTTCGGTCTTGAGAACTTCGATGCAGTGGGCGCCTGGCGCACCAACGAAGGACAATTCCCTGTCGATGCATCGGGCACCCTCCCCGGCGGCGAGAGCTTCCGCGGCCCCGAGGAATTGGTGCAGATCCTGAAGAACCGCAAGCAGGATGTTGCCCGCGCTTTCGCCGAACAACTATTGACCTACGCACTGGGCCGCGGACTCCAATATACAGATCGGTGCGAAGTGCGTGAGCTCACACGCAGTGTAGCCTCGCGCGGATACCGTTTTTCCGCCCTCATCTCCGAGATCGTGACGAGTGACCCTTTCCGCATGCGAAAGGGCGAAGGAACAAGCCAATGAGCTGGACCCCCCTTCCCCGCCGGACCTTTCTTCGAGGCCTCGGCACCGCCATGGCGCTTCCATTGCTGGATGCGATGGAGCCGCTCACCGCTCAGGCGGCGCCGGCCGCCAAGAAGTACCCGCAGCGCATGGCCTTCCTGTTCGTCCCGAACGGGAAAAACATGGCGCATTGGACCCCGGAGCAGGCCGGCGCCGCATTCGAGCTGCCCACCACTCTGCAGCCTCTTCAGAACGTGCGCGAGTATGTCACCGTGCTCTCCGGCCTCGCGCACGACAAGGCCCGCGCCAACGGAGACGGTCCGGGAGACCACGCCCGCTCCGTGGCCGCGTTCCTGACCGGCTGCCAGCCCCGCAAGACGGCCGGCGCCGACATCAAGGCCGGCATTTCCGTGGACCAGTTCGCGGCCCAGCAACTCGGCAAGGCAACGCGCTTCCCATCCCTGGAAATCGGCTGCGAGCGAGGCGCACAGGCCGGCAACTGCGACTCCGGATACAGTTGCGCCTATTCCTCCAATATCTCGTGGGCCTCGGAATCGTTGCCCATGGCCAAAGAGGTGGACCCTCGCCTGGTGTTTGAGCGCATCTTCGCCGGCGCCGACCGCCGCGAAAACACCGAGACCCGGGCGCGCCGCGAGCGATATCGCCAGTCCATCCTCGATATGGTGACGGAAGATGCCAACCGCCTGAAGGGGCAGTTGGGGACGCGCGACCTTCGCAAACTGGATGAGTATTTCACCGGGATTCGGGAGATCGAGAAGCGGCTGCAGCTTGCCGCGAAGTCTCAGGAAGTCACCGTCCCCGGCGCCAGGAAACCGGATGGGATTCCGGCGGACTTCGGCGAGCACATTCGTCTCATGGCGGATATGCTGGTGCTGGCTTTCCAGGCGGACCTCACCCGGATCTCCACTTTCATGTTTGCCAACGACGGCAGCAACCGGCCGTACCGCATGATCGGCATTTCCGACGGGCACCACGACCTGTCGCACCACGGCGGAGATGCGGAGAAGCTGGACAAGATCCGGCAGATCAACACCTTTCATGTGCAGCAACTCGCCTATCTGCTGGAACGGCTGAAATCGGTCCGGGAAGGGGAGGGCACTCTGCTGGACAACACCCTCCTGGTTTACGGCTGCGGCATCGGCGACGGCAACCGGCACAATCACGACGACCTACCCGTGCTGCTCTGCGGTCGCGGTGGAGGGACCGTCAAGGGCGGACGGCACATCCAGTACCCGTTCGACACCCCGATGAACAACCTGTACCTGTCACTTCTCGACCGCGTCGGAGTGCAGTGCCATTCGCTCGGGGACAGCACGGGACGACTCACTGACCTCGCCTGAGCGCCGAAACGACGCATCCTCGCCCCTACCACCAGCGGATCCTCCCGTACCCAATGCAGTTCGCCTCGCGGGTGAACTGGCGGACGCGGATCCGCTGGTCTGGAGCCGGGCAATGTCCGGCCTCCAGGGTGCGGGGAGCAGCGCTCTCCCCGCACTGATCGCGCTGGCGCTTCACCCTGAACCAAGAGTGC
The DNA here is from genome assembly GCA_005805375.1 of Actinomycetota bacterium. Taxonomy (GTDB): domain Bacteria; phylum Armatimonadota; class SYMT01; order SYMT01; family SYMT01; genus SYMT01. The sequence goes on from SYMT01000252.1 coordinate 9,950, forward strand.
GCGGCCGGGTGGCGCAGGTCCTGGGCAATCTCGGCGGCAGCGATGCCGCACCAGTACTGGGAGGTCTGCTCCGGGACACAGATCAGGACGTGTCCCTTCGGGCGGCAGCGGCCCTGGCGCGGCTGGAGGTGCACGCTGTCCCACCCGCGGTCAGCGCGCTGCACGATCCGCGCCCCGAAGTACGAACTCGTGCTGCGACCCTTCTCGGGCGGGTATCCCTGCCCGCTGGAACAGACGCACTGATCGCTGCGCTGGCTGACGACAGCCCGTCGGTGCGCCGGGAAGCAGCCGAGTCGCTGGGCCGCCACGCTGCGCCGCATTCGGTGGATGCGCTGATGCGCGCCTTCTGGGACTGCGAGCCCCTGGTGAGGGACCGTGCCGCTACGGGCCTGGTGCGGTTGGGGGGAGCGGCCGTGGGCGCACTGGAACGGGCCTTCAGGCACCACGGCACCGGTGACCGCATCCGGATCATAGGAGTGGCCAGGCAGGTCGGATCGCAGGCGCTCCCACTCCTCATTCAGGCGCTGGAAGCAGACGCGGCAGATGTGCGGCGGGCGGCTGCATACGCACTCGGACAGCTCGGATCCCGGTCGGCGCTGCCCGTCCTCAAAGGCCGCCTCCCCCGGTTCGGATGGATCGGCGGCGAGCGCGACACAAGAGTACTTCAAGCGGTCCGAAGCGCGATTGAGCAGATCACGTCGCGTACGGACGCCGTGGCGAATCTGCCCGTGCCGGGGACACCTGACTGCCCGGATCTGCGGGCGTTGCCCCTACCCGGGAACGATCCTGATGCGCAGGGGGATCCGCTGGAGAAAGATTGGCGCGGGGCGATGCCGTGAACGCTCTCTGGGGGGCACCTCAGCTCAGAAGTCGGCCGCACACGGTGCTATACTGGAAGCGTGATGGCGAGCATCGGAGGACTGCACGGGCTTGCTGCGGTCGGGGGCCGAACCAGAACAGAAATGAATCCGACACCTTCCGGGAAGCCATGAGCGGCCTGTCTGCGCTGGTTGAGGACCTGGTTCTAGGCACAAGCAGCGACCGGCATGCGGCGGCGTACGCGCTGGGGCGCCTGGGAGACGTCAGGGCGGCGCGGCCCCTGGCGCTCGCGCTTGCCGACGACGACCCGAGCGTGCGCGGCGCCGTCATTGAGGCACTCTTGCGGCTGGGCGAAGCCGCGGTGCCGGCACTCGCCCAGCGGCTTGCAGCAGGTCCGCAGGTCGCCCGCTACCATGCCGCAGAGGTCCTGGGAGAGGTACGGGGCGGAGCCGCGGCAGCGTGTCTTATGCGTGCGCTGGTGGACACGGATCCGGACGTTCGCTGGCAGATTACGCAGGCACTCGCAAAGTGCGGCGAACTGCATGCCGTGCCGGATCTGTGCGAGTGTCTCGCCGACCGCGTGCCGCTGGTCCGGCGCGGGGCGGCGGACGCGCTGCGCCGGTTGCCCGACCCGTCCGCGGTCCCCGCACTGGTCAGGGCCCTCGCGGATGCGGATCCCTCTGTGGCCGACGCAGCTTCACTTGCACTGGCAGGCATCGGGGAAACGGCGGTCGCCCCGCTCTGCGAAGCTCTCGAGGCGGGTTCCATGCCGATCCGGCTCCGGGCAGCCCGTACCCTGGGTCAACTCGGACAGCGCAGCGCTCTGCCGGCACTCCGCGATCGCATTCCTGTCCTGGGGCTGGGAGGCGAGCGCCACGCAGGCGTGCTCGCCGCCAGTCGTGAAGCGATCATCCGTATCGAGCGCACCACGATGACCACCAGTGGACTACCACGATCGCCCGGCTGCGGCGTCCCCGACCCGCGCGGACGACCGCGGGCGCCCGGTTCCGAGTCGCCGGGGTCTATCAGGCGCTCGTGAGTCCGGGACGGGAGTGCTCTCCCCCCTCCCCCGAGCATCTCCCCGGCGCCCTGGCCCCTGACACTCCGCTGCAGCCCTGGGTAGAGTCCGTCGGCGGCCGTCCGGGAGAGATCGCGGGAGACAGTTCTCGCCGTTCTGCCGGCCGCGTTCCGGATCCCCCGACATCCGACATCTGATGCCCCGACCGGAGGCCTTCCACGCCGACAGGATAGAATCCCATCAGTCGCCGGCTCGCCCAGGAGCTGAAGACACGACGGGTGAGCGGTGGGCAGGTCCCGCTACCTGGGGAGGACGGGGACGCCTGAAGGTGACACGCACGCTGTACAGAGCCGCGCTGGGACTGGGAACCTTCTGGCTGTCGGCCGGTCTGCTCTTGAGCGGGTGCGCTCCGGCGGGCAGCCCAGCGTCGGCCCCGGTGACGGGTACGACACCGGGGCCCGGAGTGCCCAGCACTCCCGCACGCAGTCCGATACGCATCTCGTTCCTCGTGTTCGGCGACCCGCCGGAACTGCGCGCCTTCCAGCAGTTGGTGGCGGAGTTTCAGGCTCGCGAGCCGGGGATCGTGGTCGAACTCACCCACGTGCCGGGTCCCGGAGAGTACCGGAAGCGGCTCGCCGCGGACTTTGCTGCTCAGGCGCCGCCGGACGTTTTCCTGCTCAACTACCGCCGGTACGCGGATTTCGCGCGTCGTGGAGTGCTTGAACCGCTGGGCCCTTATCTGGCGAGAAGTCAGGTGCTGCGGGAAGCGGACTTCTATCCTCAAGTCCTGGCGCCTTTCCGACGGGAGGGGACACTCGTCGGGTTGCCGCAGAACGCCTCGAGCCTGGTGGTCTACTACAACCGGAACCTCTTCGATTCCGCGCAGATTCCCTATCCGAAACGGAATTGGACCTGGGACGACTTCGTGGAGACGGCCCGAAAGCTCACCCAGGATCCAGACCGGGACGGTGTCGCGGAGCAGTACGGCCTGGGGACGGAGGTATCGCTCCAGCGGCTCGCCCCGTTCCTCTGGCAGAACGGCGCCGACCTGGTGGATGATGCCACGCATCCGACCCGGCTGCGCCTGGAGACGCCCGAGGCGCGGGAGGCGATCCAGTGGTTTGTGGACCTCCGGATGGATCACCGGGTGACGCCCGGGCTGGTGGAGGAGCAGGCGGAGGACAGCGAGAGCCGGTTCCTCCATGGGCGAACGGCGATGTTCCTCAACAGCCGCCGTGGCGTACCCACGTATCGGGAGATTCGCGCCTTCACGTGGGATGTGGCACCCCTCCCGCGGCGCAAGCGGAACGCCGGCATCCTGCACGCAGACGGGTACTTCATGCCCGCGGCGGGGCGCCACAAGGAGGCGGCCTGGAAGTTCATCGAGTTCGCCCTCGCGGACGCCGGGCAAGAGGTGCTGGCTGAGTCCGGGCGGACGGTCCCCTCCCTGAAGCGCGTCGCGGAGTCGTCGGTCTTCCTGGCGCCGACCAGTGCGCCGGCAAACAGCCGCGCCTTTCTCGACACCCTCGCGCACGCCCGGGCAGTCCCGGTACACCCAAACTGGGCGGATGTGGAGGAACTCGCGTCCCAGGAACTGGAACGAGCCTATTACGGGCAGGTCGGCGTGGCTGCCGCCATTGCCGGGATGATCGAGCGCACCCAGGAATACCTCAGTGCGCGTTGAGCGCGCAACCACGGGGAACGAGAGCCAGGAGATATGGAAGACCGACTCGGCGCACTCGGGGGTCAGGCGCTGCGGCGCACGCGGCGTGCATGGGGTCGCGCCGACGGGTGGCTCCTGCTGACCCCCTATCTGGGCGGGGTCGTCCTTCTCTTCTTGCTGCCTGCAGTGGTCTCCACCGCCCTGATCTTCGCCCGGTACGACGCGCTGGCGCCGCCTGTCTGGGTGGGGCTGGAAAACGTGAATGCTCTCCGCCGGGAGAACCTGACCGGGACCGCGGCGGGTAACTCCCTCTACTTCCTGGCTCTGGCAGTGCCGTTCCGATTGCTCGGAGCACTACTCCTGGCGCTCCTGCTGCAACGTCGGCAGCCCGGTGTCGGCTTCCTTCGCGCGGTAGCGTACCTGCCGACGGTCATCCCCGAGGCGGCGTATGCACTCATCTGGCTCTGGGCCTTCAATCCCCTGTACGGGCCGGTCAATGCGCTGCTGCGCGGCGTGGGCCTCCCGGCGCCCTCCTGGCTCGCCGATCCTGGAACGGCCAAACTGGTCTTCGTCTTCATGTCCCTCTTCCAGATCGGCGAGGGCTTTGTAGTGCTGCTGGCGGCGCTGCAGGAGATTCCCACGGAGTATTACGACACCGCCGAGGTGCTGGGCGCCGGCGGGACCCAGATGTTGAGCCGGATCACGCTCCCACTGGTGGCGCCCTGGTTTCTGCTCATCGCGTGTCGGGATATCGTCCTGAGCTTCCAGTACACGTTCACTACCTCCTACCTGATGACCGGGGGCGACCCTTACTACGCCACAGTGTTCCTCCCGTTGCTGGTGTACGAGGAAGCGTTCGACCGGTTCCGGTTCGGAACCGGATCTGCGCTGATGGCCGTCGTCTTCGTCCTCTCCGGCACACTGGTGGGCATACTCTGCGTCATCCATCGGCACCTGAGCGCAGAACATGAGCGGTGAGTCGCGCCGGGCCGGGCGCCCGATGGGGACGACGCGCCGGCGTCCCGCGCTCCAGGACACTCTCCACCGGATCTCTGCCTGGGCAGTAGCGCCCCTGTTCTTGCTGCCGTTGGTCTGGATGCTCTCCGCGTCGCTGCGACAGCCCGGCCTCCCGCCGCCGCGCGGCGTCGAGTGGATCCCCAACCCGATTGCCTGGAGCAACTACGCAGAGCCGTTCCGGCTCCTGCCGTTCGGAACCTATGCCCTCAACTCATTACTGGTCACCGCATCGGCGGTGGCCCTCACTCTGGCGACAGCATCCTGGGCCGGGTTGGGCTTGCTGCTAGTGCCGCCACGCTGCCGATCGGTCCTGGTAGCGCTCTCCCTGGTGCTGCTGCTGATCCCGCCGCCGGCGCTGTGGCTCACACGGTTCGTGCTGTTCCGCGAACTCGGCCTGATCAACAACTGGGGGGCGCTGCTCGTGCCGGCGCTCGGAGGTTCCAGCCCGCTCTTCGTACTCCTGTTCCTCTGGACTTTTCTGCGCATCCCTGCCGCCCTCTTCGAAGCGGCACGCCTCGATGGAGCCGGCGCGCTCACCCTCTGGAGCCGGATCTCGCTGCCCTCCGCCCGGCCCACGCTCACCGCCGTGGCCGTGCTTTCGTTCCTCATGTACTGGAGCGATTTCGTCAGCCCGCTTCTCTACCTGAAGTCCCAGCAACTCTACACGCTGCCGGTCGGGCTGCATCAACTCCAACAACTTGACCGGACCAACTGGCCGATCCTGCTGGCAGCCTCCGTGCTCCTGTCAGCCCCGGCGGCGCTGAGCTTCCTCTGGGCCCAGCGACACTTTCTACAAGACAGCCGCCTCGGCGGAACAGGCGAGTGGTAGACAGACCACACCTTCCGCACGGGGTTGAGGTCGAGCGGCGCACGGGGAAACCCACCGAGGATTCGACGCCTCCGGCGCGAAACATCCCCTGACTCCCCCGGCGCACCCTTTCCGCGCCCGGTAACTACTGCGACCTGCGGCGCCCCATGCAGCCACATCTCCTCTTTCTGGCCCTCATCCTGCTCACCCTGGCGAGTTCCGTCAGTGTCCCCGCTTCCCCCCAGGTCCACTCCTTTCGTCGCGAGCCGGAGCGGGACGCGAACCGGCGCGCGGTCCTCACGCGTGTTGAATCGCTCGCCGCGGTGCGGGGCGTCGTTCGGGCCTACGCTACGTTCGACCCACTGCAGATGAATCCGTCCACGCACACCGGCGGGCAGGCAGCGGGCGCGCAGGAATTGGCCCTGGGGCAGTGGATTGAGAAGGAGTTTGTGATCGCCATCCGATTCGGAGTGCGAGATTCAGGGCGCGGGCCGGATGCCGGCCGTCCACTTCTTGCTCTCTGGGCTCATGACGGGTCCCTGGATCACTTCGGCGACTTCGCGCGCCCCGAAGCTCCGTGCGACTTCAAGCTCACGCTCGACCTGGAGCGCCACCGAGTCAGCGTGTGGACCGCCCGCCGGGGAGATGACCGTTGGTTCCTGCTGCTGGATGCCGCGCGGGTGGACCCGCGCGTCACGGCGGTGGATGCCGTCCGCGTGGAACAGCATCCCGGGGCGCCCGGCATCCGGGACCTGGTGGTACAGGATCGCCCCTGGAAGGAAGCGGAGGCCATCCGGGACCTGCCGCCCGGCGCCACCCGCCGCCGCCTCACCTCCGGGGCCGGGTTCCGGTTTCAGCAAATGCGTTCGACCTGGCGCAGCGGCGCCGGGCGGCACGTCACCCTGGTCCGCGAGCCGCCGGTCTGGTTCGGATTCCCGGAAGTTGTGCTGGCGGCCCCGAACACGCTGGTCGTCGCACACAATGATGGGCGGCAGCACGGCGGCGGGGGAGGCCTGTTCGTGCGACGCAGCGAGGATCTGGGTAAGACCTGGGAATCTCCGGTGCGGGTCCACCCCTCCGGTATCAACTGCCCACGGCTTCAGGTGCTGGCCGATGGCTCGCTGCTTCTGCTGGCGGACTTGCATGGCGCCGTCGGTGTTACCCCGCTGTATCGAAGCGCAGACACCGGCCGCACCTGGGTACGCCTCGGCGAACTGGACGCTGTGAAAGCCGGCGGACACGCCGCCATCGTGCCGAGCCAGGTGCTTGAGTTGCCGGACGGAGCCTGGCTGATTGTGGGCTCGTGGTATCCGGGCGGAAAGCCGTGGGAGGGCAAAGAAGGGGAACAGCTCGAGTTCTTTCGCTCGACGGACCGCGGCGTCACCTGGAAACTCCACTCCACACTTCAGGCCTTCCCGGATCACCGCCACAGCCTCAGCGAAGCGAGTCTGCTGCCCCTGAAGGACGGACGCGTGGTGATGTTCGCCCGCGAGGGACGGGGGGACGGGTTTCCCGGAGTACAGGCTTTCTCCGGAAACGAAGGCCGCACCTGGGACGTCCGCGATCTCCCTTTCGCCGTCACGGGGCGCACCCACGCCGGCTTCCTCCCCGATGGGCGGGTCATGCTCACGTTCCGCTCCGGCATCGGCCGTCAGGCACTCTGGGCGTGGGTGGGTGATCCGATGGAGGCGCCGCCCGCTTCCATCGCCGCCGGCGTCCATTTCAACGATGCGCGCTCTGTGGGCTTGAAGAACGGCGAACTACATCTTGAACATGACGGCCGCCGGGGCCAGTTCACCCACTACCTCTTCCGTCCGCCCGGCGAGCGGATGAATGAACTGGCAGTCACTGCCGAGGTCAAGGTGGTGGAGAACGCCGGGCTGGCAGCGACGATTTCTGTGCCGTTCGCGGGATTCCTCCGGCTGTACCCGGATCGGGTTGAGCTGCACACCGTCCGGAACGCCTCACACCCACAGGTGCCCATCACCCCCGGACGGTTTCACACCTACCACATCGTGGTGCGCGGCGGGCATCTCCGCCTCTCCGTAGATGGGCAAGAGCGGCTCGTTACGGACCAACTGGACGGCGCCGAAATCGTGCAGGCCTGGACCCCGTCGCGGGCCAGTGTGTATGGCCTCGGGTTCGGCTGCGAACGGAGGAAGGACTGGGGCAACCACGACCGAGCCGTCATCCACCCCGATGTCTGGGACCCGAACATCTCACCCGACGGAACGGGGTACAGCATCTGGCGGCGCTTTGAGGGCCGTGTGGGGGAGCCGGGTCGGCCGGAGCGGACTTTTGCCTGGAACGCCCGCACCGGCGAGTTCCCCGATCAGTACCAGCTCGACCACATCGTGGAAGTCGAAGCGAGTGTCGCCGGCCACGACCAGGGCTACTCCGGCTGGACGTTGCTCCCGGATGGCCGTATCTTCGTCGTGAACTACACGGATGACACAGCGCCGTTGGTCCGCCCCGGGGCCGGCGGCGGCGACGCACGCATGGGTATCGCCTGGCTTCGCGGCACCTATCTGTCTCCTCGCGATCTCCCGAAAGCCAGGAATTGATACAGAGGCGATCGGCAACCGCGGAGCCGGAGTTTCCAGGGTTTTTGGGGTTCCAGTATTTTAGCAGCCTGTCGGATGAGTGCTCATCGGGCCCGTTTCCGGGCCCTCTGGGGAGCCGAAACACTCGAAAACGGGGGATTCGCGCCCGTCTTGTGGGGCTCTGGCCGCACCCAAACGACTCCTCCGACAGGCTGCCAGGGTTTGCGAAGTTCTCAGGGTGAGTTTACATACTGACTTTTGGTGAAAAGACTGAATCGGCACCGCGTCTGCGATAGTTCGCGACCTCGCTTCCCCGGCTGCACCGCCCTTCACCCTCCCGGTCGCTCACCCCAGCTCCCAGATCTTGACGGAGTCCGAGGCGATAGCCTCGTCCACCCCGGCGGTCTCGTCGGCCCTGTCGGCCTGTCGCCGCCGGCGTCCGGCTCGCTCCGCAACTACGGAGGCTCTGAACCCGAAAAACTCAATCCAGAGAAATCGCGCTCCTTCAGTTCCCCGCGGTCTCCGCCGGGCCCCGCTGGATGGCACCGGCACCGGCCCGAACAGGCGCTGCGGCCGGCCGGCGTGAAGCGCAGCCGGGGCCCCGGCAAACGTACAACCCCGCCCTGAAAGGGGAGCCACACACCAGCCTACGGCAGCGCCGCAGGTCACTGGAGCCGGGTGCACGACACACCGTACCCAAGCCACACCGGGTGCCGCCCCCATGGGCACCCGGCGCAGCAGGTGGTCCTCCACGGCATGCCGTGCGCCGTTCGCGGCTACCCCGAGGCGCCGCCACCCTTGCTAAGACGATCCACGGAGGGTGTGACTCGGAATTGTGGGTAAGGAATCATGCTGTTCTTAGAAGTGAATTAGGCCGCCCGAGCCGCCCAAGCCAACTGTGCCTCCTCGTGGCCCAGCACCGCCGTCCGCACCGCGAGGATGGCGTCTGCCCCGTCC
>SYMT01000253.1 GCA_005805375.1 Actinomycetota bacterium
TCGAACGAGCAGCAGCGCGAACCGCGGAGATTCTGGAGTTCCTGACAATGCAAAGAATGACGATCGGGCGTACGGCCTGGATCGGAGTCTGCCTGTGCCTGTGGGTGCTGGCTACGACCGGCGCTTTCGCAAACCGCGACAATCGCGGGAATACATTTTACGACGATCGAGGCACTGGGGTCCGGATCAGTCCCCTGAGCCTGAATTTCGGTCGGCAGAGGCGGAGCGGGCGATTGTCGGTTGCAAAAAAGTTCATCATCAGGAACAATAGTGGCGGCCCGATTCAAGTCGGTCTTGACGCTGTCGACTTCGGCGGAAGGGGCAGGTTCCGGTTGGAAAGCTTTGCGGCACGCAACTTTTCATTGGGAGCAAATCAGTCTCGCGCCGTCGCCGTTCAGATGCTGACGGATGATGTCGGCCGATTCGACGGCCAGGTTCAACTCACCATCAACGGGATCGTATTCGAGATCCCCGGCAAGAATGCCACTGGTGGCGTCGATCTCGCGGGTGAGGTGATCGAGCGGGTGAGGTGATCGAGAGGCAGGGCAGATAGCTTGCCCGCAGCCCGGTAGTTCGCAGGGACGGGTAGGGCGATGCGCTTTACCCGCCCGGTCATCATCTCCCGGGTAGGTAACGCCCCTGGCATTGAGCCAGGGGCGTTTTTCTTCTTCCCGCGCAGGCAGTGCGGTCCCGCGGTGGGTGCACGGGGAACTGGGACAGGACAACTCCTGATGCAGAATGTAGTGAGCGGGATTCAACGACACGCCTCGCTTGTGCTGGTGGCGCTCCTACTGGCTGCACCGGCTCTCCCCTTCCCGGACGTTGGCTTCTGGCGAGGGATGCGGCCGTTTCTCATTCAGACCAGCGCGTTTACCCTGCTACTGTTTCTGCTGGCCGGTTTGAGCTGGTCTCCGGTCGGTCTCAAGCGTTTCGCCGCCACCGGGCCGAATGTTGCTATCCTGGTGTTTACCGCGTGGTGCGCGCTGTCGCTGTTGCTCATTCCACAGCAGGGGCAGGCTGTGAAGTTCGCGGCGCACGAATTGCTGCGCATTGTGGCGGGACTGGCGGTGTATTTTGCCGCGATGTACTGGTTCGGGTCCCGGGAGCGCCAGAATCTGGTGCTCTACGCTCTCCTGCTGGGCGGGGTGGCTGCGGCCATTGCGGGGGTCGTCACGTATATGTGGCGGCAGGAGGCCACGGGGGCGCTGGGCAACCGGCAGTTGCTGGCGGGCGTACTGGTGATCCTCACGCCGCTGGCGGCTGCGTTCTCAGTGCGGGGATTGCTGGATTTTCGGCGCGGGTTGGCGCTGGTCTCTTTTGTTCTGCTGGCGGCGGCGCTGATTCTTGCCCGCAATCGCAGTTCCTGGGCCGGCGCGCTGGTCGGTTTGTCCGTGGTGGGGGGGCTCGCGCTGACGGACCCGAGCATTCGCGAGCATGTTGTCGGGCGGCGCCTCTTGGTCGCGCCGGCGCTGGCGCTCGTGGCCTGCGCCGGGTTGTTCTTCGCCTTCTCCGGTAGCTCCGGAGCGACGCGGGCCCGCCTCGGGACGCTGACGGAACTCAGCCGAGACAACTCCTTTCAGAACCGCCTGGACCTGTGGACGGTCGGCGCCAAGATGGTGGCGGAGAAGCCGATTACGGGACACGGGCTGGGGAGTTTTGTCCGGCTGGCGGGCCGCTATGATCCGCAGTTCAGCACCCCCTCCCGGGTGGACCGCGTCGGACCCACGCTGAAGTCGAATGCCCACAACACCTACGTGACGGTGGCAGCGCAATTGGGGCTGGTCGGCCTCGCCCTGTACCTGTCGGTGTTCGTCGGGTTCTTCGTGCGGGCGCTGCGTTCGCTCGGACGGGTCGGGAGCGACACGCGCCGGTGGCTGCTCATCGGCTCGATGGGGGCGATCGCGGCGCAGATGGTGGACGCCATCGGCAACCCCGGGTGGGAGTTTTCGGAAGTGTCGTCGCTGCTCTGGCTGGTGCTGGGCTTCGGGATGGCGGCCACCCGCACGCACGGAGAGCGGGCGGCCGCTCCCCGCTCCTCCGGGGAACGTACCGCCGACGGCGAAGGCGGGCGCCGGCGCGGGGGCTCGCTGCCTCCGTCGGACATCCCGCTCGCTTCCTGATGGACTGGGTGCTGCGGGGAACACCCGCGAGGAGATGTGGAGATGCGCACAGAGAGTCGCGGCGTTTGCCCCCACAACTGTCCGGACACCTGCGGCTGGGTCGTTACCGTGGATACCGATTCAGGGCAGCCGGTGCGCATTCAGGGCGATCCGGCGCACCCGTACACGCAGGGTTGGCTCTGTACCAAGGTCAATCGGTACCTCGATTTCGTCCTTCACCCGGAACGGCTCACCACGCCGCTGCGACGCACAGGACCGAAGGGTTCCGGACAATTCGAGCCCATTTCCTGGGATTCTGCGTTCCAGGAGATCGCTGCCCGCTGGCAGGCGCTGATCGCCGAACACGGTCCTGAAGCCATCCTCCCCTATTCGTACTCCGGTACTCTCGGTCTGGTACAGTCCGCGGTCGCCAACGTCCGTCTCTGGAACCGGCTCGGAGCGTCGTGCCTCGATCGCACCATCTGCTCCGTCGCAGGGACGGAGGCGCTTCGGGTAACGGTGGGCGGGAGTTTCGGCGCCGACCCGGAAGGGGTGGTAGACAGTCGTCTGATTCTCCTGTGGGGGACGAATCCGGTCAGCACCCACCCCCATTTCGTGCCGTGGCTGGACGAGGCGCGGAGGCGCGGCGCCCGTGTGATCCTGATCGATCCGCACCGGAGCCTCACTGCCCGGCGCGCCGACGTACATCTCCAGCCACGCCCCGGGTCCGATGGCCCGCTGGCCCTGGCGCTCATGCACATCCTGTTTCGAGAAGGTTGGGTGAACGAAGCGTGGGCGGCGGAGCACACGGTCGGGCTGGAGCCCCTGCGGCGGCGCGCGCGCGAGTGGACCCCGGCCGCCGCCGCCGAAGTGACAGGGTTGACGGTCGCTCAGATTGTCGCCCTCGCCCGCGACTACGGCACCACCCGGCCTTCCCTGATCCGTTGTTCGATGGGTCTCCAGCGCCACAGCTACGGCGGCAACACAATTCGCGCACTTGCCTGCCTGCCTGCGCTGGTCGGCGACTACGGGCAGTCGGGCGGCGGGCTGTTGTACAGCACGGGTGGCTACTGGGGTTTCCCGGCAGAGGTGCTCTGTCCCCCGGAACTGTCCCGCATGAGCGCTGTGCCGAATCCGCGGGTGATCAACATGAATCGCCTGGGGGCGGCGCTCCTGGAGGCCGACCCGCCCGTGCGGTCCCTGTTTGTCTTCAACAGCAACCCCGCGGCGGTGGCGCCGAACTCCCGGAGGGTGCTCGCCGGACTCGCCCGCGAGGACCTGTTCACCGTCGTCCACGAGTTGTTTCTCACCGACACAGCCCTCCAGGCGGACCTGGTGCTCCCGGCGACCTCACAGTTCGAGCACTGGGACCTGCACAAAGCCTACGGGCATCTGTATGTGAGCCTGAACCGTCCCGTGATGGCGCCCCGGGGCGAGGCCCGGAGCAACTGGGACGTCCAGCGGGAACTCGCGCAGTGGCTCGGGTTTTCGGACGCAGCGTTCGACGAATCCGCCGAGACCATCATACGGAACGCACTGACGCATGGCGGCAGTGCCGTGGCCGGGATCTCCTGGGAGCGTCTGCTGGAGGAAGGCACCTGTCGGCTCCAGTATCCCCGCCCGATGACCCCCTTCGCCGACGGCCGTTTCGCCACCCCCAGCGGCAAAGTAGAGCTGTTCAGCGAGCAACTGGCCGCTCGGGGTGAGGACCCGCTCCCGCATTGGGAGGTGGATGCCGAAAGCCGCGAGGCAAACCCCGATCGCGCGCAACGCTATCCACTCCAGTTGGTGAGCGCCGCCAGCCATCACTTCCTGAACAGCAGCTTTGCAAACGTTCCGGCCCTGCGCCGCCTGGCGGGCGATCCCCTCGTTGAGATTCACCCCGACGACGCGGCCCCCCGGCCCCGGGACCCGGCCAACGACGACGCCCCGAGCTCCGCCGCCGACGCCACGCTGGAGGCGCTCGCCGACGCGCTCTCCGGCGCCGACGCCGCCGA
>SYMT01000030.1 GCA_005805375.1 Actinomycetota bacterium
TCCCATTTCCACAGGGAGGGCACGAGCGCGGCGTGGACCAGCGACGACTTGCCGCACCCGGTCTCCCCCCAGAGCACACCCCAGCGAAACGGGGGGGCCATCCAGCGGAGCAGGTCCTGGTGTTCATCTTCGCGGCCCACCAGCGAGTCGCCGGACTGCAGGGCGCGGGCGCCGCGCAGGGCCTCCCAGGGGGGTGCGAACTGCGTGGCCTCCGCCGCGGCGGTCTCCAGGATCCGGACGGCGCGGTGCCGGGCCTCCCACAGGCGCACCGAGCGCACTCTGTGGCGGTCGGTCCAGCCGAGCAGACGCTCAGCCGCCGTCTGGACTGCGGCCTGATCGGTCGGGCCGGCCGCCGCAGCGCGGGAGCGGAGGCGGAACAGGCAGGCGAACGCGTCGGCGACCAGCCGGGGAGGCGCGTGTCCCTCGGGCAGGGTCTCCACCCCCAGCAGCGCCCGCTCCAGGGCCGCGGCCGCGGGGCCGGACCGGGTGGCGACGGCGTGCTCCAGCGCCTCCGCCAGCTCCGTGCGGAACGCCTCCGGGTCCAGCGGCACGTACACATCCCCGGTTCGCCACGAGACGAGGTCCTTGGCGGCGCTGCGCAGGATCTCCCTCGCGGCCCGGGGCAGGAGCACTACCACCGGGCAGGGGAACCGCTCCTCCAGAAAAATGCGGCCCAGGTTGAAGGTCCGGAGCAGAGAGCTTTCCGGCTGGCCCGCTTCCAGGTCGGTGAGATTGAGGCGCTGCTCCCAGTCCAGGAGCAGCACCACATCGGCCGGTTTTTCTCCAGTGCTATCCCGGGCGAGGGTCAGCAGGGTATCGAACAGGGCGGAGGTGTGGTTGCGCAGATCCAGCCGCAAATCCTGCAGGCTGACCGTGGCAATGGTGAGGTCCTGCAGATCCTCGCGGAGATCGGCCAGCAGGCGCTCCCGCTGGCCGGGATGGTCGTAGGAGACGAAATGCAGGCCGAGTTCGCCCAGCCCCATCCGGATCCGCCGCGCCACGCTCCGGCGGAGTTCCTGGGGCGGGGGGTTCGGGGCCGCCGGACGCTCACGAACCAGGGCCATGGAACTCCCCGTGGAGCGGGTTTGGGGCATACCAGTATTCGTCATCAAGGTACTGGTACACCATCCCCTGATCCAGGAAGCGCCGCCGGAGCTTTTCGTCCAGATCCGGCGGCAGTGCCTGTTCCTGCGCAATCCGCTGGAGCACGTCCCGATCGGGGCCCGCCTGCAGCCGGGGACCCGCGGCGACGGCCTGAATCGCGTTCTCCACGTCCTTCCCCGTCACCGGCAGCGCCGCCGCCGTGCCGAGGGTTTCCTGCACGAGCAGGAGGAAGTCCCGGAGATGGCCCCCGCACTTCAGCGCCAGCGTGTCCAGTTTTTGTGCTGCGTCCGCTCCGAAGACCTCTTCGAGCCGGCAGCCCGTCGCCTCGACCCGCAGCCGGGCAATGGTGCGCAGCGCTTCCAGCCCGGCGGGGTTCGGATCGCCGGCACGGGTGCGCACCGGGATCATCGGCATCACGCGGGGCGGCGCGCCGTAATTCTGCCGCAGGTTGTTGCTCTGATGCGTCACCAGATTGAGGCGTACGACATAGAGGACGTGGCACTGGAACTGTCGCAACTGATCGTGTGCGCCGAGGAACAGGTGTGTATCGGGCGCTTCCCCCGACGCGGCGGGCGCCGGCGGCACCCGGTCCAGGTTGTCGAGGATGAGCACGACGCCTTTGGCGCCGTTGTCTGTGGCCCGCTTCTGGGCCCACGCCACGAACTCATTGACGGCGCCCAGAAACGTCTTTCCCTGCAGCCGGCGCAGCCGCTGCCGAACCTGTTCGCGCACATCCGGATCGTCCCGCATCTTGGTCGAGATCTCGACCCAGTCGAAGGGCTTGAGGGTGACCTCCGCCTCCTCCGCCCGAAACTGCGGGATCACCCGCAGTTCGTCCCAGAGCCACCCGAGGAACGTTCCGACCGGATGCCGGGGGTACTTCTCCTGCACCGCCTGGTGCAGAATGGCGGCCAGTCCGACCAGCAGGTCCTCGACCTCCAGGTCGTTCAGGGAGAGGAAGCGGTCGGCCTCACCGTAGGCCACCAGAAATCCCTGTGCTTCCAGTTCCTTGCGGAGCCGCAGCAGCAGCGTGGACTTGCCGTCCCCCGTATGCCCCGTGAAGAACTGCGCCGAGGGGCCCTCTGCGCTGAAGGAGAGGGCGAGCTGGCGCAGCAGCGGCGTCACGCCCCGAGCCGGAAGCGTGTCCACATACAGAGGGCTGTCCGCAGGTAGGGGGCGGAGCGGGTAAAAGGCGCGGTGGAGGGCCGGGATGTCGGCGGGCATAGGAAAGCGGGAGCCGCCCTCGAGATGAAAGTGTTCCGCTTCTATTGTAGGAGCTACCGTGCGAGAAAGGCACCTGTCGTGTTGTTGTCTGGAACCACAGTCGGGGTGACAGCCGGCAGGGCGGGTCCCCGATCAGACGCGGTCCGGATCGGGGTGCATCCACGGCTTACGGTAGGGGCGGCGGAGCAGCCGGTTCGCCTCCGGGTCGCCGGCCACCCGTCCCCGCTCGGGGTCCCAGGTCAGCGTGCGGCCGAGTTGGAGCGACAGGTTGGCGAGGATGCAACTGGCGGTGGAGATGTGCCCTTCCTCAATATCGGCGACCGGCCGCCCGCGTTGCGCCACCGCCTGGAGCCAGTCCGTCATGTGCCGCCGGATGGCGGGTGCGACATGGCGCTCCAGGTCCTTCTCCGTGCGATCCTCGGGGTATTGGTCGAGTTCATAGGTCACATCGCGGTGGGCCGGCTGCCCGTTGCCCAACGGCGTGAAGTCGTAGCCCTGGACGCTGAGCTTCAGCGTGCCCTTCTCGCCGTAGAGCGTGGCGCCCCACGGGTACTTCGGATCCGGCGGATGGCCCCACGTGCGGTGCTGCCAGACTACCGGAAAATCCGCAAACTCGAAGGTGGCGGTCTGCGTGTCCGGAATGTTCGCCTTGCTGCCCGGCTGTACGAGGATGCCTCCGGACGAGGACACGCGCTTCGGCCAGCCCAGGTCGAGGGTCCAGCGCACCAGGTCCAGCATGTGGATGCACATGTCGCCCACGATCCCGTTCCCGTACTCCTGAAAGGCGCGCCAGCTTCGGGGGTGCGCCAGGGGATTGTAGGGACGCAGCGGCGCCGGCCCGGTCCAGAAGTCCCAGTCGAGGTACCCGGGCGGGGTCGCATCCGGCGGGTTCTCGCGGGTGCGCATGTGGTAGTAGCAATAGATCTCGACCAGCCCGATCTTGCCGAGTTTGCCCGCGCGGACGATCTGCTCCCGGGCCTCGGCCAGGTGCGGCGTGCTCCGGCGCTGGGTGCCGACCTGCACCACGCGCCCGTGCTTGCGCGCCGCGGCCAGCATCGCCTGGCCCTCGACCACATCCACGCTGATCGGCTTCTGGACGTACACATCGGCGCCTGCCTGCACGGCGGCGATCGTCGGCAGCGCGTGCCAGTGGTCCGGCGTGCCGATGAGGACCAAATCCAGGTCCTTCTCCGCCAGCATCAGGCGGTAGTCCGCAAAGGTGCGCGGCGTCTTACGCGAGGCCTGGCGCTGCGCGGTCATCTCCGCCGCCTCGGCCAGCATGCGCCGATCCACATCGCAGAGGGACACCACCTCCACGGGCGCCACCTGCAGCAGGCGGAACAGGTCGCACTTCCCGTACCAGCCGCAGCCGATCAGTCCCACCCGCGGCTTCCGGTCGGCCACGTAGGCCGCCGCCTCTTCCGCAGCGGCCAGCGCCAGCCAGGGCCTACGCATCTTATTATGGAACCAAAGGTATAAGGAATCACGTATTGCAAGCAGCACCGTTCTCTGAGGACCCCATGACTGCCTGCGCGTTCACCGAGCACTTCGCCCACCTCCCCGACCCCCGCATCCACCGCA
>SYMT01000254.1 GCA_005805375.1 Actinomycetota bacterium
GACGCCCGCGCCGCGCCCGCCGGATACGGCAATTCCGCTGCGCGTTCCGGTCGGAAGTCGTCCACCGGCGTCCGCGCGCCCGGGCGGTCCGGCGCAGCCGCCCACGCCGATACCGGCGCCGACGGTCGTCCCGTCTCCTCCGGTTGTCGCCCCGGCCCTGCCGCCCGCCCCGCCGGCGCCGGGTCGCTCGGATCTGCCTTCGGACGCGAGTGAGGACGCTCTCGACGCCCGGCGCGATCCGCGCCTGGCGCGGGAAGTGTCCGTAGCGGCGCGAAGCGCGGAGATCGGGCAATTCGTGTCCGCACTCGGAAACTCCGCCGCTCTCCGGCTTCGCCTCGGTCCCGAGTTGGTGGGGAGGCGCATCACACTCCACACGGAACGCGCCAGTGTCCAGGGTCTCCAGATTGCGCTCGGCTCCCTGTACCGGACCGGGTGGCGACGAGAAGGTCTGGGGGGTGAGGCGGAATACCATCTGGACGGAAACCCGAACCTGCGGGCACAGGCAGACCGCCTCCGTGCCCAGCGACGCGCCTACTTGCAGGCCGCCCTGCTGCGCACCGAGACAGCGATTCGCGAACAAGGGGGCGCGTACGTCGCAGCCCGCCTCCGCCGTGATCTGTCCCAGCACGACCCGGATGTTCCCACGGAAGCCGTCGAGAGTATCACTCCGGCGTTCCTGGAACAATGGTCGCTTCTGACTCTGCTGCGCTACCGGATGGGTTCCGCGCTGATCGAGAACGGAAGTGCGTGGGCCCCGTTCCGATCCCTGCCCACCCGCAACCAGAGCCTGTTCGCGGCGTTCTACGCGGCCGAGAACTCGCTTCCTGCCCGCACAGTGAGTGCAAACCCGGCCGACCTGCCGACCGCGGGTGCCGCGTCCGATGCCTCGCCGGCCTCGCCGCTGCCGATCCTCAGCCTACCGCACGCGCGCGTCGAGTACAAGTGGCTCTATGGTGATCGCTGGACCGGTCCGCTGCTGATCGCGCGCACGGGGGTGCCGGACGCCTGGGCCACTGCATTGCTTCCGGGGTCGCTCTATCCGACACCGGACGACACCTCGCTCTATCCGGAGGCCTCTCTGCGCCCGGTGGTTCGCGAATTGCTGGCGCCGACACGGCTCGAACTGGACCCCCAGACGCAAACGTGGGAGCAGATGCTGGAATTGATTGCGCGTGCGGCACACGTGAATGTGATCTGCGACTCGCACCAGCGGCCACACGTGTTCCGCGGGGCTGCCGCCCCCGGGCGCCTCACGGGCGCTACCCTGGCCGACCTTCTGGACAGCGCGGCGCGGTACTATGGGTACGTGTGGTGGCGCGCGGGCGAGTTTCTTGTCTTCCGCCACCGGATGTGGAATGAAGAGGAGAAGGTGGATGTTCCCGAGACGGTGCTCCAGGCACTGAGTGCCGACGCGGCGCGTGGCGATCGGGTGTCGGCGGCCACCATCTCGCAGCTTTCCACGCTCTCCGACGAGCAGTTGCTGACGTTACAACTCTACGGCAACGCGGCCGGCCGGCCGGTCGCAGCAGTGGAGCCGTTCGACTACAACGAGATTCAGTTGCTGCGGACGGCGCTCACTCTGTTCATCCAGTGCAGCCCGGAACAGCGGGAACTGGCCCGGGGTGAGGGGTTGCCCTTCCAGGCGATGGCTCCGGATGCGCGCCGCGTTTTCCTGGCGGTGGCAGCCGAACGACAGATGGCGCTCAATCCCTACTCGCAGGACCGCTGGCGCTTCCGCATCAGCGATGTACTCACCCGCCAGCGTCTTCCGTCCGGTTGGAGCGCGCCGGGCCGGGTCACGTTCGCATTCGACTACGGGCCGCATGGTGTGCGAAACACGGAACTGGCAGTTCGCGCGCCGGTTCCTACGAGTGGAGGAACTGGAACGAACGATGGAACGAAGTAGACGAAACTTGCTGCGCACCTGGATGCCGGTCGGCGCCGGGGCAGTCCTGGGTCTTGGTGGACTGATCGCGTCAAGCCGCACTCCCGAAGCGCGTGCTCAGGCCGGGATCGGCGTCCCGATCCCTCCAGGCATCACCGTTTCGGGCACAGGAGAGGTGCGTGTAGCACCCGACGAGGCCTCCGTGCGGCTCGGCGTGTCCCGACAACGCCCCCGGGCCCGGGATGCACAGTTGGAGGCGAACACGGCAGCGCAGGCGATTCACGCGGCGATCGGCAAGCTGGGGATTGCCCCACGCGACATTCAGACGTCGGAGCTGAACCTGAACCCCGTGTATGCGCAGAACAATACCGGGGGAGAGCCGAAGATCGTGGCGTACCAGGCCTCGAATGTAGTCACCGTGCGCCTCGCGAAACTGGATCAGGTAGGCCCGGTGATTGACGTCGCCCTGCCCGCCGGCGCGAATCGAGTGGACGGGGTCTCGTTCGGTCTGAAGAGCGACACCGGGCCGCGCTCCGAAGCTCTCACCCGGGCAGTTGCGGATGCCCGCCGCAAGGCCGAGACGATCAGCAAGGCGTTGGGTGTGCTCCTCGGGGCAGTGCTGGACGTCCAGGAGAGCAGCGGAGGTATTCCGCAGCCCGTGCCAATGTACGCAATGCGGGCGATGGGCGGCGCCGCCGAAGCCGCCACTCCGGTGGCGCCCGGGGAACTCAACCTGACGGCCGGCGTGACCATCCGCTTCCAGGTGACAAACTGACCGCCGATCGCACGCCTATTCGAGGCAACCCGTCGTGGTTGCCTGGAATAGGGTGACCAACGGCAAAAATGAGAACGGACGGGCAGCGCATCGATCGCACTGCCCGTCCCCCAGGGATCAGGGAGCGTCCGGCGTCAGACCGGCCGCTGCGCCAGTGTTACAACGCATCCGCCCTCGCCGGTCATGTGCTCGCGGATCGGTTCCAGGCCGGCCTTTTCGAGAATGCGGCGGAACTCAGATCGGGCCATGTGAGTGATCGGGACGCTCAGACAGCGATCCAGGCGAGTTGTCTCGGCGGCCTGCCACCGGTCCACGGCAATCTGCCCGCCCGGCGCGAGGAGACCAGTGTAGAACCCGATGAGTTCGGTTACCTCGGCGACCGAATGGGAGAGCGCGAGGCCGGGACAGCAGATGAAATGGAACGGGCCGTGGTTTCGAACCAGCGCGGAGACGCCCCGCCGGCGGCGAAGGTCTTCGCGGAGGAACTCAATGCTCGGTGCGCCGTCAGCAGCCCGACCGGTCGGAGCCTCCGTCCCTACCCGGAACCCGAGTTCGCGTGCCCGGCGCCGGGCTTCCGGCAGGATCTCCCCCTGCGGGTCCGGGTCTACACCCCAGCAGCGAAGGCGGGCGAAGGTCTCAGGGCGTGTGGCCCGCAGCCGCTCGCCCGCGGAGAGCAGTTCCTGACCCAAACCACAGGGCGAACTCAGCAACCGGAACTCCGACTCGCCGTTCCGTACTGCCACGACGGCAGCAGCACAGATCTCCCCGGTGAACGCCTGGAGCCGTTCCCGGAGTGCCGAGTGGACGGGCAAATCGAGGACGACGCGATCCGCTACTCTCCCGACCATGCCGAGGTCACCGGCTGCCCGGTTCTGGTAGACGCGCTCCAATGTGAGAGCGTCGTACCCCCGTTCCAGCAGATCCTGCGCCAGAGCGCTGGACAGCACGGGGAGATACTGGGGTTGGCCCTGCTTCACCAACCCCCGCGCGAGGCGCACCGGCGTGCGGAGCGAAGGACTGTCGAGACGGGCGCGCAGGCGCTGTCGAGCAAGTGCGAGGGCATGCATTGTCGGTAAACCTTCTGCTCTTCTTCTAGAGCTTCTGTCATACTTTACGTCCAACACTGCCTGGACGGACCGGGACCTTAGACCCAAATTTGCCTCGCCGGAAATGGGGTTGGGAAAAGGTCCGTCGGACGGGGGGTAACGCCGACGGCGCCCGCCGGGCCTACCGGAAACTGTCCATCACGATGGACTGGTCCACAGCGCCATAGGCGTCATCTCCGCCGGTATGTCCGAAAACAAGGATGCGCCCGTCTGCCGCCTGCACGCTCCGGGGGTAGTAGGCGCTCCCCGGCAACTCGAGGCGGGTCCAGGTCTCTCCCGCATCGGAAGTAGCGTGAATGCCGGGGGTGGCGATGTGGAAGACTGGACCTTCCCGAGTGGCGAGCAGTTCGGGGTGACCGCTGTGCGGCAGGGGTGCGGGCCGGACCCGTTCCGGCTTCCAGGAGTCGCCGCTCTTCTTCAGGAGCCCCTGCCAGCGCACTTCACGCGAGCGGTTCTGCGGATCCGTGCGGCGGAAGACGCAGAGAAGGTCGCCGTTCGGCAGTTCTGCGGCGTCGAATTCCTCGCCCCCCCAATTGCGGCGCTGGTCCGGCGGCACCACGGGAATCGGTCCCTTCCAGGTCTTGCCGCCGTTGCGCGAAACCATCAGGAGCGGCTCGAACAGGCCGTTGTACTCGTTGCGGGTGCGGCTGTTCGCCGGGACGGATGCAACGCCGCCGAGAACGATCAGACGCCCATCGCGAAGCACTCGCAGGCGCTTCGGCCAGGCCGAGTAGCGATCCGGATCGAGAAGCACTTCGGGCCGTCCCCAGGTGCGGGTCCCGTCACTGGAACGTTCGAGATAGCCCGTCTTCGGGAGTTCCGGGTTGTAGGGGAGGTAGTAACCCCACACGCCGCGCACGACCGTCCCGTTGGGCAGCGCCGTCTCCGCCTCGCCGGTGACCCCGTTCATGCACGATTGGAAACGATCGGCGCTCACCTGGTCCCAGGTCTTGCCGCCATCGCGCGACCGGAGGTGGACGTTCCGGAGATCGAGGCCCGTCATGTCGTATGCGGCCCGACCGGCCGGAGGCCAGGAGAGGCGGTGCTGCACGTCCTGCGGTGCGGGGCGGCGGCCGGCTGCTGGACCGGTCGCCTGCGTGAAGCTGATCATCAGGCTGTGGTCCGGCATGACCCACGCGCCCACCCAACTGGTGAACCCGGGAGTCCCAGGCGAGTGGTAGATCGTCCGGCGCTGGTGGTCGCGCGATGCGGCGGCCTGTTCCGCCAGGCCCGGCCGGCAAACCGGGGTTGTGCCGGCGATCAGGGCAAGGGGTGCAAAGAGTGTCTGTCGGCGATTCATGGTAGATGACTCGGAGAGCGGACGGCGGCAGGAGATCGGCCGCACGCCCGAACGGGGCCTCAGCGGTGCGTTCGGGCAGCTACGCGGCAGGCGCCGGGATCCCGAGGCGGAGATACTGCTCTGCCGGGGCCTCATGGGTGCGGAAGTGGGCGGCGAGGCGCCCTACAAAGTGCGCCTCAAGCGGCGGATTGTCCAGCGGGTGCTCCTGCCGCGGATCCGCCTCGGTGTCGAACAACTGGTGGCGGCCCAGGTAGGACGGCTCGCCGGGGGCGGCGACGGGCACCTGGCCGGTGGTGGGGATCTTGTACAGCGGCATGTTGTAGGTGTGGCCGAAGTAGCGCCCCATTTCCATGCGCTCGTGCGACTCCCGAGGGAACCAGGAGTTGAGACCTCCGACCGGCATGGCGGTGTAGGCATGCAGGGGGCCGCCGTCCTCCTGGACCGGGTTTCGCATGTAGACGTGCCGCCCGTCCGTGATGTTGGTGGCCTTGCCGAAGTAGCCGAACAGCGCGTCCGGGCGCAGGGTTTCGCCGCGCAGCGCCGCGAAGAGCGACTTCCCATACACGTGCGGAGGCGTGGGGGCGCCGAAGTGCTCGAGGAACGTGGGCATCACATCAATCGTCTGCGTGAGCGCAGCACAACGGGTACCGGCGGACGCCGCCCGGGGCAGGCGCAGCACGAGCGGGATGCGGACGATCTCGTTGAACATCGGCATGTAGTTCTTCATCCAGTACTGGTGCTCCGCCAGCATGGTGCCGTGATCGGTAGTGTAAACAACGAGCGTGTCATCCAGCACGCCGATCTCTTCCAGTTTCGCCAGCACCTTGCCGGCCCAGTGGTCCGTCATGCTGAGCAGCCCGGCGTAACATTTCCGCACGTGCTCGATGGCTCCGGGGTCTTCGTCTACCACCCGGTAGTCCGGCCAATCGAAGAGGGTGCCCTCCCAATCGTCACCGTAGAGTTCGCGCCAGCGGTCAGTACACGTGAACGGCTCGTGCGGATCGAAGAGCTCTACCTGGAGGAACCAGTCGTCCGCTTTCTTGTTCGCCTCCAACCACTCGACTGCCGACCGGCAGGTACGGGGTCCGGAAAACTCTTCCTCAGTCTGCTGTTTCTGCCGGTTGTGCCAGTTCTGCTGGCTCAGTTTCCCCAGGTGCTCGGGCAGCGCCATCCGGTCTACGATGGAGACCCAGGGATCGTGCTCGGTGCCGCGAAAGAAGTCCCAGGTGTTGAAGCACGTGTGATAGTTCTCGCCGCCGAGCTCAAAGTAGTGATCGTGATCGGTGAGCAGATGGGTGAACACTCCCTCTTCACGAAGCAGACGGGGCAACGTGTCGTCGAACGGCTCAATCGGTCCCCAGCCGCGATAGAGGAAGTTGTGCCGGCCGGTCATGAACTCGCGCCGCGCGGGCATACATGGGAGCGAGCCGACCCAGTGATTATCGAACGTCACTCCCTCGCGGGAAAGCCGGGTGATGTTGGGAGTCTGGACCCAATCATTCCCGTAGGCGGTAAGGTAGTCCCGCCGTACGGTGTCCATGACGAGGAAGAGCGCGCGCATTCTCTCTCATTCTCCAGCAGAGCGGGCCGGCCCCATCGGGACGTGCTGACCGCGTCAGGCTCGTTGATCGGTGTGGTACGGGTCCACAATCAACGGTCCGCGCCGCGCACCCCGGGCGGCACTACGCGCCGCCCGAAGCCGCTGGGCGGCAGCGATCCGGCCGGGGCGGAGACGGCGAACCGTGATTGTCTCTCTACGTTACCCCTCGCGAACTCTTCATCCTCTCCAGGAGCGCGGCCCGATCTGGTTTGCTGGCATGGCGCGGATCTCTGGGGATCCTGGGGACAATTCGCACTTCATCAAGAGGCCACGGAGCGAGTAGACGCCGCAATTCCGCGAGATCGGGCGACAGTCCCGGGACCGGTTCCACGCACAGCACCGCCCGTAGGGGCACCCCCCCGTGGTGGCCCGTCCCCCCGTGGCTGTCCCCTTCCTGCGGCAACCCGATGTAGACGGCAGCTCTGACTCCCCCACCCGCACGCGCGCGCTGTTCGGCGGGCAGCGGCCACCACACCTTCCCGTCCCGGCGCAGGCAGTCGCCGACCCGCCCCAGCAGCCAGAGACGGCCCGCGTCATCCCAGCGTGCGGCGTCGCCGATCCTTCGCCACACGCGGTCCCCGTCATGGAGCACCGGACCACACGCGGATGCTTCCCCCGGCTCCGCCAGGACATGTTCGCCCGAGACGGAGACCTCGCCGGTATCGTCGCCGAGGAGCCGGACGACGGCTTCGGGGACGGGTCGGCCCACACAGACCCCCTCCCCGTCGAGTTCGGCGAGCTCCCGAAGCGAGATGGCGGCGATCGGCTCCGCCTCGGTACTTCCATAGACCGCGAGGCCGTGGAAGTCGCCCGCCGCCAGAACGTCCCGCGCGAAATGGGCGTCCACCGGCGCGCCACCGACGAAGAGCCGGCGCAGCGGCAGCGGGCGGTCCCGGCGCCGGGATGCCGAGACCACCGCCGCAATGGTCGCCGGGGACCCGCCGAAAGTCGTTATCTGCTCGGCATCCATCACCCGCAGCCACTCGGACGCGGCAAGATGCGCCGGACGGCGATGATCCACGTCGGCGAGGACGACGGGGATGCCGGCCGCCAGGCTGTTCAGCGCGAAGATGGGCAGCGTGGGCAGGTCCCGATCCTCCGGCGTCAGCTCGAACAGGCGAGAGAGGGCCCGATGCTGCGCGCGCAAGTGATGGTGACTGCGCGACAAACTGCGAGGCGGGCCGGTGCTGCCGGTGGTAAGGGTAACGAGCGCCGCGTGCTGGGGGGCCAATTGCTGTGGGTCGGCAGGGCGCACGGACTGGGGGGACGGGCGTGAGGCGTCGGACGCGACAAAGGTGAGCGAGATCCGCCGCAAGGCCGGGGAGAGCAACCTCAGCAGGTGCGCCCGGGGGCTGCCGGCAAATGCCCGGGGCGCTGCGGCCTCCACCGCGAGATTCAGCCGCCGGCGGTCGGCCCAGGCGTCCAGGAAGACCGCGGTGATCCCCAGCGTCCAGCAGGCGAGGAGAGTGATGTACAGCTCGGTGGACATCGGGATGAACACGAGCATCCGATCCCCCGGGCTCAGGCCGCGGGCCCGGTAGGTGCCCGCAAGCAGCGCGACTCGCTCAGCCAGTTCCTGGAAGGAAGTTTCGCGGCGCCGTCCCCGCCGCCATTCGATGAGCGCCGGGCGGCTGCCGTGCCGGTTAGCCAGGACGGGCAGCAGGGCTGCAACGTTGGGATTGGTGTCACTCATCCGCGCGCCACTCAAACAGGGCGTAGGAGCGAAACAGGTCGCTTTCATACCGTCGTGACAGCCGCACCGACGGGTTGTCCGCATGCATCAGCGCGTGGATTACGGCCTTCAACCCGGCAGCTTCGGCACGGCTGTGCAGCTCGTCGGCCAGCAGCGCCCCGAGTCCGTGCGGCGCACGGTCCGGTGCGACGGCCAGTGTCTTCACCACCAGCGACGGACCATAGTCGTTCCACGGGTACGCCGACCCGAACCCCACCAGCCTGTCTTCTGCGTCCTCAGCCAGCAGCGTCCATGCCGGGTCGCGGGCCGGGCTGGAGCGGAGACTCTCGCGGAATTGCTCCCACGGGATCGGGCGAAAATAGGGGGCGGATGCGAACGCGTCGAGGGAAACAGCGTGAATCTGCCTGAGGTCGTCTTCAGCGCGCGTCGGGTCAAAAGTACGAATCCGGATCCCGGCGAGGCGGCGCCGCAGGGGCGATTCGGCTGCGACGGCCCGACGGCTGAGGTCGTGATGAATTCGGGAGACGTAGCGCGCGCACTCCCGGAACCCGGCAGCCGGAAAGTCGCCGGCCCGCTCAGCCCTACACCCGGGCTCGCCCGGAAAACAAGGAAGTGAGGGGGAAGTCGGATCGGGGAGCACGCAGCGGTAGTCGCCCCAGGTGCTGCCGTCCATCGGCGCAAGCACCCGCTGCACTCCGGCGTCACGGAAGCGCGACTGTGCCTCGCGCAGCAGGCACACACCCGCTTCGCGGGTTCTTGCCTCGTATCCCCCTATCGTTCCCACCGGCTCAGGGTAGCCGGCGAGCCCCTCGACCCGCCACAGCCGGAGCGGGAAGCCTGGGGTGGAGAGCAGGGAGCAGGAACCGGGCATTCGGACGCAAGACGGACGCGCCCCCGGCACCCTGATTTCCCCCTCTCGTTCCCCAGTTCCCACCTCCCGGTTCATTCGTCGGAGAGCCCGAGGGCGCGTAAGCGCGCCGCCATCGCGGCAATGCGGCGCTCCGCCGCCGCGCGTGCCTCCTCGGCCTCTTGGGCGTGCCGCCGCAGGCGGTCCACTTCCTCTGATGCCTCGGCCGCCGCCTGAAGGGCCCGGTCAGTGATCTCGCGGGCCTGGGCGGCGTGCTGCCGCAGCCGGTCCACTTCCGCCAACGCCTCGGCGGACTTTCGCATGGCCTGTGCAGTGGCTTCCGCAGCGGTAGGCAGCAGCGTCCCGTCCGGGCGGCGCCAGCGGAGCCATTCCCGGCTTTGCTCCTTGTACTCTCCTTGCCAGCGCAGGAGATACAGGTCGAGGGCTTGACAGTAGAGGGCGCCCGACGCATCCGGGGTGAGCTCCACGTACTGCTGCTGCACGAGGTGGAACCCTTTGAACTCGCTGGTATGGGGATGATACCAGAAGTAGTCCTGGACCCCGGTCTGTTCGTAGAGGCGCTTCTTCGTGGTGCGGTCCCGGTGGGCGGTCTTGCCCGACAGGAATTCCACCACCACGTCCGGCGCTTTGCCCTCCACCCACCGCACCCAACTCCGGCGCAAGCGTTTGGGGACACCCACCGCCGCCCACATATCCGGACCCAGCAACTCGTTCTGCCCGATACGCCGTCCCGGCTTCGGCGGGGTGTGGTGATAGACCATGTTCCTGCCGGTGGCGCGGTCCGGAATGCTCTGCCACTCGATATCCAGGGTTTCGGTCAGCAGGATGGCGGCGTAATCGCTCTCCTGGTTTTCCACAAAACTGTCATCCTCATCAGGGAGCTCGTCCTCCGTGGGGAGCCGAGTTTGGGGTTGCAGCACCCTTCGTTCCCGCACCACTGCCTGCGCCATCCTGCCCTCCCGGTTCCGTGGAAAATCTGGCCTTCGCAGCTTTTGGGGATTCTATCCGCCTGAGTGCAGGCGGGGCCCCAGGGGTACGTCTCGCACCTGCCCACCAGCGCCGCGCTCCTCGTCATCGCTGCGAAGGCGAGCGATCAGGACCTCGAGCGCCCGCTCATTGTGGCCGCCTTCGGGAATGATCAGGTCTGCGTGGCGCTTGCTCGGTTCCACAAACTGGAGATGCATCGGCCGCACCGTGTCCTCCCACTGCTGCATCACACTTTCGGCGCTGCGACCGCGCTGGGCAATGTCGCGGCGCAGGCGGCGGATGAACCGGATGTCTGCGTCGGTTTCCACGTAGATCTTCAGATCGAGCAGTCCGCGAACGCGCGCCGACGCGAGGATCAGAATGCCCTCAACCACCACGCAGGGTCGGGGCTCCACCCGGAGTGTGGCAACACCGCGCGTGTGGGTGACGAAATCGTAGCTCGGAGCGTCAACGGGAGTCCCGTTGGCCAGGGTATGCACGTGCGCCGCGAGCAACTCCTCATCAATCGCATCCGGGTGGTCGTAATTCCGCGCGGCCCGGGCTTCCATCGGCAGATGGCTGCCGTCCCGGTAGTAGGCGTCCTGCTGCAGGAGTGCGACTCGGTCCGGCCCCAGAGCCCGCGCGACCCGTTCCACCACGGTGCTCTTTCCGGAGCCCGTGCCTCCGGCCACACCCACGACCAGAATGTTCATTCCGTCTGGTTCGGCGCTGCTGCGGCCCCGCCGAGGATCCGTTCCGCTTCTTCTTTCTCACGGTATCCCAGGTTCAGGGTGAGCGCCTTCCGCAGAGCCGCCTCTCCGGCGGCCTGCTTGCCGGCGGCGAGCAGCGCCTTGCCCAGGTGGAACTGGATGGTGCCGTTCTGCGGCGCAAGCCGGGACGCCTGCTGGAGTTCCGCGACAGCCGCCGCATGCTCACCGCGCCGGTAGAGGACCCATCCCAGGGTATCGTGCAGCGACCCGGTGCGCGGCGACACGGCCACGGCGCGCTCGGCGAGCTGCTGCGCCCGTTCGAGGTTCTTGCCCTCTTCGGCATAGAGGTAGGCGAGATTGTTCAGTGCAGGCGAGAGCGAGGGTTGGGACTGCGCAAGGCGCTCATAGCTCTCAATCGCCTCCGGCTTGCGGCCCTGGAGGTGGCGGATGGTGGCGATGCCGAGCTGGGCCGATGCCGAATTGGTGTCCACCGCCAGCGCCTTCCGGTAGGAGGCTTCGGCGCCGTCGAGGTTGCTGTCCAGCATGTGGGTGATCGCCGTGTAGACGTGCGGAACCGGCTCTCCGGGCTGCATTCGTTCCACCTGCTGAAACGCTTCGCGCGCGCCGGTCAGATCTCGCTGCCCGAGACGCACTTTCCCCAGCGCGAAGACCGGATTGGGATCATTCGGCCGGTCCCGGCTCAATTTCACGAGCTGTGCTTCCCCGTCCTGGATGCGGCCCTGCTCGAGGAAGAGTGCGGCGAGCAATCCGTCGGCGGCGCCGTCCGGCGGCGGGAGCGCGACGGCCGCGCGCGCCAGCGACTCGGCACGGGCCCACTGGCGCAGGCGGCCGAAGTGCGCGGCTGCTGCCAGTTTCAGCTTCTGGTGCCTGGGAAACTGCTTGAGCGACTGCTCAAAAATCCTCGTGGCGTCGGCGTTCCTGCGGTTCATGGCGTAGGCGATGCCGAGTGCAGTCCACGCGTCCGGGTCGTTCGGTTTCCGACGCGCTGCGCGTTCCGCAAAGACGAGGGCGCCGTCTCGATCGCGGACCTGCGTGGCGATCTGCGCCAGTCCGAGCGCGGATTCTCCCGGCGCGTCTTTGCCTTTCAAGTCCTTTTGTTCATCAAGCTGCAGGGCCTGACTGAACTGCCCGAGTGCACCCGCCACCTCGCTCTGCTTCAGGTAGGCGTTGCCCAGTTCGGAGCGGACTCGGGATGAACTGGGATTCCGCTGCACCTGCGTCTCGAGCCGCGTCAACTGTGGGTTGGGCGCGGCGACCGGAGACACCGCCGGCTGCCCCTTCTGCAGACGACTGTCGGGGCGCCCGGCGGCGCCCACGAAAGCGGCGGAGACCGCCACCAGGACCCCGACCGCGAGACCAATCCGCGGCAGGACCGTCTGCCACGGAACGTCTCGCGCTTCCCGCCGTACATTCCGAAGCCTGCGCTGCCAGTTGTTCACCATGTCTGCCCCTGCTCCTCGATCTTTCCCCCGCGGGGTTCTTTCCGCTCCCGTTCCCATCATCAGCCGGACGGGGCCGGGGACTTATCCCGATTTTCCGGGCGCCGCGCGGAGTCCGCCGCACTTTAGCACGCGCACCCGGGAGCCTCTAGCCGGACCACCGGGACTCCGAGGCGCACCGATCCTACTGCCGCCGGCACCCACTCGCCCATCCTACAGACGCACGTTTCGCCGCGAGTGTGCCCTCCACGACCCGAAAGCCCCGAATTCCTCGCCGAAACCGGATTCTCGCAGTTTCCTCTGCTTCCATCGGTTTCTACGGTTCCCGGCCCGCCGACCGGTTTCCGGTCTTCCTGGAATTCTACCGGGCAACCCATCCGGTGTTTACTACTGGCTTGTTCCTGGGTGGACCCGGGGATGCGGGAGAGGGTGAGGACGGAAAGGCATCTTGATTTTATCTGCTGCCCCGGACACTGCCGCGAGCCGGCGGGCTTTGCGGTCGGCCTGATGGCCGGGCGTATTGTGACCTCGCGCCGTGATGACACACGATCTTCCGCGGAAGGCTATGGCGCCGGGCGTGATCCGCTGGAGCAGTGCCAGGCGATCAATCCCTGCTTTCGGTCCTGACGGCAGGAGGAGACGCTGCCGCCCGCTTCCCCGCCGCTCGGCATGGGGCGCGAACGGCAGGCAGCAGCGCGTTGCTTTCCATTGCCGTCGCGTCGCGGGCAACGATCCGGTTTCCGCGCGGTAGGCCGGCCACTTCCCGGCTAGTGAACGTTCGGCAGCAGCCGACCTGAAAGCCTGGGACACTACTCGCCGGCTACCCCCCCGCCACCCCTGTCAGCGATACTGTCAGGTCGCCGATGTTCGTGCTGACCGTAGCCGTTCCACCGAACTGCCCCGGGGTGGGCGGATCAAACAGTATGAGGAGACTCGCGCGCCCGCGGCGCCCGACCTGAAAGGGAGTGGGCCTTGGCAGGATCGAGCGGAACGGGGGTCGCTGAACAACCTGGAACCCGGTCACGCACAGAACAGAATCTCGTTCCCCGTTGTTCTCGAATGTGAGCCTTCGCTGGGCATCAGACGATCTTCCGAAATCCAGCACTCCGGGCTGTCTGCCCCGGTCCGGTATCTGAACGACTGCTGGGATCGGATTTCGTGCGGTGAACTCCACCTGTCCGTTGGTGTTGCAGTTGCCGGTCGCGGTCGCGAGACCCCGAAAGTCCGGGAGTTGACACACATCGTTGTTGGGATGGAAGCGGACGACGACCCTGGCCGTCGCACCCCTGCCGAGCACTCCCCGGGCGGGGCGCGCAGAGAATACTCCGGGGGCCACCGCAGCGGTGTACTCCAAGATGGAGCCCGGCTCACCACCATTGGTGATCCGCAGCTCTTCCCCCCGCAGCGAGGAACTCGTCCTACCCGTCCGAGTGGGCTCGAATCTGGGTCCGATCAGCCCGATCGCGGGTCTCGGCTCACGTCCCGATAGGGCGATGTTCTTGGAGTCGCTTCCCGGCGTCCCGTCGGGATCGGGATAGGTCCACGTCGCGCGGATCCCGAAGTCTCCAATGAAGGGATCGCAGTTGTTCTCAACATGCGGCCTGAATAACACCCTGCCCCTGATCGAGCTGAATGGGGGCACCGAGCCCAAGAAGCCGGTTGCGGAAAACGGATCCCGGCGCGGCACAATGGGCTCCACGCCGATCGACACCGGCCCGGTGTTTCCGATGGTGAACTCCTTGGATGAAAACCCGCCCACCGGTGTGGGTTCGAAGGTGATCATAGCGGGACCCACTGCCAGATAGGACTCGAGTGCCTGCTCGGCCTCCGCCAGTCCCGCCGTCGGCACCGCCGCCACCACCGCCAGGGCCCACGCGACACCCGCAGTCCGCCGTCCGAGCGCCGGCAGGAGGCCCGCCCGCGGCGCGGTCTGGGGCGCGCGCATCGCCTTCCGCAGGGGACAGGGATGCCCGCCCGCCGCCATGCCCACCCCGAGCAGCAGCCAGAACAGACCGCTCACTTCCCCAAACTGCCCCCCCGGGTTGGTGAGCCCGTTCACCGCGTGCGCCGTCACCCCGCCCACCGCCGCCAGCAGCAGCCAGTTCTGCGCGCCTCGCCGCCGCCGCAGCGTGCCGAGCGCCCGATGGAAAAAGCCCCAGAGCACCGCGAGATAGAGGGCCAGCCCGACCAGACCCAGCTCCGCCCCCAACTGCAGGTACTCGTTGTGCGCCAGGCTGGAGAGCGAGACACCCTCGGCCTCGACCTGCGCCGCCGAGGGGACGGCGATGGAACGAGGCCCGACGACCACGTCGTGCCCGTGCTGTCGGAACGAGATGCGCAGCGGCCCCTGGCTCTCTACCGCGTACTCGTCCGCGCGCAGCGGGAAGGCGCCGAGGCCGAACCCGAGCAGCGGGCGGGCGTGCAGCATGCGGGCGCCCACCGCCCACATCTGCTGCCGCCACTGGAGCGAGCGGTCGGTGGCTAGGGCGCCCAGGGATTGGGCGCGGGCGGCGACGGCGGGCTGCGGCCAGGCGAGGATGCAGAAGGTGAGGACCGCCAGCGCCAGCCCGGCGGGCGCCACCCACCGGCGGCGCCAGTGCGCGAGCAGATCCACGCCGGGGCGGGTCCCGCAGCGGGCCAGGAGACCGACCGCCGCCAGCCCGGCCAGAGCGCCGATCCAGGCGCTGCGGTTCAGGGTGAGCAACAGCAGCCCGGGGATGAGCACCACGCCGACGGTGGCCACGATGCGACGCGCGCCCAGGCGGCCGACGAGCGAGAAGACGGCGGCGACGGGCAGGAGGAGCACAAGAAAGGCGGCGAGGAGCTGGGAATTGCCGAAGGCGCCGGTGGCGATGTGCACGGCGGAGCGGTCACAGGTGTGGAGCCCGGCGACGGCGGCGAGTACGCCGCCGCAGAGGAGGAGCAGGGTGAGCTCCCGGCGGCGGGGGTGGGAGCTGCCGTAGTGGGAAGCAGCGAAGTAGAGGGAGGCGCCGCCGGCGAGGCGCCGCAACTCCCCGAGAGCAAACTGGCGGCCCCGTCCCTCGGCGGGAGCGGAGAGGAGGAAGGAGAGCCCGGCCCAGGCGAGCAGGAGGAGGAGCGGGAGGTTGGGCCCGGCGGCGAGGAAGCCGCGTACGCCCTGGGTGGACCAGGCGATGCGGGAGAGGGTGAGGACGGCGAGCGCGGCGGCGGCGGCGTGCAGGAGAGCAGGCCGCAGGCCCTCCCAGGAACCGCCGAGCGGGAGGAAGAGCGCGGGCGCCGTCAGAAAGAGCCCCATGAGGGCGAGGGGCGCGTACCGTACGATGGTTGACCAGCGGGGCAGAGTCGTCATGGCAGTTGACTTCCGATGAACACGCGGTGTGAGGGACACCGCAGGCTGGTTGCGATGGCCGAGCCGGTCGGGACGGCGCGACCCCGCGCCTCCTCTGCACCCCCAGTGTGCCCTGCTGGCGAATGGTCCAGACAGGCATGCCAAGAAGGAATTGGGGGAGCCGGCCCTTGGGTGCCGTGGGCCGAGATGTCACGGTTCCACCTACTGCGCGGTTGCCAGTTTGGCAGGAGGCAGGGAGGAACTATTGCGTCCACAGTTCCGCGGCGAGCGGTGATTTCCGATGGTCCTGCGGCGGCGGATCTCCACAGCGGGCTGAGACTGAGAACATCCTGTTCCGCCCGGTCATCAGCGAACCGACGCCTTGCTCGAGCGTGGTGCAGGGTGAGCCGGGGCTGTCGTAGAACAGCAGCGATTCGGGTGGGACGCAGATGTCGGGTCGTTCCCAGGGAGGCCGTTTCAATAGTCCTACAAATTGTTTTTCTACACGAATTGGGTCTCTCGTGGCGCCGCAAGCAACGGACCAGCGGACCTCGCGACCGGCGGCCCACTCCAGCCGGCCCGCCGCACCCCGGGGCGGCTGGCAGGGGTGAAGTCAAGGAGTCATGCACGCCGCGTCCGGCGAAGCTACTTCCTGCGGCCCGCTCACCCCAGGAGGTCTCGATACCGAACGCCGTGCCCTACCCCTTGTCGGCACCCGCGGCGGTCGCTGCACTGCGGTCACCTGCGGGCAGCCCGACCGCCCCGCCCGCGGACGCCGCGCCTCCACTGGTCCCCCTTTGCGCCTACCTGGCGCAGGTACCGGACCAGCGCCGCCGCCGGGGGCGGCGGCGCTGGTGGCCATGCTGGCCCGGATGATCTGCGCCCTCCGCTGCGGCGCCCCCGCCTGCTGGGAGACCGATCAGGCTCCGGAATTCCGTACCCGACTCGGCTGGTTATCCCCGGGACACGACCCCTTGCCCGTCCACATGGCACTATCGCATGGCGCGGATGCACTGGTCGGCGCCGGAAGCGCAAATCCGCGCCTGGGTGGCCGGCGTCGAGGCCCAACTCCAGGAGCACGACCCCCTGCGAACCGAAGCGGCCCTGGCTGTGGACCGCAAGACGAGGTGTGGGGCGCTAAGCATGGACGCGGAAGTCACGCAAATGGGGACGGTGTGGGCCACCGGCTGGGGCTCACGGCCGGCGCTGCGGATGCGCAGGACGGCCACGAGATCGCGGCAGTACAGACCCTCCTGGCCCAGGTGGTGGCGCAGGGCAAGGTGGTGACTCAGGAGGTCCTGCACACCCATCGGCGGACGGCGCAGCAGATCACTGACGCCGGCGGGGACTACCTGATGAACGTGAAGGGAAACCAACCGGAACTGCTGGCAGCGGTGGAGGACTGGTTCGCGCCGCACCGGGCGCCGGGCCGGGATCGGGCCAGCGCGGAGGAAGTGGACACCGGACACGGTCGGACCGAGAAACGCTGGCTGCTGGCGGTTTGCCTGTCGGCAGAGAGCGCGCGTACAGCGCCCCCGAAAGCAGGACTGGCGGCAGGGAGTGATTTTCGGGATTACCAGCCTCGACTGGGAACACGCGGGCCCGGTCGAGCTCTTGAGGCTCAACCGGGATCAGGGGTTCCCCTCTCTGGTGCGGTTCCGGGTAGTCTGCGAACTGTCGAACAGTTCTACACCGGCGGGGCGGCCCCCCTCAACCTGCAATACTCAGGGAACCCGGCGGAATCAATCATCCCAACCGGACGAGATTACCCCGGGATCATCCCCCATCACATCCCCGCTCCGTACCCGAGCCACGCCGGGTGCCCCCTGGGCGTAGCAAGTGGACCCCCCTCCCGCCCACGCACGCCGTGCCCGAGCCACGCCGGGGACTTGCCGCGAGAGACGCGCGCAAACGGAGTTGCGCGACTCCACATCGGCCAGCGATCTCCTGCGGTGCGTGCCAGATGCCGTACCCGAGCCACGCCGGGTGCCCCCTTGGCGTAGCAAGGGGACCCCCTCCCGCCCACGCACCCCGTGCCCGAGCCACGCGCAGGCGGGACGATTAATTCTGACCGGTTCCCTCAGTGGTGCAGGGCGAACGCAAGACCTCGCTCACCGATGCAGTCACGGGTCGCCGGCCGCATCAACGCTCCGGAGGTGCGGCGCACCCTGAGCGCAGCAAGCGGCGCCGGCAGTCGAGAGGCGCAAGGCGAGTCCCGAGCAGGCCAGCCCACCCATCCCCCGTCCTCACTAGTTCCTACTTCCTCTCCCCTCCCTCCGACGCTCGTACTGACTTCCCACCGGAAACCTTTGTCCCGTATCCCGAACGCGGTACACTGTGGGGGGAGATCCGCCGGATCGCGCTCCGGTGGAGAAACAAGCACGCATGCGGGTTCGGAAAGAGTGGGAGGTCGGACTGACGTACGTGATCGGGCACCAGAGGCCCGACACGGACGCCATCGGGGCGGCCCTCGGGTTTGCCTGGTACCTGGACGCGGCGGGGGAGAAGGGCGTGGTGGCAGCCCGGTGTGGGCAACCATCGGCACGGTCGCGTTTCGCCCTCGAGCGGTTCCAGCAGGCGGCGCCCCGCCTCCTGACCGGCGTGGCTCCCACCTTTGCCCACGCGGCCCGGGAGAGTGCACCTCTCGCAGGCGGGCGCCTGCTGGCCGAGGCGCTGGCCCGGCTGGCCTCGGGGGAGCGCGTCATCCCCGTGGTGGACGAGGACGGTAAGCCGCTCGGGGTGGTCACGCCGAGGGCGCTGGCCCGCGCGTTCGGCGAGCCGGGCACCGGTGCAGCGTTGGCCGCGCCCTGCCGCGCCCACGTCGAGCCTGCGCCGGTGCTGGCGGCGATCGAGCGGATCAGCGACCACCGCAGCGTTCTGCTCCGCAGCGAGTCGGACGACTTCCTGGTCACGGACGAGGACGGCCGCTACCTCGGGCTCGCGA
The DNA here is from genome assembly GCA_005805375.1 of Actinomycetota bacterium. Taxonomy (GTDB): domain Bacteria; phylum Armatimonadota; class SYMT01; order SYMT01; family SYMT01; genus SYMT01. The sequence continues at coordinate 18,615 of SYMT01000254.1, forward strand.
CCCGGGGCCGGATTCTGGACCCGCCCCGCGCGCGCCTCTTCCTGGTGGATCACAACGAGCTCTCCCAGGCGGTGGCGGATGCCGACGAGGCGGAGATCGTCGGCGTGCTCGACCACCACCGGCTGGGCAACCCGACCACGGCGGCGCCGATCCCGTTTACCATCGAGCCGGTGGGCAGCACGAGCACGATGGTGGCCGAGCGGTGCCGGGCCGCGGCATTCCGTCCGCCCGACGGGATCGCCGGCGCGCTGCTCAGCGGCATCCTCTCGGACACGTTGATCTACCGCTCCCCCACCACCACCCCGCGCGATGCGACCGCCGCCGACTGGCTGGCGGGCCTGCTCCAGGTGGACGCACGTGGCTTCGGCGAGGAGCTGCTGCGCGCCGCGGCGGACCTGGACACGCGCCCGGTGGATGAGATCCTGGACACGGATCGCAAGGCCTACACCCTCGGGAACCAGGCGCTCAGCATTGCCCAGGCGGAAGTGGGGAGCCTGGCGGCGCTGCCGGAGCGGAAACCGGAACTTATGGCCGGCCTCCGGGCGCGGCGCGAACGGGAAGGTCTGGCCCTGATGGCCCTGATGATCACGGATGTGGTGGAAGGAAAGAGTCGCCTTCTCTGCGAAGGGGAGCGACGCATCCTCACGGCCCTCCCGTTCGCTCGGGTCGGCGAGGGGGAATTCGACCTGGAGAACATCGTCTCCCGGAAGAAGCAGCTGGTGCCCGCCCTCACGGCCGTGCTGGAAGAAATCGCGTAGATCATTCCACGCGAACAGGAGCAGTCAATGCGCGACAACAGTGTGAAGCAGCAGTTACAGGACGGGGGAATCTCCGTCGGTACCATGGTCTTCGAGTTCAACTCGACCGGCATCGCCCGGCTCGCCGCCCACGCGGGCGCGGACTTCGTCATCTTCGACCAGGAGCACTCCGGCTGGTCGACCGACACGATTCGGGGGTTGATCGCCACGGCCCGCGCCGCCGACCTCATCCCGCTGGTACGGGTGCCGACCGCCCGCTACCACCTCATGGCTCCGGTGCTGGATGTCGGCGCGATGGGCTTGATGGTCCCGATGGTCGAGACGGGAGAACAAGCCCAGTTGATCGCCGACTCCGGGCGGTATCCCCCGGTGGGCCGCCGGGGCGCCGCTTTTGGCGTGGCCCACGACGACTACGCCGGCGGCGACATCGTCCCGAAGATGGAGAGCGCCAACCGGGAGATGCTGCTGATCGCCCAGATCGAGACCGCCACCGGTGTGGAGAACGTCGAGGCCATCGCTGCGGTCGAGGGGATTGACGTGCTCTGGATCGGCCATTTCGACCTCACCAACTCGCTCGGAATCCCCGGCCAGTTCGACCACCCGGACTACCTGGAGGCCGTGGTCAAGGTGCTTTCGGCGTGCGTGAAGCACGGCAAGGCGGCGGGAATCATGGCGAACTCAGTCGCCGACGCCCGCCTCGCCCTGGAGCGGGGCTTCCGCATCCTTGCCTACGGCGGCGACCTGTGGCTCTATCAGTCCGCGCTCGCCGAAGGCCTCCGCGCCATCCGCGCTCGCGAATAGGAAGCCGGGAGCAGGTGTGCTCTCTGGAAACTGTGGCCGGTCCATTTCCGGAAAGCACAGCCGGAAGCGCCCCCGGCGTTTTTAGAGTCACCGGCCGCCCCGAGGAACCGGTCCGAACCGGATCCGGTGAGCCGCGAAATTGCCGCGCGGAGTGCCTGGACAGGGTTGCCGGCGCGACATTCGCTGCCGCCGCGGACTTTGAAAACGCCCTGGCCCTCCGCGAAGAGGGAGCGCCAAACCCGTGACGCAGCAAACCCACATCCGTGCTGCGACGGGTGCTCGCGATGCGCCCATCGCCCACCCTTGAACGTGCCGTTCGCCGTCAACTGCCCGGCGAACCGGGTGACGGTGGTCCTCCAACACCGAGTCACAGCCCTCCGTACCCGCGCCACGCCGGGTGCCCCCTGGGCGTAGCAAGTGGAGTCCCTCCCCCCCGTAGCGTCACCGCCTATCCCACAACGTGTCAGGCGTCTGCAATCGGGGTGTTCGACACCTGAAGGTGGATCACTTGGGGAACCCGGCGGAATCAATCATCCCAATCGGACGAGATCTCCCCGGGATCATCCCCCATCACACCCCGCCCGGTGCCCGAGCCACGCCGGGGGCTTGCCGCGAGAGACGCGCGCAAACGGAGTTGCGCGAC
>SYMT01000255.1 GCA_005805375.1 Actinomycetota bacterium
CCGCCCTGGCCGCCGAAGCCGCCGCCCTGGCCGCCGAAGCCACCGCCCTGGCCGCCGAAGCCGCCGCCCTGGCCGCGGCCGAAGTTATCGCCGCCCTGGCCGCGGTTGGTGTACTGATACGAATTGCGACCCCGGAAGAGCTGGCGGCCGTTGCCGGCGCCAAAGCCGCTGCCCGGTCCGCCGGCCACTCCACCTGGGCCCGCCATCGGACCCCCTTGTGCGCCGGCTGCTGCCCCCTGCTGTCCGGCGGTGGCGCCCTTGCGGGTGCCTGTGGTTGGCCGCACGGCCTCTGCTCCGCGCGGGATCTTCGGGTCTACGATGAAGGTCCACTCATAGGTTGTGGGATTGCCCCGCCAGTCGGCCGCGGTTACGGAGACCTTGTGCCGCCCTTCAGCCAGTGGCTTGTCCACCTGTCCCGTTTCTGCCTTGATGGTCTGGTAGCGAATCGTTCGCTTGATCGGATCGTAATACCAACCCTTGCGCGGGACGGCCGGTCGTTCCGTGTAGGGAATTGGGTCTTGATCGATCGGCTGATCGTCCAGCGCAAACTCGATGGTTTCGGGGTTTATCCCGGTGCCCTCGTCCCAGAGGTAAGCCGAGAAGTAGAGCGGAGCGAAGCCGCTCATGCGGGTTCCCTTCGTCGGGCGGGGACGGGTAATGACCGGGCCTTCGTCGTCCGCGCCGTCCTCGCTCAGGCAGCTCAGCGTTCCGTCGTCCCCGAGCACGAACAGCTTGCGGTCGTAGACGGCAAGCGGCGCGCGATGCGGGTAGAAAGAGAGCAGTGGCTCAATCCCCTTGGGTGCTTCAGAGCGCTGGCTCCACCGCACGGTCCCGTTCACGGGGTCGATGCCGTACAGGAAGCCGCGGTCCGTGGCCACATAGAGCGTGTCTGCCGTCAAGATCGGGGTGGCGAACGGACGACCTTCCAGCTTGATCTTGAACGGCTTTTGGTCGGGCGTCTGCAGGATCTTCCCGGCAGGGTCGAAGCCGTAGAAGTACCCGGCCCGGTCCCCAAAGTACCACGCGGTCTCCGTGATGATCGGAGTGGTGGTGATGTCGCTCTCCACGTTGGCTGCCAGTTGGTAGGTGCGATAGTTCACCGCGGTGCGCAGACGGAAGAGGTACATGTTGGTGCCGGACGCCATGAAGATGCGTCCGTTGAATGCCACCGGCGCCACCGAGGGATTGGACGCGGCGATGCGCTGTTGCCAGAGGAACCGCCCATTGTCCTGGTTGAACGCCCAGATCTTCAGGTCGCCGGTGGTCACGTAGACCACACCGTTGTAGACGCACGGGGAACTGGTGACGTCGTCGGACAACTTCATCGGACGCCGACCGTCCATAGTGGATTTCCAGCGCACCTCCAGGGTACGGCCGTCGACGCAGTACAGGAAATCGTCGTCCGACCCGAAGTACAGGTTTTCGCCGACCATCGTGGGCGAGCACTGGATCTCACCGCCGGTGCGCAGCGAGTTGGCGGCCTTGCCGTCGAGCGCGTTGTAGACGGTCAGCGAGCCGTCCGACTGCGGGACATACAGGAGTTCCCCGTTAATGACCGGGGTGGCGCTGATGCGGGGAATGTTGGGGTCGTTTGCGTCCCCTTCGGGTGCGCGCCACTTGAGCTCGCCGGAGTTCACATCCACAGCGTAGATCTGATTCTTCGAAGGGAAGTAGACGGTGCCTTCCTGAATCACCGGGCCGCCGACATTACCGGGAGCCTTGGACCACGCGTTGGTGGTGTGTTTCCAGAGAATGCCGAGCGGAGCACGGATCCGGTCCGTCGTATAGAGCTGATGCTCCGGATTACCGCCGTAGAAATTCCAGTCGGCTGCCGCCGGTTTCGGAGCCATCGCAGCTCCAGCCAGGCAGATAGCGCCGACTAGAAGTGAGCGAAACGTCATTGCCGATCCTCCCATGCCGATGAGGCGCTGCCCCGGAAACGGGGTACACCCACCCACACTCAGTTTATCGTTCGCGTCGCCGGTTCTGTTCCCCTGCTTGAACTTGCCTGGACAGGCCAACCGGCACTTACTCGCCCGATACGGCCCGATTCGCGGCTGCGTAGAGCTGCGCGCCGCGCCCTGCGATCCATGAGGCGACCAGACCCGCGACGAGGAGAGAAAGGATGTTCACGCCGAACCCAACGCCCCAGTGCCAGTCGAGCCGAATTCCGGTCGGCGGCACTCGATTGCCGAGTTGCAGGATCTGCACAAACACCACCACCAACAGCACGATGCCCCCGGCGAACACCGCAAGGCCCACGCTGCGTCCGAGCCAGTCCGGCTGGCGTCCCCCAGTTCGTGTCACGCCGAATTCGCCCAGTCCCCCGGCCGACCTGGAATCGCGCGGTACTGCGGAGGGAAGTGGGGAGTCGACAATGACGCCGGACGCCATGGGAACCGCCGGAGATTTGGGAGCACCGAAGTGCACCCCGCCCGTCTCCTCAGGCATTAGACATCCGGAACCCGCTGGAGGTTTCCCGAAGTGTGTGTGCGATCCCGCCGCGGCGTCAGGCGCGGGGGTGACATTGCCGGAAGACCCGGCCCAGATGGGAGTCGTCCACATGCGTATAGATCTGTGTCGTGCCGATGTCCGCGTGTCCGAGGAGCTCCTGGATAGAGCGCAGGTCGGCGCCGCCGGCGAGAAGATGAGTTGCAAACGTGTGGCGCAGCGTATGGGGGCTCACCACTCCTGTGATGCACGCAGAGTGCGCGTGGTTCCGCACCCGCTTCCAGAAAGCGGTGCGCGACAGTGACCGACCGGCCGCGTCGAGGAACAGCCGTTCCTCCACCGGCGGATGCATCGTTGCCAGTAGAGGTCTCGCTTCGTGCAGATAGCGTTGGAGCCAGCGCAGGGCGGGCGCGCCGACCGGCACGAGGCGCTCCCGGCCTCCTTTCCCGAGGACCCGGACCAGTCGCTCCTGGTTCCGGACGTCAGCCGGACGGAGTGAGAGTAACTCAGTCACCCGCAGCCCGGCCGAATAGAGCAACTCGAGCAGGGCCCGGTCCCGCAGACCCTCCGGATCCGTGACATCCGGCGCTGAAAGCAGGCGCCCCAATTCTTCAGCGGTCAGGGCGCGAGGAAGGCTGCGGGGAACCTGCATGCGCTCCGGCTCCGGGGCCGGATCACAGCGAACCCCCTCGCGGTGAGCAAATCCCAGAAGGCCGCGCACGGCGGCCAGTTTGCGCGCGACGGTGGCCGGTCGCCGGCCTTGGCGCTGGAGGCGTGCCTGATATGCGAAAAGGTCAGCCCTGTCGGCAGTCGCCGCGTCGCGCCCGCGTGTCGCGGTCAGTTCCACAAACTCGCGCACGTCGCGGGCATACGCGTCCACCGAATGCGCCGACAGGCCGCGCTCACTCCGCAGGTGACGGATGTATTCCACCACGATCTGGTTCCAGTCGCTCATTACTCTTCTGCTTATTGTCGGCAGCGGCGCCGCAGAATGGGACTACGGAATGAGATGCAGGAACACCCATCCTGGTTCGCGAATGCCGAATCATCTCGTGCGCACGAGTTCCGTGCTCCCCGCGCCCTGCTGGAACCCGCCGATGCCCAAACCTTATGTTTTCCTCTGCTTCGACACGGAGGACCCGATCCATCCGGAAGCGGACGATGCTGTGCTGGACCTAGCCCGCGCGCTGGACAGTTCAGGTCTGCGTGGTTGCTTCTTTATGGTGGGGGAGAAAGCCCGTACTCTCCGCGCGCGTGCGCGTCGCGATGTGCTGGAGGCGCTGGCGCCCCACGAGATCTCCTATCACGGGAATCACTGGTTCGAGTTTCCGGAGCCCGCGCTCGTCTACGGAAACCGCGACCCGTGGGATAGCGCAGTCGCCACCGGCCTGCGCTATGAGTTGCCGGGAATCCGCGACGTGGCCGAGATCGCGGGGCAGTTTCCCGTTGCCTTTTGCCAGCACCAGAACAACTATAGCGTGGCCACGAGCCACGCGCTTGAGTGCGCCGGCATCAAAGTCTGGAACGGCGGCTTCGGGGCGGAGATGCCGGGAATCGCCTGGGTGATGGGGCTGTTGATGGTGCCGCGCCACAGCCGGTCGGGCGGATCGCTCCAGGGATCGTGGGGTCGCTACCGGTATGATCCGGATGCTCCGTCGGCGCCGCCGCCGATGGATCCGGCGGCGGAATTGCGCCATTTCCAGGTGCAGTTCGATGCTGCCCTGGAGCGCGGCGACACCCACGTAAACCTGGTGGGGCACCCCACCTGCTGGGCAATCGCCGACTGGTGGGGGTGGTACGAGTGGGGCCTGCCGTTCCAGGTCTCGGCGCACGGGACCGCTCCAGGCCCCTACCCTGCCGGCCGCCGTTGGGAGCGCGGCACCGTCCGTACCGGCGCCGATCGGGCGGCACATCTCGAGTGGACGGTCGCTGCTGCCCGCTGGCTCGCTGCCCGGAACGACATCCGCGTCGCCACGTTTGACGAGGTGCTCCGGGAACACGCCGAGCCGGCCGGGATCTGGCTGTCCGCGGCCCAGGTCCAGGAAGTGGCTCGAGTCTGTGCTGAGGGTGTGCGTCACCTCGCGGTAGACGGGGTATCGCTGTCGGCCGCCGATGCCCTCTACGTACTCGCGCAGTTCGTTGCGTTTCTGGCTCGCGAGCGCCGGCGGCCGGCCGCAGTGCAGGTACGGCGCCCGCTGGGCCCTGTCGAACCGATCCGAACCGCGCCCGGCAGCCTGGGTTTCCTGCGTCCTGACTTGCTGCTCGGCGCGCGGCTCCTGGTGGAGTACGTGGATCAACTCGGCCGCCTGCCTGCCGCCCTGCGCATCCACTCGCTGGACTGCGGACCCGCGGAACTTCTTCTGGCCCTCGCCCGTGCTCTGTTGACCCCGACTCTGCCGGAGAGCATCACGATCGAGTCCACCGCCGGCCTGCCGGAAAGTGCGGCACTCCCCTGCTTTTCGCACGCCGCTGCGGCCTCGACTCACTCGCCCGCCGGTTACACGTCAGACCAGATTGCCTGGCAGGCGCGGCAGCAGTCGTGGAGCTACCGGCCCGCGATCCGTGTGAGTTGACGGCAGCCGATTGCCGGATCAGTGCGGCGCGTGAGCCGGGGGCAATTGCTCAAGAACCTCGTGCAGCAGGTACGCGCCGGTCTTGCCCTTCAGACTGCTCTCGACCGAGCGCCCAAAACGCACCTGATCCTGTACTCGTAGTCTGACCGGGTCAGAGACCAGGAAATCGCAGCCGGCTTCTTTGGTTGCGCTTTCGATCCGTGCCGCCAGATTGACCGAGTCCCCGATCGCCGTGAACTGGCGGTAGTGTCGATTCCCCACGGTGCCGACCACACAGGGCCCATAGTGCAGGCCTACCCCAATTCGGAGCGCAACCCGAAACTGCGCCTCCAGGTACGGCTTCATCGCCGTCACTTCGGCGAGGAGCGCAAGCCCAGCCCGCACTCCGTCTGCGGCGGCCGTCTCCGGAGTTTCCAGCCCGAACAGCGCCATCACGCCGTCGCCCATCAGGTTGACAACTCGTCCCCGATGTTGGGCGACGACGGCGCTGGCGCGGTGGAAGTAGCGATTCAGCACATGAATCACGTCGTACGGAAGTTGGGTCTCGGAAAACTGGGTGAAGTCGCGAATGTCGGCGAAGAGGATGGCTAGGTCGCGTTCCTCTCCGTGCGCGTGCGCCAGGTCGTCGGCACCTCCTTCCTCTTGCTCGACCAGAGCGTAATCATCCGTGTCGAGCACGAGGCGCCGGAGCGTAACGCTCCCCTGTACCCAGGTCTGGCAGGCCAGCCGCACTCCCGGGCCGAATTGGCGGCGCGCCAGCAGTTTCGTCTCGGATGCGGTCGGCGGAGAGCACGCTTCGATTCCGGCGACGATTCGTACGCGGCAGGTGGAGCACCGGGCTGTCCCGCCGCAGGTGTGAAAGTGCGCGATCCCGTGCATCCTCGACGCGTCGAGGATGGTGCATGGCTCGTCGAGTTCGATGCGCACCTCGTCGGTCAGGTAATGGAGGCGCATTCCCCTGTCGTGTGTGGTCATGGAGGGGTGGGAGCACCGGCAGTGGGGCGGCTCTCCGCCGGGCGGTGCCGGGGGATTTCCGCCTTGAAGTCGCCCAGGCTGGACCAGTGGAGCCGTTGATTTAGGTCCACCTCTGCGATCGCGACCGTACCCCAGTGCGTCGCCTGTGCGAGTGGCCGCCCATCGTGACCGTAGACTGCCGAGATCATCCAGTTTGCCGACACGTCGGTGTACGTGCTGCTCACCAGGTAGACATGATTTTCGCACGCTCGTGCAGCACCGAGCATCGGGTTGCAGCCCCACACCGGCCAGGCGATCACCTCGGCGCCCCGGTTCGCGAGTTCCCGCGCCACTTCGGGGAAAAATCCGTCGTAGCAGACCATCATCCCCACACGACCGAACCGCGTCTCGAACACCGGGTAGTCCCGTCCGGGCGCCAATCCGCCTTCGATCTCGCCGCGAGGCAGGCACACTTTTCGGTACTTTCCCGCCACCCGGCCGTCCGGTCCGAGCAGCACGGCGACGTTATACACCAGATGACGGTCCCGTTCCAGCAGCCCCGCGACGATGTAGAGCCCGTGCTTCTGTGCCAGTTCCCCAAAGTAGTCGGTAGAGGGGCCGGGCACTGGTTCCGCACACTCGGCGTAGCTCTTGCCCATCCCATAGAACGTCAGGGTTTCCGGCAGCACCACCAGGTCCGCCTTCCGCCGGGCCGCGTCCGCAATCAGCGGTGCGAACAGCCGACATTTCTCGGCGGCGGTGGTTCCCGCGCCCGGTCGAAAATGCACGGTCGCCAGGCGCACGGTGCGTTTTGCCGGCGCGGGCGCCTCCGCGAGAGTCACTTCGCTCCACTGTACCGTCGCCTGGGGCGCCCAGCGAAACTCCAGTTCGATAATGGCTTGTGTGGCCCGGGACGGAGCACGATACGTGTCCGTCACTTGGATCCAGCCCGCGGCGGCTTCCGCGCGGTCGGTCGGGTACTCCGGTTCCGAACGGGGAATCTGCCCTTCGGCGTAGCTCGCTCCCGAGGGGTCATCGCGCATCACCTGTTGTCCGCGTTCATCCATCCACCGGAGGCGCGCCACGGCCCCGCGGCGTGCCTCCGGCATGGTCGTCGCGCGGCGCAGTGCCGAGAAGCGGTACCATTGCCCGCCGCGCACGGGCAACGAGCGCGCCCAGTGTCCCTGAAGCCCCGGACGTTCGTCCGACCGGATCACGAACGCTCCCCGGCGGTGCGGACCACCGGCAGCATCATAGGAAAACTCGGGGCGCAGCTCATCGCGGGGCGCCGCGGTGCGCCATCCGGCCGGGGGATCAGTCGGTTGTGAGTGCATGGGGATCGCAGTCAGCACCACACCGATTGTGTAGAGCAGGAGGGACGGTCTCATGGCGGGTGCTCCTCAAGGCGTGGGGACACCCGCCCTCCGCGTGCCGGAGTCGCGGGTGTGCGAGGATTGGTCGCAGGCGCCCGGCGCCTCTTGGGGCGGACCCTCCCCAGGAACCCTTGTGAGTAGCAGTTGGGTATTCTCGAGGCAGATCCCTCTGTGTATCTGCATGTAGAAGCCGCCGCCGGGTGATTGAGGGAGGCTTCCTGCGCAAGGTACGAGGTATCACGATGCAGCGATTCCTGCTCGGGAACACGACAGGTGCACGATCAACTGTGTACTACTGCGGCGTCGTGCGCGAGTGCGTATCTCTTGCCCAACTTCTCAAGCACCCAGGCAACCGACTGCGTCGTCCTGTGCGAGTGCGTATCCCTGAAGCGATCCGGACGGGTGGTGTCGGCCTGTCGAGTTGCCTGCGGGCCAGTTCGACGTGCAACCCGGCAGGATGATTCTTCGGACCGAGGAGCAGAGTTCCGCCCCATCTTGCGGCGCATCGCGGAAGCGAAGTAGGCAGCGACCGACGGTCCCACGGGAGTGTTCATCGTGATGCGAGTGCGAGGACAGACTCGCCCCACGATCACTGCGCCTGTACCAGGCAGACTCTGAGCCGAAGCCTGCGGGCAGGGGACCACCATCGGAGGGCGATGCGCCCCCGTGCTCCCGATTTGCCTGACGGCTCGCGGACGGGTGCGCTACACTCCCCTATGCCTCCTCTCACGTCTTCGTCCGAACTCGCCGCCATCACCGGGTACGACCTCTTCGAGCGGCTCCGTCCGCGCGCCCGGTGGAACCTGGATGCCGAGTTGCTCCTGCAAGAGGCTGTCGCTCGCGGAGAGGGAGTCCTGACCTCGGCGGGCGCCCTGCGGGTGTTGACCGGGGAGTATCATGGCCGCTCCCCGAACGACAAGTTCACCGTCCGCCGGGCGCCGAGTGAGGCACACGTGGATTGGGACAGTCCCTTCAACCACGCGGTGGATCCCACTGTGGGTGAGGCACTCGCCCATCGCTTTGCCGGTCACGCGGCAGGGCTCTCCGCGCTCTACGGGCTGCAGGCATACGTGGGCCGTGGCGCGCACCGGTTGCCGATTGCGCTGATCACCGAACGCGCGTGGCATTGCCTGATGGGACGCCACATGTTTCTGCCGGCGACTCCGCAAGAGGCCGCGACCCATGTGCCCGAGTTCACGTTGCTCTACACGCCGTCCTATCCGGTGAACCCCGAACGAGACGGCGTGCACAGCGAGGTCGCCATCCTGTGCGACCTGGAGCGCGCCCTCGGCCTGATCGGCGGCACGGAGTACGGGGGAGAGGAGAAGAAGTTCTTTTTCTACCTGATGAACTATCGCCTCCCGCTGCGCGGTGCGTTCCCGATGCACTGTTCCGCCAATGTTGGCCCGGCCGGCGATGTGAGTCTCATTTTCGGGCTCAGCGGCACCGGCAAGACGACACTCTCCGCGGATCCGGACCGCCAACTGTTGGGTGACGACGAGCACGGGTGGGACGAGGACGGTGTGTTCAATTTCGAAGGCG
>SYMT01000256.1 GCA_005805375.1 Actinomycetota bacterium
CCCATCACGCCGGCGAGGGCGATCCCCTTCTCCGCGTCGGCGATGAGCAAGTTCTGCGCGGTGAGCGTACGTTTCTGACCGTCGAGCGTGACGAACAACTCGCTCTCCTGCGCGCGGCGGACGACGATGGTCGGCTTGCCGTCGGCGGCCTTGGCCACCAGGTGATAGTCGAACGCATGGAGCGGTTGGCCGCACTCGATCATCACATAGTTCGTGACATCCACGACGTTGCTGATGGGGCGCATGCCGGCGGCTGTCAGGCGTGCCTGCAGCCACTCCGGCGAGGGGCCGAGCTTTACGCCCCGGATCACCCGGCCCACATAGCGGGGACAGAGATCGGGCGCGGTCACTTCCACTCGCACGTCCGGCTCGGGGGGGCCCCCTACGGGAAGTTGCATCTCCGGCGCCCGGAACGGCTGTTCGTAGAGGGCCGCAACCTCGCGGGCGATTCCCACCATGGAGAGCATGTCTGACCGGTTCGGGGTCAGCTTCAGGGAAAAGACGGGGCCATTCTCCGACTCCCGGATTTCCTCAATCTCGTTGCCCGTAGCAGTCAGACGCTCCGCGAGTTCCTCGGGGGAGGCGTCGGTCTGTACGAACTCGTTCAGCCAGTGGACGGGGATGAGCATGGGTGGTTACAGGGTGCCGGTACGGGTTGCGTCGTGTCAGAACTGCCGGAGCATCCGGAGGTCGTTTTCGAACAGCAGACGAATGTCGCGGATGCCGTAGCGCACCATCGGCATCCGATCCAGGCCCAGTCCGAAGGCAAAGCCGCTCCACTCAGTCGGGTCAATTCCGACATGGCGGAGCACGTTCGGGTGGATCATGCCCGCGCCCCCGATTTCCATCCACCGGTGCGGCAGTTTTACGGCGATCTCGACCCCCGGCTCGACGAACGGGAAGTAATCGGGACGGAAGCGCACGGTCACATCAGCCCCGAAGAGTTCCCGGGCCATCGCCGCCAGGGTCCCCTTCAGATCGGCCAGCGTTGCCTTCCGGTCCACCAGGAAGGCGTCCACCTGATGAAAAGTATGGTAGTGCGTTTCGTCCACGGCTTCGTAGCGGAAGCAGCGACCCAGGGTGAAGATCCGGAACGGCGGCGTCAATGCCGGCATGACGCGTCCCTGGAGCGCCGTGGTCTGCGTGCGCAGCAGGAGGCGTTCGGTGACATAGAACGAGGCCTGTTCGTCCAGGGCGGGGTGCTCTTCCTGGAAATTCAGCGCCGCGAAGTTGTAGGCGTAGTCCTCCACCTCCGGGCCATCCACCTGCCGGAAGCCGAGCCCGACCAGGATGTCCGCCACCTGTTCGAAGGTGAGTGTGAGCGGGTGGCGGCGTCCGACGGCGGGCACGCGGCCCGGCCGGGTCACGTCTACGGCTTCCTCCCGCAATCGCCGGGCGGTGTCGTGCGCCTGGAGCACACCGCGGCGCGCCTCCAGCGCTGCGGTCAGGCGATTCTTGACCCCGTTTACCCGCTGTCCGAACGTAGGGCGCTCCTCCGGCGTCAGCGTGGGGATGAGCCGCATCAGGCCCGCCACCTTGCCCTTGCGTCCCAGGAACTCCACCTCTTGCTGCGAAAGCTCTTCGAGAGAGTCCGCCGCGGCGATCCGGGCTTCCGCTTCTGTCTGGAGGGTCGTGAGCTGGTCCATCGTGTCTGTATCAGGGTGAGGAGTGAGCGAGGTGTGGGGTGTGGGGCGGGAAGGCCATGCTGTGCTCTTCGCCATTCGTCGTTCGTCCTCGCCGCGGGTGTTCCTCCTTTGCCTTCGTGAGGGGAGGCGCATCGGTATAATCTAACGAAGAGGAAAGCGCAGCGAGTGGTGAGAAGAGAGTACGGGGTCGCTACCCTTCTTCACCCTTCTTTTCTTCCTCCCCTACTACATCCCCCTCAATTCAGCCATGCCCATAGCTCAACTCACTATCCCCGAAATGGGGGCAGGTCACTCCAGTGCCCGACCCGTCGGGTTGGCCGACGGCGTGGTTCTGCTCGACCCTGCCGGCGCCGGTGTGCTGCCGTCACAGCGTGTTCCGCGCGCTCTCCCCTTCCGAGCCGGGGAGCGGATGAACCAGCCCACGTTTCACGCTCTCGCCGAGTCGTTGCCCGCGGGCGTCCGGGCCGAACTGATTGAAGGAGTTGTGATTGTGCCTCCATCCGTCACCGACGACCATGCCACCACTCACGGGCACGCTGTGTGGAGCGCTATCGGATACAAGCTCCACACTCCGGGCGTAGTGGCCGGCGACAACGGCAGTGTGGTATTGGGTCCGGAGAGCGAACCGCAGCCCGACGTGGCGCTGCGGCTGGCGCCGGAGTGCGGCGGACAGTCACGGGTGGAGAATCGTTACGTTACAGGGGCGCCGGAGCTGGTGATCGAGATTGCGGTCAGCACGGAGGCCACAGACCTGCACGCCCGCAAGCGTGACTATGAACGCGGGGGAGTGCGCGAGTACGTGGTCGTGGCAGTGGAACGGCGGCGGGTGATGTGGTTTGAGAACGTAGGCGGTCGTTTCGAGGAACGGGATCCGGATGCGGACGGGGTGTACCGGTCGCGGCAGTTCCCCGGCTTCTGGCTGGACCCGGCGGCGCTGCTGAACCAGGATGGCCCCCGCTTGCTGGAGGTGATCCACCAGGGCCTGGCCTCCCCGGAGCACGCAGCGTTTGTCGAGGAACTGGCGGCGCGACGCCGGGCGGCCACGATGCGGGAAGAAGTGTAGGGTGGAGACTGTCCGCCGTACAGGAGCAACGACGATGATGACTACGGCTCTCCTTACCGCGCCGGAGGCACGGGACGACGGTGTCTCCGCGCGGCCTGCCGGGTGGGGCCTCCACGAACCCACGCCGGAAGTCGTGGCGGCCGGTGCGTCACCCACGCGGAGGCGCACACTCGCCGTCCCCATCCGCGCCGGGGAGCGGATGAACCAGCCCACGTTTCACGCTCTCGCCGAGTCGTTGCCCGCGGGCGTCCGGGCCGAACTGATTGAAGGAGTTGTGGTCGTGCCTCCATCTGTTACCGACGACCATGCCACCGTGCATATCGGCGCTGCCGTCTCGGCAGGGACGTACAACATGCGGACCCCGGGCGTACTCGCCAGTGACAACGGCAGTGTGGTATTGGGTCCGGAGAGCGAACCACAGCCCGACGTGGCGCTGCGGCTGGCGCCGGAGTGCGGCGGACAGTCGCGGGTGGAGAATCGTTACGTTACGGGGGCGCCGGAGCTGGTGATCGAGATCGCGGTCAGCACGGAGTCCACAGACCTGCACGCCCGCAAGCGTGACTACGAACGCGGGGGAGTGCGCGAGTACGTGGTCGTGGCGGTGGAACGGCGGCGGGTGATGTGGTTTGAAAACGTAGGCGGTCGTTTCGAGGAACGGGATCCGGATGCGGACGGGGTGTACCGGTCGCGGCAGTTCCCCGGCTTCTGGCTGGACCCGGCGGCGCTGCTGAACCAGGATGGCCCCCGCCTGCTGGAGGTGATCCACCAGGGCCTGGCCTCCCCGGAGCACGCAGCGTTTGTCGAGGAACTGGCGGCGCGACGAAATGCAACTGCGTCTCAAGAAGAAGAGTGAGACCGAGACCGCCTTCACCTGCGTGCGGGCGGACGGCACGTGGACCGGTGCATCCCTCGGACGGGGCGATGGGTATTTCCCGGCCCACGATCTTGCACACTACGTCGTCGAGACCTCGCTGGGCCTGACCGGTGGGTTTCTCGGCCTGCTGGACCGCGGATGGGATGTGGCGGATTTTGAGGTGGGAGCGGTGACGCGGTTCCGCACCGAACCGGACGGGGCGCAGGCGGTGCTGGCCGAGCATCTGGCCGGTGGGCTCTCGGCCGAGATGTTCTCCGGAAACTGCATTCCCGCTGATGAATGGAACCGTGTGCTCCAGGAAGCCTGTGCGGGGTTTCCGGGAGGAACCGAGATCCCCGCCTGTTCGGAGGAGCAACTGGATGGGTTGCGCGCAGAGTTGCGGCGCCTGCTCGACGTCTGGGAGCGTGTGCCCTATGGAGAAACGCTCGAGCTGCAGTTTCCTTCCCCCGCACCCCGGTCGTCTTGATGAGCGATCGCGAGCAGTCCCTCCTTCAGGAAAGTAAGAACGCATGAAAGAGCCCGGATTTGAGACGCTGTGCGCCCACTTCGGGGATGACCCCGACCGATTTCTGGGGGCGCCAGTCCCTCCCATCTTCCAGAATTCGCTCTTCACCTCGCCGGATACGGAGGCGTTCCTCCGGCGTGGGGACCGCCGCCCCAGCGGGTACGACTACACCCGGGTCGCCAACCCCACCACAGAGGTCTTCGAGCAAAAGCTCGCCGCACTGGAGAAGACGGACCTGGCGCGCTGCTTCGGCTCGGGCATGGCGGCCGTGTGCGCCGCGGTGCTTTCCAGGGTACGGGCGGGCGACCACGTGGTTGCGGTCGAGAGCGCCTATGGGCCCACCCGAAGTTTTCTGTCCGACTACCTGGCCCGATTCCAGATCGGGGTGACCTACGTGCCCGGCGATGATCCGGAGCAGTTCGCGGCGGCGGCGCGACCGGAGACACGCCTGTACTACCTGGAGAGCCCGTCGTCCCTGGTGATGCGGTTGCAAGACGTGGAAGCTGTGGTCACACTGGCGCGCGAGCGGAACATCGCCACCGTGCTCGACAACTCCTGGGCGACTCCCTACTTTCAGAACCCGGTGGAATTCGGGGTGGATCTGGTAGTGCATTCCGCCACCAAGTACCTCGGCGGACACAGCGATGTGGTTGCCGGTGTGGTGATGGGTCCTGAAAAACACATGCGGCTCCTCATTGCGCAGGAAGGCGTCTTGCTGGGCAGCATTCTGGATCCGTTCGCTGCCTGGCTGCTCCTGCGAGGAGTGCGCACCCTGGGAGTGCGGATGGATCGCCATCAGCAGAGCGGCCTGGCGGTGGCCCGTTTCCTCGAGGCCCATCCGAAGGTAGCCTGTGTCGCGTACCCGGGGTTGGAGAGCCACCCCCAGTACGCCCTTGCCCGCCGGCAGATGCGCGGTTGTAGTGGTCTCCTCAGCTTTGCCCTCAAGGATGGGGGGTTCTCGGCGGCCCGGGACTTTGTGGATCGCCTGCGCTACTTTGGGATCGCTGTGAGCTGGGGCGGCTTCGAGAGCCTGGCCATTCCCCTCACTTTCCCCCCTGACGCTGCGGGGCAAGTCCTCGCGGGCGCGCGGATCAGCGTTGGTCTGGAGACGGTAGAGGACCTGCTGGAGGATCTCGCGCAAGCGTTGGAGTGAACCCTACACCGTACACCCTACACCTCACGGGAATCTGTGCCCTACGTGCTCGGAGACGCCATGAACGTGACTGCAACCACCTCATCGCCCACTGTACCGCCTGCTGCCCTGCCCCCTTCGGCTCTGCCGCCGCGGGACCGGCCGGCATTGCTCGGCAATGATCCCGCGCGCGACCCCGAGTGGCCGGTGGGGCAACTTCTCTATCCGGACTACGTGCCGGAGTATGACGACACCCTCAGCCCGGATGACCCTGAGTATTACCCCTGCCACCCGGAGATCGCCGTTGTGGAAAACGAACGTCATGTGACGCTACTCAACTTCTTGTTGAACGTGCTGCGGGTGCTCCTCCCGGGCCGGGGTGTGTTCTCCCGACTTTCGGTCCACTGGCAGCGGGGCAATCGGGACGCATTTGCCGCTCCGGACGTGATGGTCACTGAAGCGCGCCCGCTGCGGGAGCTCATCACGAGCTACGTCACCTTTCTGGATCCGCCGATCCAGTGCGTTGTGGAAGTGGTCTCCGGCAGCAACGAGCAGAAGGACCTGATCAAGAAGTTCGCTGACTATCAGAACGAACTGAAGGTCCCGGAGTATCTGCTACTGGATCCCATCCGCAACACACTGGTGCTGTACCGGATGGATGGCGCCGAGTACAGAGTGGTGCCGGCTGACGATGAAGGTCGCCTGTGGAGCGATCAGTGCCGGGTCTGGTTCGCCTGGGACCCCAAGAACCAGTTGCGGATCTGGGACGCGGCGGGCGTGGAGCAAAGAGATTATGAGGAACTCCTGGTCGGCGAGGCCCGAGCGGTGGCCCACGCCGAAGAAGAGCGCCTTCGGGCGGCAGCGGCAGAGGCCCGCGCCGAAGAAGAGCGCCTGCGGGCGGACCGGATGGCGGCGCGACTGCGGGAGTTGGGGTTCGACCTGGAGCCCTGACTCCGGAGTGCATTGAGGAAGGGAGCGCGCGTCCGCCCGGCGCGAGATGATCACGGTCCGGTAGGTGGGGCCTCGCCGGACTGAACTGTGTTCCAACGGCGGGCCGGATCGTGATACGAAGAATACCGGAATGGTCCTCCCTCCCCCGCTCCCTTCCGCGTAGGAACCTGCTGCGATGCTTCTCCCCCACTCCTTTGTCCGCACGGCGCGCGCCTGCATACTCTTATCCCTGCTCCTTCTCGCCTGCATTGCGACCGCGGCGCAAGAACAGGGCGGTCCCCCGGAGTCCTGGCGGGCCGGTCTGCGGTGGCGATGTATCGGTCCCGCTTCGATGGGAGGGCGCATTGGATCCCTCGCCGTGGTGGACCAGGACCCGAGCACCTACTGGGTCGGCACGGCGTCCGGGGGTTTGCTGAAGACCACGAACAACGGCGTTACCTTCGAGCACCAGTTCGATCGTGAGACCACCGTGTCTGTCGGGGATGTCTGCGTGGCACCCTCGGATCCGAGTATCGTCTGGGTGGGCACCGGAGAGAACAACCCGCGCAATTCGGTCTCCTACGGTGACGGCGTCTACAAGTCCACGGACGGAGGCAAGTCCTGGACCAACGTTGGGCTGCGCAAGTCCTTCCAGATCGGCAAGATTCTCATCCATCCGAAGCATCCCGATACGGTGTATGTCGGTGCTCTCGGCCGGCTGTACGGCGCGAGCGAGGAACGGGGGCTGTACAAGACCACAGATGGAGGCAAGACCTGGCAGCGGGTGCTCGTTGTGGACAACCGTACCGGTGTGCAGGACATGCGCATGGACCCGCGCGATCCCGACACCCTCATCGTGGCGCTGTGGGACCGTCAGCGGGATGAGTTCGACTCGCACGTCGGGGAGCCGCCGCTGGCGGATGGCTATGACGGTTACGATCCGGCGCGGAAGTGGGGGCCTGGCAGCGCGCTCTGGAAAACCACGAACGCCGGGCGCACCTGGAAGAAGCTCACCCGTGGATTGCCCTCATCTCCCCTCGGTCGAGTCGGGCTGGACTGGTACCGCAAGGACCCGAAGGTCGTTTTCGCAATCGTGGATTGCGCCAGGATCGGGATGGGCACTCCGCCGCCGCCGCAGCCCTATCTGGGCGTGATCGGTGAGAACACACCGGGTGGGGCGCGGCTCAACCAGGTGATCGCCGGAGGCCCGGGTCAGCGTGCCGGGCTCCAGAGCCAGGACGTGATCGTGGCGGTAGACGAGCGCGTCGTCCCGAGCTACGATGCCCTGCTCGAAGTCGTGCGCACCCGGAAGGTGGGCGATCAACTCCGGTTGACGGTGAGCCGGGGAACGGAGCGAGTTTCGGTGGAGTTGACGCTCGGCACCCGCCCGGCGCAGGGAAATCAGGGGCCGAATCGCACCCGCCCCTGGCTGGCCACACTTGCGGGACAGCCGGAGAACATCCAGGACCAGCAGGGACCCAACGGCCACGAGTACGGTGGTGTCTACAAGTCCACCGATGGGGGTGAAAGCTGGATGCGGATCAACAGTCTGAACCCCCGCCCGATGTACTTCAGCCAGGTGCGTGTGGATCCATCCAACGACCAGCGCGTTTATGTGCTTGGTGTGAGTCTCTATCGGTCCAGCGATGGGGGAAAGACGTTTCGCCCGGATGGCGGGCGTGGAGTCCATGCCGATCAGCACGCGCTCTGGATCAACCCCCGGGACGGACGCCACCTGCTGGTCGGGAGTGACGGCGGTACGTATGTTACCTATGATCGCATGGAGAACTGGGACCACCTGAATCACGCCGCGATTGCGCAGTTCTACCACGTGGCGGTGGATGCCCGGCGGCCGTACCAGGTCTATGGGGGACTGCAGGACAACGGCAGTTGGGGCGGGCCGAGCCAGGGTCTGCGGGGTGTGGGGCCGATCAACGAGGACTGGATCTCGGTGGGCGCCGGGGATGGGTTCGTGTGCCGTGTCGATGCGGAAGATCCCGATGTGGTGTACTCGGAGAGCCAGGGGGGAGCGATCTCCCGGCGCAATCTGCGCACCGGCCAGATCGTACCGCTTCGCCCGACGCCGCCGCAGGGACGGCGACACCGCTTCAACTGGAACACGCCTTTCTTGCTCTCCCAGCACAGCCCGCGGGTGTTCTACTCCGCCGGAGAGTTCGTCTTCCGGTCGCTGAACCGGGGCGACAATCTTCGGATCGTCTCCCCGGAGATCACTCGCACCAAACGGGGCAGCGCCACCGCCCTGGCCGAGTCGCCGCGCAATCCGGATGTGCTCTGGGTCGGCAGCGACGATGGCGCGCTCTGGGTCACACGGGACGGCGCCAGGACCTGGACCAGCGTGGCGGACAAAGTCGGGTTGCCGGGACCCCGTTGGGTAGCGACCATCGAGCCCTCCCGCGAGGCGGAGGGACGCGCCTACGTGGTGTTTGATGGCCATCGCTCCGATGACGATGA
>SYMT01000257.1 GCA_005805375.1 Actinomycetota bacterium
CCACACCCCACACCCCACACCCCACACCCGACTATGCAGCGCCTATCCCGCGCTCATCTCTCCTCCGTGTTCGCTCGGCATCCGGAGCCTGCCCTGCGCGTGGCTCCGGGCGAGGTCTTCCTCGTGGAAACAGAGGACTCTCGCGGGGGACGCACCCGCACGCCCGAATCCACCCACCCCGAGTTCCTGCGCGAGATGCGCCGCCAGGACTATGCCGGCAACCCCGTGACCGGCCCGATCTTCGTGGAGGGCGCTGTGCCGGGCGATACGCTCGCGGTGGACATCCACACGATGGAGTGCGATACCCAGGGATACTTCGGCTACTGGCCGTTCCTCTATCACCTGCAGGACTGGCTCCCGGACCCGGTCACCGGACTGGTGGACATCCGGGACGGCCACGTGCAGTTCACAATGGAGACGGCAGCCGGCCCGCACTCGGTGCGCATCCCCTGTCGTCCGATGATCGGCTGCATCGGCACGGCGCCGGCACTTGAGGTGCCCACCACCGGGCAGGCGGGACGGTTCGGCGGCAACCTGGACGTGCCGGAGGTGGGACCGGGCAGTACCGTCTACCTCCCGGTGGCCGTCGAAGGGGCGCGGTTGTTCCTGGGCGACTGCCATCCATATCAGGGGGACGGCGAACTCAGCGGGTGTGAGATGCGGGCGGCGGTCACGCTCTCGACGCGCGTACTGCGCCCCGGGATGCCGGCATTGGGGGCGCCGCGCGTGGAAACTTCCACGCACCTGGTCGCCGTCGGCATCGGTAGCCCGGCGGAAGTCGGGCAGTGGGCCGCGATCCGGGAAATGATTCTCTGGCTGGAAGCACGCTGCGGCTGGACCCGGGAAGAGGCCCGCATGCTGCTCACGCTCTCCAGCGAGGTGCGACCCGGCCAGATGCAGGTGCATCCGTACACGATGCGGGTGCTCGTCCCCAAAGCGCAACTGCCGGCGCCCCTCTCTTGAACCAGCCCGCGGATTGAGGAGGAAGTTTCGCGAACATTTGAGAAACGTCAGGCAGCCCCATTCAATGGGGACTGGCTCACTCAACGCGGAGGGGGTATGCGAAGAAGATCGGGTTTCACGCTCATCGAGCTGCTCGTCGTTATCGCTATCATCGCGATATTAGCTGCGATTCTCTTCCCGGTGTTCGCGCAGGCTCGCGAAAAGGCTCGGCAGACGACCTGCCTGAGCAACCTGCGCCAGCTCGGGACGAGCATCCAGATGTACATCCAGGACTACGACGAACGTTTGCCTGGATCCAGTTGGCAGAACAACCGCTGCGGGCCCGCCGGGCACTGGGTGCCTCCGGGGAACATCGCGGCATCGCCGAACTGGCGCATTGAGGATGGTTCCCTCACGCCGTACGTAAAGAACACCAAGCTCTTTGCCTGCCCGTCCGATGCCGTGGCTTCGAGTTGGAACGCGACGTCCGGGCTGCGCACCGACCGCGCCAAGGGCCTTTCCTACGCCTTCAACGCCTACCTGGCGAACTTCATTTCCATCGCCACCGTCCCGGCGCCTACCGACATCATCATTCTGATTGATCAGGGGGTGGGTGCGCCGGCGGACCCGAACGGGCGCCCCCCGCGTGCTACGGCGCGGCCCCTCGACGACGGCCTGAACGTTCCCTTCTTCTGCTCCAACCCGGCGAGCCCGACCCAATGCGTGATCATTGACTACCCGTCATTTGCACACAGCGGGGGGGCGACCTTCACGTTTCTGGACGGGCATGCCAAGTGGGTCAAGGCGGAACGCTTCTACACCTCGCCGGTGGACCCCGCAGTCCTGAACATGTTCGACTGGCGAGATCCGCATCCGATTCTCCGGGGAGCCGCGTCGGAATTCTGGTGCCCCTGACCGGGGCTCCCTCCATCGCCGGACTCACGTCGAGTCCGGCGGCACTCCGCTCTGCACTCGACGGGGGCCGCAGGACTCCCGCACGATCAGTTCTGTGGGGAGCACAAGGCTGGTGGGAGGTGCGGCGGGTTCTTGCAAGCGGCGGAAGAGGAGCTGAGCCGCCTCCCGCCCCAGGTCGCGTGCGGGCTGGCGCACAGTGGTGAGTTCCAGCACCTGCGCCAGATCGGTGTCGCCGAAGCCCACGAGCGCCAGATCCTGGGGCACCCGCACACCGCGCCGACCCGCGGTGCGCCAGGCACGCGCGGCCACGCTGTCATTCGCGGCGAGCACGGCGGTGGGCGGAATCGCTCGGTCCAGGAGTGCCTCAATGCCACACGCTTCCCCCGGGCGCGCCGCGAATTCCGGGACCACCAACTCGGGGTCCGGGGCGATCCCCGCGTCGAGGAGCGCACGCCGGTAACCCTCGACCCGGTCCCACACACGGCTTCGCTGCTCCGCCACCGTCACGAACCCAATCCGTCGGTGTCCGAGTTCCGTCAGGTGCTGTGTGGCGAGCTGAGAACCGCCGCAGTCCTCGGTGATCACATAGTCCACCGGCGCCGGAAACGCGCGCTCCTGCACGACGACACACGGCGTACCCTCACGGACCGCCCGCGGCAGCCAATGCGTGTCCGGGTCAATGGCATACGGGGGGGCATGGTAGATCAGCCCATCCACCTGATGTTCGAGAAGCAATTCGCCCAGTTCCGCCTCAACTACCGGATCACCACTGGTCCACGCCAGCAGCGTGTGGTAGCGACGCTCGCGGCACGCCTCCTGGATGCCGCACACCAGATCGGCGGCAAACGAGCTGCTCCCCGTCATCAGAATGAGCCCGAAGGTGCGGGTCCGGCCTTCGGTCAGGCTGCGGGCGATGGCGTTGGGCCGGTAGCCGAGCGCGACGGCCGCCTCACGCACTCGCCGGCGGGTGCTGTCGCGGATCGGAACATCGGCGCGTTCGCTCAGCACATGCGAGGCAGTGGCGGGGGACACGCCGGCCCGCCGGGCCACATCGCGAATGCCGATCCTGGGGTGGGGGACCTGTTTCAAGCGTCTTGCTCAAGGAACTGCAGGGCGAAGCCTATTCGGTGGCTGCGGGGACCGGCTCGAGAGGCGTGGGCGGAGGCGGCTCGAGTTCTCGGTGGGCAGTATGGCGGGTCAGCACCCACGCGACCAGGCCCACGACGGGCAAGAACACCAGCACAAGCCCCCACAGCACCCTGGCGCCGGAGCTCAGGCGGGATCGAACCACGTCGGCGATGCCGGCCAGTGTGAGGAAGAGCAGGGAGTAGATCAAGAAGTCCATCAGGAGTTTGGTGTATAGACAGAGGGCGTAGCGGACCTGGGCCCGGGACGCGTCACGGAGAGGACGTCGGGAATAGCGCCCAGGCGCTGGATGACGCGATCCAACTGGGCGGCGGTCTCGAGGCTGACGACGAAATCCCACACGGCGCTCTGGCCTGGGCGGGTGCGGATGTTGGCCTGCTCAATATTGATCCGCATCTCTTTGAGCGCCGCCGTGACCTCGGCCATGAGGCCGACCCGGTCCAGGGTTTCGATGCGCACCGCCGTGGGCAGTCGCTGGAGTTCTTCTTCGTGCCAGTTTACCGGTTGGAGACGCTCCGGCTCCTGGGCTCGCGCCACAATCAGATTCGGGCATCCTTCACGGTGGATGGCGATGCCCCGCCCCCGGGTGACGTAACCCACGACCTCCTCGCCCGGGAGAGGCTGACAGCAGCGAGACCGCCGGATGTACAGATTCTCCATTCCGTCGGCACTGACCGAAAGGCGCCCGACAGGGAGGGGGCGGCCGATGCTGACCTGTGGGCGGACGTGCTGCTGGGTACGCAGTCGATTCAGCACCGTCAATGCCGAGACGTGGCCGTGCCCGACACCGGCGAGCAGGTCTTCGGCGCACTGGTAGTTCAGTGTCTGGGCCACGGCGAGAAGTGCATCATCCCGCAGCAACGCCCGAGGGTCGCCCTCAGCACGGAGGACTTCCTTCTCCAGCAGGTCCCGCCCGCGCACGACGTACTCCGAGTGTCGCAGCTTGCGGAAGTAGGCGCGGATCCGATTGCGGGCGTGAGTGGTCTTGACCCGGTTCAGCCAGTCGTAGCTCGGCTGGGCGCTGGGGCGGGTGATGATCTCCGCGATGTCGCCGCTCTGGAACTGGTAATCGAGAGGGCGGGGCTGCCCGTTGACGCGCGCGCCGACGCAGCGGAGGCCCAGTTCACTGTGGATGCGGAACGCGAAGTCCAGCGGACAACTCCCCGCGGGCAAATCCACCACATCACCGCGCGGTGTGAACACGAACACCTGGTCCGTGAACATGTCCTCGATCACCGAGCGCATGAAGTCGGTGTCGCTGGGCGAGTCGGAGTTCCAATCCGACATCTGGTTCCGGAGCCAGGCGAGTTTCTCCTCAAAGCGCCGGTCCGGACGACTCCCCTCCTTGTAGTTCCAGTGGGCGGCCACCCCGTAGTCGGCGGTACGGTGCATCTCCCCGGTGCGGATCTGGATTTCCATCGGCTCGCCCCGCGGTCCGATGACCTTGGTGTGCAGCGACCGGTATCCGTTCGGCTTGGGCTGGCCGATGTGGTCAGAGAAGAGCCCCGGGATCGGTAGCCAGAGCGAATGCACCAGACCGAGCGCCCGATAGCAGTCTTCGACCGATTGTACGATCACTCGCACGGCCACGAGGTCGTAGATCTGGTCCAGTGGAAGCGCCTGAGACTGAATCTTGTTCCAGATGCTGTACAGATGCTTGGCCCGTCCATGTACCTCACAGACGATATCACTCTCGGCAAGGCTCGCCTGGAGGTGCTGACGGACTTCCGCCACGTCTTGCTCCCGGTCTCGTCGCGTGCGTGCCAGCGCATCGGAGAGTTCGTTGTACTCCTTCGGGTGGAGATACTTGAAAGAGAGATCCTCTAACTGCCATTTGAAATGCCAGAGTCCCAACCGGTGGGCGATCGGAGCAAAAATCTGCAGCGTCTCCTCGGAAACTCGACGCTGCTTGGCCGGGTCGAGTCCTTCCAGCGTCTGCATGTTGTGGAGCCGATCGGCCAGCTTGACGAGCATCACACGTACATCCTGCGCCATCGCCAGGAAGATCTTGCGGATGTTCGCCGCTCGCTCCCGCTGCTTCTCCGACGACGGCGGGCCGGTCTCCGGATCGGCCTCCTGCAACTGCCGGCGGTGCAACTCCGTCTGGGAGAGCTTGGTCACGCCATCCACCAGCCGGGCAGTATCCTCGCCGAACTCACGACGGATCGTTTCCAACTCCACGCTCGTGTCTTCCACTACGTCGTGGAGCAACCCGGCGCAGAGCGTGGGGAGGTCGCAGGAGAGGTCTGCAAGGTATTCGGCCACCCGGAGCGGGTGCACAATGTAAGGAGCGCCGGACTCGCGCAACTGGCCGGCGTGTGCCTGGTCTGCCAGGGTAAACGCCAGCCGCAATTTGTCTGCGTCTACCAGGGGGTTATAGGTTCGGACCTTCTCGATCAGGGGGTCCGGAGACAACACGGCAGGGGCTGCGGCGGCGGCGCCGCCATTGGAGGGCGCACGGCTTGCGGGTCTGTAGGTCTGGGGCAGCGTCGGGGACACCACGCCAAATCCCACTTCCGGCGCCGGCCGGGAATTCGACTGCCACAACGGAGGTGCGGCATTGTCCCGTGGCGCGGGATTCTCCGCTCTCATGACCGGTTGTTGACTCCTTGGATAGATACTTCAAGTATGCGTCATGGCTGTCCCTGCCGTCCACGCCGTGCGTACATGCGGTTCCGGTATTCGAGAGACGGGTGCGACGCACCTTTGCTCGTTGGACAGGGAGGAATGGAATGAGCCACCAGGTTTTCTGGGATGGGAACTGCGGTTTCTGACGGCGCAGCGTAGCCTGGCTCCTGAAGCGGGATCGCGCAGGGTTGCTGGAAGCAACCCCTTACCAGGAAGCTCCGGACCCACCCCTGACGCCGGACCTGAGGCAGCAGTGCGATCGCGAACTGCATGTGCTGACCGCCGAGGGCCAGTGGCTGCGCGGTGGCCGCGCCTGCCTCTTTTTGGGGATCCAGATCGGCGCCCCGACGTGGCTGATGCGCTTCCTGGGGCACCCTCCTTTTGTTTGGGGTGTCGAATGGGCCTATCGTCTGGTGGCCGGGAATCGGATCGCCTTCAGCCGCCTCCTTTTTCCGGGCCCGGAATGAGCAGGGTCCAAGGGAGAACGGAGAAGGTGGAGTGGGTTCGCCCCTACAACCCTAGAACCCTGGAACCCTAGAACCCCTGGGGGATGACGGGATGGGGCGTGCAGGGTCCGAGGGACCCCCGTCGAACGAGGTATTCTGCCCCCCGGCTGAGGACCGGAGTGCGCGGCCAGAGACCCGAAGCTGAAACTCCAGCCACTCGGCCGTGTCGAGTCTGGAGAACGACGGGGAGAGGCAGGGGAATCACATGGACAGGCGAAGCAACGTGCAGGAGACGACCATGCTGGCGCGGCGGGCGCTGTTGCGGAACGGCGCCCTCGGGCTCGGTTCCATCGCCCTCGGTTCGCTGTTAGCGCAGGACGGCTTGGGGGCGCCCGTCTCCCCCCGGACGGCGGAGGCCGGCAAGATGCCGGCGTTTCCGGGGCCTGTCCCCGGCTCCCCGCCGCACTCCGCGCCCCGGGCGAAACGGGTTATTTACCTTTTCCAGTCCGGTGCGCCGTCGCAACTCGACCTGTTCGATCACAAGCCGGGTCTGGCGGACCGCCGGGCGGAGGACCTACCCGCTTCCATCCGCATGGGGCAGCGCCTCACCGGGATGACTTCCCGTCAGGAGACATTTCCCGTCGCCCCCAGCCGGTTCCGGTTCGCCCAGCATGGAAGGAGCGGCGCCTGGGTGAGCGAGTTATTGCCGCACACGGCAGGCGTGGCGGATGAACTCTGCTTTGTCCGCTCGATGCACACCGAGGCGATCAATCACGACCCGGCAGTCACCTTCTTCCAGACCGGCGCCCAGCTCGCCGGCCGCCCCAGCATCGGTTCCTGGCTGTCCTACGGCCTGGGCACCGAGAATCAGGACCTTCCCGCCTTCGTGGTGATGGTCTCCCAGGGTTCCGGCAACCCAAACGACCAGCCGCTCTATGACCGCCTCTGGGGCAGCGGCTTCCTCCCCACGCGCTACCAGGGGGTGCGACTGCGCGCCGGAGCCGAGCCCGTCCTCTACCTCTCCGACCCGGAGGGGATGGACCGCGAGGGGCGTCGCCGCTTCCTGGACGACCTGCGGCGGCTGAACGAACTCAAGCTGGGCGAAGTGGGCGATCCGGAGATTGGGACCCGCATCAGCCAGTACGAGCTCGCCTACCGGATGCAAGCATCGGTGCCGGAGCTGACCGACCTGTCCAGGGAGCCGGACCATGTGGTGGACCGCTATGGCCCCGATGCCCGCAAGCCCGGCACCTTTGCGGCCAACTGTCTGCTGGCGCGCCGGATGGCCGAGCGCGGCGTCCGGTTCGTGCAGCTCTTCCACCGCGGCTGGGACCAGCACGCCAACCTGCCGAAGCAGATCGAAGGCCAGTGCCGGGACGTGGACCAGCCCGCTGCGGCGCTGATTGCCGACCTGAAGCAGCGCGGCCTGCTCGACGATACCCTCGTTGTCTGGGGCGGCGAGTTCGGCCGCACGGTGTACTGCCAGGGCGCCCTCACGGCCGAAAACTACGGTCGTGACCACCACCCCCGCTGTTTTACCGTCTGGCTGGCCGGCGGCGGAGTGCGGGCCGGCCACACCCATGGCGAAACAGACGACTACTCGTACAACGTCGTGCGGGACCCCGTCCACGTCCACGATCTGCACGCCACGCTGCTCCACCTCCTCGGGCTCGAGCACACGCGGCTGACGTACCGCTACCAGGGGCGGGATTTTCGCCTGACGGATGTCCACGGCACCGTGGTCTCCGGCTTGAAGGGATGAACGACGCCGCGCGAAGGCCGCTCCTGCGAGGCATCCGCCGGCAAGAGTTCATTCCGGCGGCGGTCATCCCTCCGACCGGAGACCCTTCAGCTTTCGTCCGCCGTCGTTTCCAGGCCAAGCGTCGCGAAAAACGGCCGCCGGGCGCGCAGTTTCGAGTGCTTGTGCCCGGGCGCGCAGTCCGGGCAGCGCCAGGTGCCGCACGCGGTGCAGCGGAGTAGCTCCGAGCGGTCACGGAAGCTGCAGCCGCGTTTCCGGCAGCCCTGAGCCCGCGGGGAGCCGCGGCGCGACAGGTCGGACCACTCGCAAGAGGCCCGCTGGAAGCCCGGATAGAGATCCGCCAGGCGATCCTCCAGTACTTCCACAGTTTCGCCCTCGTGGGCCGAGTAGAGGAGGAAGGGCTCTTCGCGATGCTGGAAGTAGCGCACGGCCTCGCGGTCAATCAGGCGCCGCACCACGCTCCGCACCAGGTATTCGAAGCGCACCCAGTAGAAGCGCACCGTCTCGACCTCTTCCGCTTCCTGTAGATTCTCGCGGCACCGATCCAGGAGGTCGCGGACCGGCTCCCAGGCGCCTTCCGGATCTGCCAGGGGTAGGCGGCGCCATCGCCAGTGGACCGGATCCACTTCCAGGTTGCGGTAATAGACCGGCCCGTCCGCGCCTGCACCGGTGACCTGCGCCTCAATGTCCGAGCGCACCGCATAGGAGAAGAGAATGGATGCCTGGAAGGCATCAAACTCCAGGCAGCAGGCATAGACCGGCGCCTCCTCGTGTTCGAATGCAAACAGGCGGATCTCATCCTCACACGCCCGGACCAGCAGGTCCTCCAGCCAGATCCAATTCACCAGTCGCACGCAATGTCCCCCTGCATCTTCGGTCGTCCTGCTGGAATTCTATCCATTGTGGGCCTCCGGCGGATGACTACGTCGGTGTGCGTGTACAACGTAGTAAGATAGAAGGGCCTGATGCAAAGAACGACGAGAGCAGACCAGCGACAAAGCCCGTTCCTCCGTCATCCCTCTGTGTCCTTCGGATCGCTGCGATCCCTGAAACGCGAAACTTGATGTCATTCCGCCTGTACCAGACCACCCGGCACCTCCTTTCCGAAGAGCACGGCGCTCTGCGCAAGTCCCCCGGAGATCACCTGAGCTTTGCGCTGGCGTTTCCCAACGCGTATCGCCTGGGCATGTCGAACCTGGGGTTCCAGCTCGTCTACCGCCTGCTGAACCAGCGGGACGACACAGTGTGTGAGCGCGTTTTCCTGCCGGAACCGGCCGATCAGGAGGAGCACGTCCGCTCCCATACGCCGCTCTTCGCGTATGAGAGTGAGCGACCCATCCAGGAATTCGACGTCATCGGTTTCTCTGTTTCGTTCGAGCTGGATTACCTGAACGTCCTGAAGATGCTCGAACTGGCGGGCCTCCCGCTGCTCGCCGCCGACCGGGACGAGAACTATCCGTTGGTGATGATGGGGGGACCGGCGCCCTGGGTGAACCCGGAGGCGGTGGCGCCGTTTGTGGACGTCTTCGTCATCGGCGAGGCGGAAGGACTGACCGATCTCTTCATCCCCCTCCTCCGGGACTATGCCGCCGCCGGGCGTCAGCGGAGCAAGCTCGATCTGCTGCGCCGGCTTTCCACCCTTCAGGGTATCTACGTTCCCGCCCTCTACGATGTGCGCTACCACGACCACGGCGCCGTCGCCGAGATCGTGCCGCGCGACGACGCTCCGTTTCCGGTGCGCCGGTGGGTGGCGCGCGATCTGCCCCGCTACGACACCAGCGCCCCCATCCGGACACCCAACACCGAGTTCAGCGGCATGCTGCTGGCGGAGACGGCGCGGGGCTGCGGCCAGGGTTGCCGGTTCTGCTTTGCGGGGTATGCCTATCGTCCCGTGCGCTATACCCCGCCGGAGCAACTCGAAGCTGAGTTTGCCCGTCACCAGGCGGAATCGGACGCTCCGTTTCGCGTCGGGCTCGTGGGGAGCTCTCTGACCGATCACAAGCAACTGGTGCAGATCACCACCAGCCTGGCCCGCCAGGCCTCAGGGGTCTCGCTGGCCAGCCTCCGCGCCGACAACCTCTCGGAGGCAGTGGCGTGCGCCATCGGCGAAGCAGGGCAGAAGACGGTGACCATCGCCCCCGAGACCGGTTCCGAACGGCTCCGGTACGTGGCCCGCAAGCACGTGACCGACGAGGATGTGTTGACTGCCGCGCGGCGGTGCGCCGCAGCCGGGGTGGAACGGCTCAAACTGTACTACATCATCGGTTTGCCCTGTGAGCGGGAGGAGGACCTGCTTGCGATCGCAGATCTTTCCGCCGGGGTTGCCCGCGCGGGCAATTTCCGCAAGGTCACCCTCACCCTCCATCCTTTTGTGGTAAAGCCCCACACCGCGTACCAGTGGGCCGGCGCGGCAGTTCCCGCCGAGATGGAGCGCCGCCTGCGCGCGGTAGGAAAAGCCGTGCGCCGCGCTGATGCCCGTCTGGAGTTCACCGTGGACTCCGTGCGCGGCTCCCACGTACAGGGTGTCCTCGCCACTGCCGACCGCCGCGTAGCCGATACGCTCATCGCCGTCCACCGAAACGGCGGGAACTGGAAGGCCGCCTTCCGCGAGACCGGCCTGGACCCGGATTGGTACTCCTGCCGCCCCCGCTCCTACGAAGAGGTCCTCCCCTGGGAGCACATCCATCTGGGTGTGCGCAAAGATTACCTCTGGCGCGAATGGCAGCGGGCGCTCGAACTGGATCGGGAGACAGTGGACGAGATAGAAGTTAGGAAATAGGAGATCGGGTTCTACTGGTCTGTCAGGGCGATAATGACTGGTTCCAGGGTGACCCGAGGACACCTACCGTATATATCAAATCGGTCTTGACCGATCGCCGGCAGCCTGCCGGAAAAGGCTCATCGGCCCCATTTCCGGGCCCTCTGGGGCGCTGAAACACTCGAAAACTGGGGACTCTCGCCCGTTTTCTGTGCCTCCGGACGCGCCGAAACGCCTTCTCCGACGGGTTGCCGATGGTCTGTCAAGCCCGATTCGATGTGTTCGGCGGGCATTCCTGGGTCACCTTGGAACCAGTCACTATCGGCTTGACAGACCACTAGGACGCGGCCGACCAGCTCAGTTCGATGTCCAAAGGAAGCGACACGCGCACGTTCACCTACGACCGGAGCGGGAGTGTCCTCGGGGTCCTTCAACAAACGGGCCGAACGACGTACCAACATGATCAGGAGGGACGACTGCTGAGCGTGGCCGGACCCACCGGCCAGCAATCCACGTACACGTACGCCGGCGGGTTGCCGGAAGAAAGGGAGGGCCTCCGGCGGAGTGTCCAGGAGCACGGCAGCACACTCCGACACCTGGTCTGGGATGGATCCACCTACCTGGCAGAGTACGGCGGTACCCAGGCGTCCGTCCGCTACCTCGCGTTGGGCGACGAGCTGCTGGGGCACTTTCAGTCGGGAACGCCGCACTGCTACCTCCCCGACGGTTTGGGCTCCGTCATCGCGCTCCTGGACCTGCAGCAGCAGATCACGGATACGTTCGACTACCGGCCGTATGGAGAGGAACGACTGCGAATGGGCACCGCTTGGATCCCATTTCGGTTCGTCGGCATCCTGGGATACTATCAGGATGAGGCCAACCGGATCTACGTACGGGCCCGCACGTTGCTGCCGCATTGGGCGCGGTGGAGCAGCCTGGATCCGCTCATCATCACCTCGGTGTCCGGAGAGAGTGGGTACGCCTATACCCGCGGGAATCCGATCTCCCTGGTGGACCCGAGCGGGCTGCGGGGGCTTGTCAGGACAGACTTCATCAACTGCAATCCTGCTCAGCAGAAGGCAATCGGCGACGCCTGGAACGACTTGTGCAAGCACGCACAGGCCATCGACACCCGATGCTACAATGTATGTCATGAGTGCTACAATCGCTATCCGGTGGACTGCTATAGAGACGGGTGCGGCAGGCCTCCCCAATTCGAATGCAACGTCCAATGTGGTAAGGTGAAGGGTCGTAATGTGTGCGCGACAGGATGCCCAAGGGGTGGTCCCCGGAAAATCCAGCTTTGCGCAGCATTGAGTGACCGGAGCTCCGGATGTGACCCGATCGTCGTGTGTCAAATTGGGCACGAGCTCATTCACTGCTGCCATGTCCCGCATACACACCGTGGCAGCCCCGCGGACATCCGCTGCTACAACTGCTTTCGCGAGACATTCGTAGATGAGCTCGATCAGCCGTGGCGGAGGTGCCAACCATACAGGGGATGAAAGACGCCCTCCATGTCGAGAACTGATCGATCACTGCCCCTGGAGCACGATGAGTCCGCATGGCCCCCGCACCCGGCGTGCGCTGGCCATGCGGACCGGTCAGCACTACGCGGCTCAGATATGACCGGACGCAAAAGGAGAGCGAGGCCCAGGCATGGCATCGAGATTGCTTGCATCTGGTGTTTTCTGGCATTGGTCTTCCTGGGGGTCGGTCCTCAGCTGGCGATCAGCAGAATCAACACCTGGACGGGGGACTTCAGGTCGGGGAGAAACCGGTGGCTCTTCCACGTTACCAATCGAAACTGGGAACGAGCCTTTTACAAAGATGAGGATTTGTCCCATACCTATGTACATCCAGCTTCACCGGTCTACTACCGAAGTCACTTCATTGATTGGGATTTGCACGTTTTTGAAACGCCATCCAGCTTTCAAACGAAGTACCATTATTGTTTCGGCCTGCTGCACTTCACTGTCTGTCAGATCTGGTACAAGCCCCGTGAGGTGTGGCTCGGAGGGGTCTCGTCAGCCACCCGGGGACTGGGGGTGATGCCCCCTGGCACGGAGGCACAGGCGAGGCCGGTACTAGCGCGCCGGCGCGGAGGCGCACGGACCGCGGGACGAACACGGCGGCGGGTTGGAGGCAGAAGAGGGCACAGGGGGCGGGGGGCAGCGCCCCTGCGGATTGCGCTATCCACGCCGCGATCGGTGGGATCGCGCAATCCGCGGATCCGGTCGCCGAGATAGGCCGGAGCCGCACCCCATGCTGGCCCAGCGCCCCCCCTGAGCCCTGGGAAAGTGTCCCACGCCGTGTAGCCCGCCTCGCATTGAGGCCGGAAGCTGATGTTCCGCTTCCGGACCCACCCCTGCCCCGGCAACGCCGCCGCGTGGTTGTGCATCGGCAGTTGCGAGTGCGCGAGCCCCGGCAGCAGTGTCCCTCGTTCCCGCAGGTTCGCTCATGGCACCGCCGGCGGGTGCAGTCCGAAACGGATGCCCTCGGACAGCGCACTTCCTTCACCTGGAACGCCACCGGGAAGCGCACGGTCGAGCTCAATCCGCTGGGAGAGCGCCGCACCTTCGTCTACGACGCCGCGGACCAACTGACCGCCGCCCTCGACCCCCTCGGGCAGCGCACCACCCAGGCCTACGACCTCGCCGGCCGCCTTCAGGCGGTGGAGAACGCCCTCGGACACCGCAGCACGACCCTCTATGACGCGGCGGGGCGGCAGGCGGCGGCCGTGGACCCGCGCGGCGCCCGCACCAGCACCACCTACGACGCCGCCGACCGGCCGGTGGCGACGGAAGACCCGCTCGGCCGGCGCCAAACGCAGGTCTACGACGCCGCCGGACAGGTCACCGCCCGGGTAGACGCGCTGGGAGGACGCTGGACCACGGTCTACGATGCCCTGGGCGCGCCGCTCGCCGCCGTCAACCCCCTGGGGGCGCGCACGACGCGGCTCTTTGACGCCCGCGGCCTGCAATATGCCGCCGTGGATCCGCTCGGGTATACCCAGACCACGCTCTACGATGCGGCGCGCCAGGTGCTGGCCCAGATAGACGCGGCCGGCGCCGCCGCCACCGTGCTCTACGATGCCGCCGCCCGCCCGGTGGCGCAGATCAACCTGCTGGGACACCGCACCACCTCCCACTACGATGCCGCCGGGCAGACGGTGGCCACGGAAGACGCGCTGGGCCACCGCCAGACCCGGGCGTACGATCTCGCCGGGCGCCTTGCGGCGAGCCTCAACCCGCTGGGAGCGCGCACCAGTCTGCTGTACAACGCGGCAGGGCGCCAGATCGCCCAGGAAGATCCGCTGGGGCGGCGGGTCACCACGGTCTACGATGCCGCCGGGCGGGTCGTGGCCCAGCAGGAGGGGCGCGGGTACCGCACCAGCTTCGTGCTCGACGCCGTGGGGCAACGGCTCGCCCTGGTGGACGCCCGGGGCAGCCGCCACACCAGCGCCTACGACCCCCGCGGCGCGGAAGTAAGCCGCGAAGACCCCCTCGGGGCGCGCACCACTTTCGCCTACGACCCCGCCGGGAACGTCGCTGTGCGGGTGGACGGGCGCGGCTGGCCCACCACCTACGCCTACGATGCCCTCGATCGGGAAACCGGCCGCGTCTACCGGGACGCCCGCCGGGTCGCCGCCGCCTTCGACGCCGCCGGGCGCCAGACGCGGCTGGAGGACAGCACCGGGATCACCCAGTACGCCTCCGACCTTGCCGACCGGGCGACGGGCGTGAGCTACCCCACGGGGCACGTGCTCACCTACCTGCTGGACGGGGAAGGGAATCGCCAGGTGCTGCTGGATGGGGCACAGCGCACCACCTACACCTGGGACGGCCTGCAGCGCCTGGCGGAGATCGTCAACCCCCTCGGGGAGCGGACGACGGTGAGCTACGACGCGCTGAACCGGGAGAGCCGCAAGCAGCTCGCCAACGGGCTGACGGTGAGCCACCAGTACGACGCGGCGGGGCAGGAACTGGTGCTGGAAAACCGCAAAGCCGACGGCGCCGGGGTGGGGATTTACACGGCGACCTACGACGCGGGTGTGACTCGGAATTGTGGGTAAGGAATCATGCTGTTCTTAGAAGTGAATTAGGCCGCCCGAGCCGCCCAAGCCAACTGTGCCTCCTCGTGGCCCAGCACCGCCGTCCGCACCGCGAGGATGGCGTCTGCCCCGTC
>SYMT01000258.1 GCA_005805375.1 Actinomycetota bacterium
CGGCGGGACGAATGCCGGCGGGACGCCGGCGTTCCCGGGTGCGGCTGTATGGAGGCCGATCACCCTGGGCGGAGCCGCACCTCGTGAGATCGGCAGTGCATCACCGGCATCGGTGCCCACGGATCGTCTGTCCCGATTCCGAGCGCCAAGGTCCTGAGGGGAAGTTCCCCGCCAGAGTGGCGCGCAGTCCGTTGCCGCAAGGCGCCGAGGCCGTCATTTGGAAGATGTCGTCCGCCCCGGCGCCCGTCCTTCATGGGTACCGGTCTACACGAGGCGAGCGCCGTTCGGCACCGGTCTCTCCGGTTGTACAAGCACCACGGCTCCTGCTGCATCGTAGAAGCCGGTGACCAGCACTTCGGACTGGAACGGGCCGATCTGCTTCAAGGGGAAGTTGACCACTGCCACCACCTGGCGCCCCACGAGATCCTCCGGAGTGTAATGCGCGGTGATCTGCGCCGACGACTTCCGCACACCGAGTTCCGGTCCGAAGTCAATCCGTAACTGATACGCGGGACGGCGTGCCTGCGGGAACGGATCGGCCGCGATCACAGTGCCTACACGCAGTTCCACGCGCGCGAAGTCATCCCAGGAGATGGTCGTCATCGGATTTGCCATGGGGTCCCCTCGCGAAGCAGAGTAGGGATGCCTGGAGCGGTCATACCTTCATTGTCGGCGAGGCCGGGTCGGGGGCTTTCTCGAAAGCGAAGGATGGACAAACGGGGGGCCGGCGGGACGCCGGCGTTCCCGGGCGATCCCTCGAAACCATAGCAGGGACGCATCGCGCGGCTTCTCCTCTGAAACATCAGGGCTATCTGCGTGTCGGAGTTCCCACAAGGAAGAAACAGGGAGAGATTTCATGCTGCACCTTACGGCGGACGGGTACGGGCGACTCTGCAGCGGCTGGCGGCGACGCGACCTGCTGCGGATTGGGAGTTCGGCGCTGGGGCTTTCCCTGGCGGACCTGTTCCACGCCGACGAGGCAGCCGCGGCCGCCTCCCCCCGCGCGCACGCCGCGCGCGACAAGAGCTGCATCCTGTTGATGCTGATCGGTGCCCCGCCCCAGAACGATACCTGGGACCCGAAGCCGGACCAGCCGGAAAACATCCGGGGTCCGTACCGCCCGATCGAGACAAATGTTTCCGGTATCCGCATCAGCGAGATCTTCCCGCACACCGCGCGACTGGCAGACCGATACGCCATCATCCGCAGCGTGGGCCACTCCCAGGCAGCGGATCACGAGACCGGCCATCAGGTCATCCACACCGGCCACTTCTTCCCCGGCGGAATCGAGTTCCCGCACATGGGGACGGTGGTCAGCCGGCAATTGGGGGACCGGAACGGGATGCCGGCCAACGTCACCCTGCCCAACCTCATCCGCGATACGGGGACCAGCAAGCCCAAGGGTCAGGACAGCGGCTACCTGGGTCCGCGCTACAATCCGTTCGTGCTGAATGCCGATCCGAACAAGGAAGGATTCCGCGCTCCGGATCTGGAGCCCTCTCCCGGGACGGCGCTCTCGACGGTGCGGGTGGATCGCCGCCGCTCGCTGCGGGCCCAGGTGGACCAGACCCTCGCTCGCCTGGAAAACGATGCGTCCGTATCGGCGCTCGACGCATCCTACCGGAAGGCGTTCTCGCTGATCGGTTCCCCCCGGATCAAGGACGCATTCGATCTCGGGCAAGAACCGGAACGGCTGCGGGATCGTTACGGCCGCACCACATTCGGGCAGAGCTGTCTCCTTGCCCGGCGACTCATCGAACGGGGCGTGCGCTTTGTGGATGTCAACATGTTCGACACGGTGTTCGGCATCCTCTGCTGGGACTGCCACGCCGACGGCGGCACCCTCTTCACGAAAGTGTCCGAACTCAAGGACAAGGTAGCTCCCATCTTCGACCGCGCGTATTCCGCGCTGATCGAAGATCTGGTGCAGCGCGGACTGTACGATGACACCGTCGTCTGCGCCTTCGGCGAGTTCGGGCGCACGCCGCGGATGAACGAGCGCGGCGGGCGCGATCACTGGCCGCAGTGCTGGTCGGTGGCGCTCGGCGGCGGCGGGATCCGCGGCGGGCAGGTGGTCGGCTCTTCCGATGCGATGGGAGCCTACCCCGCCGAACGTCCGGTGGATCCGCCGATGCTGGCCGCCACCGTCTATCGCGCGCTGGGGATTGACCCGCACCTGACCGAACTCCCCGGCCCCTCCGACCGCCCGATCCCGGTGATTGATCGCGGCGTGGAGTGTATCTCCGAACTTCTGTGACGCTGTATCCCAACTATCCCGATGCGCTGGGCCGGCGCCGCACTCTTCCCCTCGGGTAGAAGGCGGTCCGGCGCAGCGCATCCTGGGGCGTGATTGTTCGCTTTGACGTGCCGGTCTGGCGGACCTCCTACTCTACATCCGACAGCGCGCGGATGGCCTGCCGGATGTCGTCCCGCACCCGCACCCACGAGGGGACAGGCTCCAACTGCCCACCCGGCAGCAATTGACGGAGCAGCAAGTTCCGATGCCGGGGGAACTCGCGGACAAACTGCTCTCGTCGTCGCCCGGACAGACCGGAAGCGTCCCGCAAGACGTGCTGGAGGCGCTCTTTGGGCCGCGCGATGCTCTCCACAGTATTCGGGGACGGCAACAATAGCGGTGCGCAGCCATTGGGGCGGCCCGCCACGCGGCGAATTGCAGCCTCGTCCAACAGGAGCCAGGCCTCGGTCTCCTGGACAGGCCCCACCGCGACCCAGGCGCCCGCCACTGCGCAGACCCGAACCGCTTCGGATACTTCTGCCATGCGGGGCGAAGCGTTGGCGGCGTCCGCGTCCCGATGCACCAGGAGAAGATTCGCAGCGGGCTCCAGTATCCGGGCCACACGGATTCGCGCCTGCACGGTGCGGCCCACCCGTTGGGGCAGGCGTTGAAAGTCCGGTGCGGCGCCTGTCACTTCGTCTGCTCCGGCGTCAATGCAGAGCTGCTCCAGGTGAGGAATCAGCGCGAGATCGGACGATCCCTCCGCAACGAGTACGAAGTGTCGGCGCATGTATGAATTTCCTACACCAGGTCGGGTAGGGTCAACTGGCTACACGGAGGGTTGCCCAGGTAGTCGAGGATCGTCGTACCTCCGACTGCGGGCACTCCCGATCTTGCTCGCCAGGTGTTCTCCACGGGGCGGCAGCGGAGAGTGCGCATCGGCCGCCCTCCCGAGTCGCGCGACAACGTTTCCACGGCGAAGAGCAGGTCGTCCGGGCGTTGTAGCTGGACGAATGCAGGAGAATGGGTGGCCACGATCACCTGACGGAAGGGGTTGTCGGCATCTGGCTTCTCGTCGGGATTCACCGCCAGGTCGCGCAGTAGATGGACCATTTCGGTCAGGCGGGCCGGGTGGATCCCATTCTCGGGCTCTTCGATACAGTAGAGTCCCGTTGCCTCGGGGTCGGCCGCCAGCACTGCCAATGCCAGGAAGCGCAGCGTCCCATCGGAAAGGGAAGACGCGGGGAGGCGCACCCCACCCTGTTCCTCCACGACCAGGGTCAGCAGCCTGCGGACTTGATCTACATCTACGCGCAACCCCACCACTGGGACCAATGCCGCCAGCCGGTTTGCGGTCCGTGCGTATACGGCTTCCGAATCGTCGCCACTGGCGCCCGCGGCGAGCCGATAGAGCACCGCGGGAAGGTGAGCGCCGTGGGGTGACAGGGTCGGGTCCGCCTGGAAGCGATCTGGTTGGCGCATGGCAGACGGCTCAAGGGCCAGGAAGTGCCAGCGCTGCATTTCCCGCCGGGCCGCGAGGATGGTCGGTGTGCCAGAGGTATTGGAGGTGCCGACAATCGTCGCCCGAGCCTGTGCGGCCGGGGCAACCTGACCGGGACCACGCGAGCCTCCATCCCCGTGGATGTGGATCTCCGTCTGCCCGTCCTCGGCCGTCCGTACCGAAATGTATCCGGCGGGCGAGTGGCGCTCGTTGACCACCGCGGCTTCGCGGAACCGCGCACGGCTGTGAGGGAACTTCAATCGGCGGGCGGCCTTGCCTTCGGTGAAGTAGTGCAACTGCTCCGAAAGGAGGGTCAGGCGTTCGCCCACCGTGCGTTGGGGTGGGCCGTCGTAGCCAATCTCGACCTCGTAGCGCAGGAAGGTGGATGTGGCTGCTGCAGGCCGGCCGAAATCGTCGGTCACGTTCCGGTCCACCAGCATCTCGGCGGCGATGCGGAACCGCTGTGTTGCTCCAGAGGAGTTTCGCCAGAACAAGTCCTGTAGGTCGCTTGTATCGCCGCCTACTTGGCGCACGAGAGAGCCGGCCATCACCAGGTTGTGATCGGCCAACAGGGAGAGGAAACGGATCGCGTCAAAGAGATTTGACTTCCCGACGCCGTTGGGACCGGCAATGCAAGTGAACGGTCCAAAGTCGGCGGCAAAACCGAGCAGATTCTTGAAGCCATCCACCTCCAGTCGCGTGAGCACGAGAATTCCTCTTGGGAGTACGGTGCGTCCGGATGCGCGACGCGCCGAGTTTCCTGGCGTAGGTTCGGCGAGATCCGCGCCCGCGCCTCCCCGGTGGGGTGATGCGCGTGCAGGACTGAAGCGTACTCCAGCGCGCAGTGTCCACCAGCGCGTCATTCCGTCTCACACTCGGCGCCCCACGGTATCTCGTCAGCGGGTCAGAGCCACACAACTCCACACGTGATTCACTCGGGCGCGAACCCCGCCGCGGCCAGTTGCTCCCGGACCCAGGCGGCGTCTTCCGGATTTAACTCCGGGCGAGGCGGCGGCTGCGTATATGGTAGGCGGAGGGCGTAGTCCGCGCTCTCGCAGGCGCGGGCGAAGGCGGCGGGCAGATCGAGCACCGTGTCTGCGTCGGGCCGACGCAGGGGGATCCGCACCCGGGGGAGGCGGTCGCGCAGTGTGAAAGGATACACCTCGACCTGCTCCCGGGCATCTGCCCGGCAGACACTGACGAGAGAGTGGAACGCGGGCAGGCGTGCCGCCGGCGGGCCTGCGGCAGAGACGCGCGTGCCGGCCCGCAGCAGGTCCACCTCCACCAGGTGGCCCGGCGCCGCGAGGAGCTGTGCCTGCTTGTCGCGGTATTGATCGGCGCCCACCCCGAGCTTGTTGGCCGGACTGAGGATCTCCAGCACGGTGACCAGGGTGTCCGACTCCAGCTCGCGAATCTCGAGATACGTCTCGCGCTCGCGTACCGTGCGGACCAGCCGCACCGGTTCGTCAGCCGCCACCGCCACGGCGGCGCCTCCCCCACGAAACGGAACCTCCCGTCCCACACCATCAGGCGCGCTGTGCCTCCGCAGGGAGAGGTCCGGGTATCGCTCGGGGGGCAGGGTGAAGTAGATGCGTTCCCGTATCTCCACGTAATAGCGCGGCCGGACCAGCGGCTGCAGCAGGTCGCTGAAGTAGACGATCAGACGATCGTGCAGGCCGGGAAACAGCCGAGGCTCTTCCAGATAGGGATCCATGCCGGGGAAGGGACAGCCTGCCATGCCAGCGCCTCGTTGCGACACCAAAAACCTGCTCGATCACCACTTCCCGTGATTCTACCCCACCTTGTCCTACGTCGTCAGACCCTGACATCCGGGCATGTTGCAGGGTCGGCAGGGTGGCAGGGACGCGGGAAGAGCGGTCCGAGGCATGCAACTCGGTGCGCTTTCCGCACACCGAGCCGGCCTGCTGCCGCGATTACCGGGAGTGCCTGTCGCCTGGATCACCCGTTCCCCCAACCTGTCAGTACTGATGCGGAACCGGTGCGCCGATCCGCAAGGATCTCTCCCGATCCGGTCCGGCAACTTGCTGGGATCCAGATCAATGATCACAGTCATTTCCAAGCCCAGCGCTGACCGGGTCGTGAGGAAGTCCTACACGGCATGGGAACAGGACCTCCCGGGACCAAGCACATCCAGGAGCGCCCACACAATCAGGGGTACGTCGGTGGCAAGATACTCTTCGAGGTCCGCGAGCGAAGCATCACTTAGATGACGCACGTCACAGCCAGGCGCACCAGGCGCCTGAAGCCCGATAACGCCGTGGCGCCTCGCTTACGAGTACCGCAAAGCGCTGGGGCATGAGCCTTTGAGTGGTCGCCGCACAGTAGGTCGAGCGCTATGGGTGAACACGCCGACAGACACAAATCCGGGGGATGCGGCCTACCGTGTAGAACTGCACGCCGAATCGGCGACCGCAATCAGCACTTCCGCAGAGGTGGACTGCGCCGTCAAGACCCTCGCCTAACGCGTGCGGGGGGCCCGCTGGCGGAGTTCCTGGACGCCGTCGGCGGCGCAGCTTCCCCTCACGCGTGGCGGGGGGGCCGGACGAGTTCTCCGGCAAGTAAGCTCCGCTCCTTCCGCTGGGTCAGCGTTCCCCGAAAGGTTCGTTTCATCACCAGGTTTCTGCGCGGAGTTCATGCCTCCCGCTCCAGCGACTGAAGGCGCGCCAGCAACCGCGCCACCTCCGCTTGTGCCCGCGCCATCTCCTCCTCTGCGACGCGGCGGGCTGCGGCTTCCGCGGCCGCCTGCTGCCGTAGCACTTCGGTTTCACTCGCGGCGCGGGCGGCCCGGTCCCGTTCCGTCTCGGCGGCAGCTTCGGCCTGATCGGCTCGTGCCTGCTCCCGATTGGCCCGCAGTTCTTCCAGGGCGGCCACCTGCACGGTTTCGGCAGCGTTCCGAAACCGGCGTCCATCCGGACGGTACATCACCACGCCTTCGGATTCCACCTCGAACCGGATGCCCAGTCGAGGACTTACCCAGCCCTGCATCTGCCGGATCGGCTCCAGATGCCTGCCGCGCCGCTGCCACCCCTGGATGGTGTTCGGAACGGGGTCGTACAGGTAATACTCCTCCACCCCGTGCCGGTCGTAGAACTGAAAAGTGCCCTCCAGATTGCTGGGGGTGTTACTGTCGGACTTCACCTCGAACACGACCTGGGGCGGAATGTTGTCCTCTTCCCATTGTTTGTAGTACTGCCGCATCGCCTTCGGGCGTCCGAAGATCACCATCGTATCCGGCGCTCGGCAGGCGCGCGGATCGCCCCGGACGGTGTACCAGAAGAGGTCGGCGTGGACCGCCACATTCGGCTCGTCCAGAAACATCGCCTCGGTTTCGAAGGCGATCCGGCCAATGGCCTGGAACTGTTGTGTACTGTCCGCCACTGGCTTACCGTCGCTGATCGGATAGTCCGGTTCTTCCTGGGGGATCACCCGCCACGGGGGTGAAGGAGCTAGTGCCATCGCGTGTCTCCGGGCCAGGTTCCTCGTAAATTGCTTTATTGTAGTCCATCGGCGAACCGTGTGGAAAGAAGCGAGTGGACGTGTATGGATAGGCATGCTGCCCTCGAAGCAGTCGTTGGGAACGTCCCGCAATGCGTGAGTGGCGGGCGATGTCGTGACGGACTCGGGCATCGGTTTTCGCGGGTGTGAGAAAGGCCGTTGCGGCTCTCGGGCACAGGGGCGCTGCTGCAGCACGGCCCGTTCGACAGGGAGTGCGCCGGTCTCCGGCCCTCCAACCCCAGGTTCGCGCCGCAGCCCCGGGAACAGTCTGAGAGTGTCTGTGAAAAGGGGGTCAAGGCAGAGGGCTCAAGTTATGGCGAAAAGAGTGTTTAACTCTACCCGGCGCAGCCCGCTCCGCCCCGGTGCCGCCGATGACCCGGACCGGGGCGCCCGGCGCGGAAGCAGGTGAGCGCGCGGGGATCCTGCCGGGGTGATCGCACCGCCCCTTCCTCCTCCTCACGTACCTGAGCCACGCGCGTAAACAAGTGGCCCCCCCCCACACTCGCCACCCACTGTCGTGTATCAAGGCGCGGCGCCCGCAGCAGGGGACGCGGATCCGGGGGCCTCGCACTCCTCCGCGGAGCCCCCGGCAACCACTCGACCCGCTCCGAAACGGAGTGCGGAGACTCCACATCGGCGCGTGTCGAGCGAGAGCGGGTTCCGGCACCGCCTGCGACTACGGTTCCGGCATGCCGGCGGCGCTGGGACCGGACTTCAGGCCCACCGTGTTCAATGCGATCACCCGGTAGGTGTGCCGCCGGCCGGGCTCGGCGCCGGAATCCACGTAGCGCATCGGCACCAGCGGCTGCGTCGGTGTGTCGCTGTACTGGAGGTTCTGGAAGATCGGACGGCCGTAGGGATTCTTGCCCTGTTCCGGCAGTTGCGCCAGCACGCGCCCATCGCGCTCAATCACGAAACCGGCCAACCCGCTCTCCAGGTCGGCCGCGGCCACCCACGTGAGCTCGTTCCTTCGCACCCGCAGGTGGGCCGGCGCCGGGGGCGGTGTCGTGTCCGTCACGGAGGTATCCCGGACATACTGCATCCACGCCCGCGCGACGGCCTCATTCGGCAGCCACCCCGCCGCCAGCGGATCACCCGTGTACTGCGCCGCGGGCACGGCCTCGCTGCCGGTGGGTGGGGCGAGCCAGGCGCGTCGGTCGGGCATCTGCCGGAGCGGCTCCCCCTCACGCTTCGGCAGCCGGGCGCTCAGGCACGCGCTGAGCCAGGGGACGGCGAGGTACCGCTGGTTGCCGCACTCATGACTGGTCAGCGGATCCACCGCCACGGCGATCCGGCCTCCCCGGGAACGCACCCGCTGGAAGAACTCCTCATTGGAGGGCCAGACGCTGGAGAAGCGCCCGTCCTTCACGGTGACCCCTTCTTTGGTCCCCAGGTTGCACATGACCGGCACCTGAAGCGCAGCCTCCGACAACGTGTGCGGCCCGAGGCCGGAACGCGCCGGATTCGCCTTCAGCGGCGGTACGCCCGAGCGGAGCCAGGCGGCCACCACCCGCTCCGGATGCAGCAGCACCATGCCGCCCGCCCAGTGACCGCCGCCGCTGTGCCCCCACAGTGCCCAGGGCACGCGGGACAGC
Organism: Actinomycetota bacterium; assembly: GCA_005805375.1. Classification (GTDB taxonomy): domain Bacteria; phylum Armatimonadota; class SYMT01; order SYMT01; family SYMT01; genus SYMT01. The sequence goes on from SYMT01000258.1 coordinate 8,849, forward strand.
TCGGAGTGGCCGGAGCGGGCGCCGAGGTCGGCCAGGCATCGCTGGAACGCCGCATCGGATCCGTTCCGTGGATCGCACCACATCTGGCAGTCGGCCTTGTCCGGCTGCTCGTACGACGGTGCGAGGAGCGCGCAGTCATGATTCTTCGCCAGCGCCTGCCAGTGCAGATCATACGCACCGGTCAGCCCGGACTTGCAGGACCCCTCGCCGCAGCCATGCTGATGCACGATCACCCCGCGCAGGGTCCGCACCCCGTGGGGAATCCAGAGCGTGTAATTGACTGGGTAGATCAGCTCCCCCGGCTTGCCGGCGGCCTCATAGCGCACCCGGTAGTACGGTGGATCCGCCGCCGGGAAGACATCGTACGGCGCCTGCTGCGCCCGCACGCACGCCGCCGCCACGAGCGGCAGCAGGAAAAGCCAGAGGCTTCGGGAAGAGAGTCGCGTGATTTATGGGTGGTCCTGCCAAGACGGACGGCCACGGACGCCGTGAAGCGCTCCGGTGCGCCATCTCGTTCGCCCGGAAGGTGGAGATTGCCTTCCCGCAGTTCCGACACGGGGTGGAAATCCCGTGTGATAAGGGGTCAACCGCACCCCCTCAGCGGGCCACCCGCGCCGGAGATCGTCCGGCCGAATCCACCCGCTGCACTCCGCGCACCGAGCGGGGCACCCGGACCCGCGCCGCGGCGGGGGAGGGTACTGCCGGGATCAGCGATCCCGGGCACCCGTCTGCCGGGGCCACCGCCCGGGCGGCTTCTTCAGGGCCCGTCAGGTATGAGCGCAAATAGTGCCCGGTGTGGGATTCCGGGACTCGCACCAGATCCTCCGGTGAGCCGCAGAAGAGCACGTGGCCGCCCCGGTTCCCCCCTTCGGGTCCCAGGTCAATCACATGGTCCGCAACCTTGATCACATCGAGGTGATGTTCGATCACAACCACGGTGTGGCCCGCATCCACCAGGCGGTTCAGGCACTCCAGGAGGCGCTCGATGTCCGCCAGGTGGAGGCCGTTGGTCGGCTCGTCCAGGATGTACAGTATGTGGGCGCCCCGCTTCAGCTTGCTCAAACCAAGGCCATAAACTCGTATGACCTGTTGTTGGGTCCAGAAGATAGGGGGTTTGATTTCCCCCGGCGACGTTAATCCTGGCATGTGTACTTACCGCGCGATCGTTAAGTACGATCAGGAGGGAATTATCTCGATGATCACCAGACCAGCTCCAAACCGGTTGGTCGGAGTCAATGCGAACAATTCCAGGTAGTGACCCTGTAAAAACCCTATCCAAATCATTCGGGGTTGGAAATTCTTTGAAGAATGACGCACTTTTCAACCCGGAAATAATTTTCTGGAATCCAATCTGTAAATTCGGGTCCTCACCC
>SYMT01000259.1 GCA_005805375.1 Actinomycetota bacterium
CCCCGCCTCTTTGCGTTGTCTGATTCCTGAAGGGAACAGAGCCCCGGGCTAGCTGCCGGTTTCCGGAGCGGGCTTCCGGCGCTTCGGCACCCCCTTGTTGCGGGCGGCAATTTCGGAGAAGTACTTGAGTCCGTACTTGCGGATCACCGCCCGCGAACCCCGTTTCCCCAGCGCGGACATATACTCCCTCCCGTACTTCTCTACCACAGCCTGTCCCCCGGACCGGGGCGCCGCTGCGGGCGCAGAAGTGGCTTCGGCCGCCGGTGCTTCCTGTTCCGACACAGGCGCCGCCTGGCTTGCTTCGTTGCTTTCGGTCAAGTCAGTGACCCTCCTTATAAACTCACTATAGCATACGTTCCGTGTCGATTCTTAGATCTCTACATAATTCCACCGGAGAGCCCGCGACGGGTCGGTGCCGGCGGGACGCCGGCGTTCCCGGGAGGGAATGGCACCGGAGAGCTCACAGCGCCGTCCTGATGGTGGGGCCGGCGGGACGCCGGCGTTCCCGGGAGGGAATTCGACCGGAGAGCTTGCGGCGTCCCGTCCGTCGTTCCGAAGGAGACCGCGCGGCGAAACCCTAACTGGAACATACACGATGGCGTGTCTCGACTCGGGACGTGCTTCATCCGTGTCCTCCGGAGGGGAGTTCGAAGGCTGGAATGACACTCGTACTTGGGATTGCGGTCATCGGGGTCGCAGTGGTTGCCGTGGTCCGGAGAGTGGAGGTTCGCCTCGTGCTGCTGGTAGCGGCGGTGCTCCTCGGTTGCCTCGGCGGTCACCCGGAAGCGGTCGTGCAAAAGTTCTTCTCGGGCCTCACCTCGGCGGAGTTTGTCGTGCCGCTCTGCAGCGCTATGGGCTTCGCCTACGTGCTGCGGCACACTGAGTGTGACCAGCACCTCGTGCATCTGCTTGTGGAGCCCCTCCGCAGGGCGAAGCCGCTGCTCGTGCCCGGGGCCGTTCTGGTCGGGTTCCTGGTCAACATCCCGATCATCAGCCAGACCAGCACTGCCGTCGCGATCGGCTCGGTTCTGATCCCCCTGCTCGTGGCGGCGCGCGTGCGGCCCGAAACCGCCGGCGCAGCGCTCCTGTTGGGCGCGTCCATCGGGGGCGAGCTGTTGAACCAGGGGGCGCCGGAGTTTCGCACCATCGCGGCGGAAACGAGCAAGCTCGGGCTGCCGGCGCCCACCGGGTCCCAACTGGTGCAGAGCATGCTTCCGCTTGATCTGCTCCACCTGGCGCTGGCGACGGGGTTGTTCTGGTTCCTGAGCCTCCGGGCCGACGCCCGTGCGGGAACGGATGACGGTCCCGCGCAGCCGCAGGAGCCATCGGAAGCGTTCCGGGTGAACCCGTTCAAGGCGGCGGTGCCGCTCCTGCCACTGGTGCTGCTCTTCGTGGTGTCGGAGCCGTTCCGCCTGGTGCAGGTCCCGCACGAGTGGCTCGTGGGAGAGAATGAAGCGGTGTCGTTTCTCGCACAGGCGGCCCGGGACGCGAAGCAAACGGCGTTTGCGCGCGCCGCCGAGGAGGCATTCAACAGCCGTCTCATCGGCGCCGCCATGCTGGTGGGGGCGGTCGTGGCTGCGCTCACGGGGCGCCGGCAGGCGCTGGGCGCCGCCGGAGCGTTCTTCGAGGGGGCGGGGTACGCCGTGACGCACATCGTTTCGCTGATCATCGTGGCGGGCTGTTTCGGAGAAGGCGTGAAGCAGATCGGGCTCACGGCGGTGGTCGAGGCGTTCGTGCGGACGGCGCCCGCACTGCTCGTGCCGCTCTCGGCGGCGTTGACGCTCGGGTTCGGCTTCATCAGTGGCTCCGGCATCGCTGCCACGCAGAGCCTGTTCAGCATCTTCTCGCGGTCGGCACAGACCGTCGGGATGCCTCCGGAGACGCTGGGTCTGGTGGTCGCCCTGGCCGCGGCGGCGGGCCGCACCATGTCGCCGGTAGCCGCCGTCGTGCTGATGTGCGCCTCGCTCACGGGCGCCAGCCCGGTGGCATTGGCGCGACGGGTCGCCCCGCCGCTCCTGGTGGGCCTCGTGGCGGTGGTGGTGGTCGTCATGCTGCGCGGGGTGAGATAGTCCCATCCATGAGACGTGGTGAAACAATGTCTGCCGCTTCCTTCGCTGCCTTGTTTGTCCTGCTCGGACTGGCCGGGGCATCGCTCCCGGTCCGCTGCGGCGCCACCCGCGCGGCCCCGCCCGCTCCGCCTGTAACCGGAAGACCCATCATGGAAAAACACTCGACCTGGGAGGGATATCCCCGCCTCGACTTCGAGATTGCCGGCCGTAATGCGGTCCTGGTCCGGCCGGAGCGGCCGGCTGAGGGTCGGCCCTGGATCTGGCGCACCGAGTTCTTCGGGCACGAGCCGCAGGCCGACCGCGCGCTCCTCGGCAAGGGGTTCCACGTTGCCTATCTCGACGTGCAGAACCTGTACGGAGCGCCGGTGACGCTCGATGCGATGGATGCCTTTTACAACCACGCGATCCGGGACCGGGGGCTGGCCCGGAAAGTGGTACTGGAAGGGTTCAGCCGGGGAGGGCTCTTCGCCTTCAACTACGCCGCCCGGCATCCGGAACGGGTGTCCGCGATCTATGCGGACGCCCCCGTGTGCGATTTCAAGAGCTGGCCGAGAGGGCGGGGGCGGAGCGCGGGCTCCCCGGCGGATTGGGAGCGATTGAAACAGGCCCATGGGTTCTCCGAAGAGCAGGCCCTGGCCTACCGCGGCAACCCCGTAGACAATCTGGCGCCGCTGGCGAAGGCGGGCATCCCGCTCCTCCACGTGTGCGGCGCACACGATGACGTGGTGCCCCTGGAAGAGAACAGCGGCCGGGTGGCGGAACGCTACCGGGCGCTGGGCGGCGACATCACGCTGATTGTGAAGCCGCACTGCGGGCATCATCCGCACAGCCTGCCCGACCCGGCCCGTATCGTCAACTGGGTGCTGCGTCACACCCCGGGCTGCGCGGCGCTGGCCACGGCGCCGGAACTCACCCCCTACGGGCACGATTACTTTCAGTTGCGCGGCGGACTGCGCCTGGCGGCAGTCCGTTTTCGGCTCGAGAAACAGGGACGGGTCGCATTCCTCGGAGGTTCGATCACCTTCGGCAGTGGGTGGCGAGAACGGGTCGGCGCGGAACTCCGCCGGCGTTTTCCGCAGACCGAGTTCCACTTCATCAACGCGGGCATTCCTTCCCTGGACTCCACCCCCAATGCGTTTCGTGTGGCGCGCGATGTGCTGGCGCACGGCCCCGTAGACCTGCTGTTCGTCGAGGCAGCGGTGAACGACGAAACGAATGGCCGGAGCGCCGCCGAGCAGATCCGGGGCATGGAGGGGATCGTCCGCCACGCGCGGCGGATTCAGCCGCAGTTGGAGATCATTCACCTGCACTTCGCCGACCCGGACAAACTCGCCCTGCTGCGACAGGGAAAGACCCCCGGAGTGATCGAGAGCCACGAGCGCGTGGCGGCGGGCTACGGCAATCCCTCGGTGGATCTGGCCCGCGAGGTGATGGAGCGGATCCACGCGGGCGAGTTTTCGTGGGAGAAGGACTTCAAAGACCTGCACCCCTCCCCGTTTGGGCATGCCCTGTACGCGCGGTCCGTCGGACGGCTCTTTACGGCCGCCTGGGATAGACCCGCCCCGGCATCGGCGCCGGCCCCGCCGCTGTTTCCGGAAGAGCCGCTGGATCCGGGGAGCTACGCGGCCGGGCGCCTGGTATCGCCCACCGCCGCGGGCGAACTCGCCGGCTGGCGGCAGGAAGCGGCCTGGAAACCCAACGACGGAGCGGCCACGCGGCCCGGGTTCGTGGATGTCCCTGCCCTGGTGGCGGAGCAGCCGGGTGCGACCTGTCGCCTGACGTTTCGGGGCACCGCCGCCGGTGTCTTTGTTGCCTCCGGGCCGGATGCCGGAATGCTGGAGTACCGCGTGGATGGGGGCCCGTGGGAGGCTCGTGACCTCTTCACCCAGTGGAGCCCGCGCCTGCACCTTCCCTGGGCCCAGATGCTTGCCGTGAACCGGCCCCGTGGGGAGCACGCGCTCGAGTTGCGGGTCTCGGCCCGCGCCCATCCCCAGAGCCGGGGGCACGCGGTGCGCATCCTCCACTTTCTCGTGAACGGAGACGACTGATGGCCAACCCCGGAGATCAGTTCGGGCCCTACGTTCTGGAAGAATTGCTCGGCCGAGGCGCGTACGGCGAGGTATGGAAAGCCTCGCGGAAAGGCGCTCTCCTCCGGGTCCCTGTGGCGATGAAGCTCCTCACCGGCGCGGTCACCGAGCGTGATGCGTTTCTTCAGGAGGCCGAGCTCTGGCTCAAAGCGGCGGCGAGTCCGTACGTGGTGCCGGTCCACGATGTTGGGGAGGATCGCGGCCTTTTCTACTTCGTCAGCCAATTCATTGATGGGGGCACGCTCCGGAAGCGAATCGGCTTTCGCACCGGAAACGGCTTGCCGGTCGAGGAGGTGGTCGAACTGGTCCGGGGAGTGCTCCTGGGGCTGGAATACCTCCACGCAGCGGATGTAGTACACCTGGATCTGAAGCCGGACAATGTGCTCCTCCAGCAGGGGGTGCCGCGCCTCGCTGATTTCGGACTGGCCCGCGTGCTGCTGGAAAGCTATGTGCGGCAGGCTGATCCGCTGGGCACCGTTCGCTACCAGCCGCCGGAGGCGTTCAACGACCAGATCAGCCGGCAGTGGGACGTGTGGTCCATGGGCGTGATGCTGTACGAACTGCTGACCGGGAACCCTCCGTTCGATGCCAAGACTCGGAACGCGCTGGTCGAACAAATCAAGGCCGGGCAGCGGACGGCCACGCCGCGGTTCATCCCCGCTCCGCTGCGGGAGGTGATCGAGGGCGCGCTCCAGGTGGACCGCAAGACGCGCTATCCCGAACCGGCCGCCATGCGGACCGCGCTGGAAGCTGCCCTGCAGCGGGTGCGCACGCCGCCGGTGCGCGGCGCGGACGTGCCGACGGACCTGCTGGTGACGGTGCGGGAAGCCGAGCAAGGCTGCCGGAAGCAGCTTCAATGGGGAAACCGGCGGGTCGGGGTCAGTGTGCCGAAGGGGGCGCAGGCGAACGACGTGGTGACCGTGCCCGGCGAGGGGATGCCGGGGCAGGCGGGCGGGGGGCCGGGGGATCTCCTGGTGCGCCTGGTGGTCTTGCCCGAGGTGCGGGGCCCCCGGCCGCTGGACGAACGCACCAACCCGGTGGATGGGGCGACGATGCTGTACATTCCCGGGGGCGAGTTCCTGATGGGTTCCGACCCGGCGGAGATCGAAGCCATCTGGAAACGATTCCGCTGGCCGGAGGAGTGGAAGCAGTACACGAAGGATGAGAGCCCCAGGCACCGGGTGGAGGTGAGTGGATTCTGGCTCTACCGTGACCTGGTGACGGTGCGCCAATACCGGGAGTTTTGCGCGAAGACGAAGCGCACGATGCCGGACGGGCCGGTGTGGGCTCCGACGTGGGAGGGACAGGACGAGCACCCCGTCGTCAACGTGTCGTGGGAGGATGCCACTGCGTACGCGGCGTGGGCGGGAGGGCGATTGCCGTCGGAGGCGGAGTGGGAGTATGCAGCGCGGGGCGGGAATACCGGCCTGGCGGGAAAGCCGCGCCACGTCTTCGTGTGGGGAGATGACTTACCGGGGCGCGGGAGCCAAAAAGTAGCGAATCTTTCAGACATGAGCCTGAAGCAGCAGCAGCACTTTGATGTGAAGAATTGGGCGCTGTTTGATGGCTATGAGGACGGGTTTCCGTTCACATCGCCCGTAGGGAGCTTCCCGGCGAACGGTTTCGGGCTGCCGGACATGGCGGGAAATGTTTGGGAGTGGTGCGTGGATTACTATGCCGAAGATTACTATAGGACGTGTGCGGCGGAAGGGCCATGTAGAAATCCGTTCAATAAATCAATAAACAATCTATGTGTCGCGCGTGGCGGCTCGTGGAACTACATTCCCGACGGCGCGCGCGTGGCCTACCGCTACGGCGACCGCCCGCAGAACCGGAGGCACGGCCTGGGGTTCCGGGGGGGGGGGCCGGCGGTCGCGGACGGCTGAATACAGACGCTGGAAACTAGACTCTTCCCGCCGCAGGCGGACGTCCGCAGAATCCCTTATATTGCGTATATGTTGTGAATTTCGCAACAAGGGCGCTTGCGCCCCGAAGGGACGGAGGCATGGCGCCGGCGACCAACGAATTATCCGTCATCCAGCGGACGTACGACCTGCTGGTCTGGCTACTGCCGCGGCTGGAAAGCCGAGCGCGCCGGCGCCGGTTCACCCTGGAGTGTTCTTCGGCGGAAATCGGGTAACGCTGTTCAGCGAAACGCGGGTCAACACGGAGTGGCGAGCGAGCGGTGTGCGATTTCTCCCTCCGCCCAGTGAGTCACGCACACCCCATGTGGAGTCCGGCAACCCCGATTGCCGGTCCGATCCCGCTCCAGTGCCGGCCTCCGTCCGCGCCGGCAGGCCCGACCGGTGGGCGAAAAGTACCGGGAACCACAAAGGAGACCGGGGCATTCCCGGCAGATTTGCCGTCCTGAAACCGGCGGATCTCCGGCCCAGGCGAGTGCAACAATTGGATCCGGAAGTGGTCCCGCGCCGGGTCTTGTGCCGGCAGATGCGCACGCAGATCATCCTCGTCGCCACCGCAGCGGTTACGCCGTTATTGCAGGCGGCTGCACTACGTTAACGAAGAGGAACTGGAGCGCCGCCTGCTGGTGGCCATCCGGGCGCGCGCGGGGAATCGGGTAACGCCGCGCGAAACTCGGGCAGGAAAGTTCGCGGCCCTTTCCTGCCGGTTTCGGCTCCGACGGCGTCCCGGAAGGGGCGGGTTTGGGCCGGCAATCGGAGTTGCCGGACTCCACATGGCGGCGTGCGTTGCTCACGGGTGGAGGGGCTCCTACGAGAGCGTGGTGGTGGGGAGCTCGATCTGGGGGTTCTTCGGCGAGACGCGCGAGGTGGGGCGGCCGATAGGGCCGGGTTTGGAACGGCAATCGGAGTTGCCGGACTCCACAGGGCGGCGTGTGTTTCTATAGGAGTGGAGGAGCTCCCGCGAAAGCGTGGTGGTGGGCGTCCGATCTGGGGTTCTTCGGGGAGCAGGCAGCAGAGACTGCCCCGACAGGGCGGGCCCAAAACCGGGTGCTGCGGGCACAGCGGTCCGTGGCGCTGCCGCCGATGGGATTGTTGTTTCGGCGAGCGTCTCGCAGCAGAAATCGGGGGCGCCACTGACCCGGTGGGTGGTAACCTATTGTTTGATGTCTGCGCTCACCCCCATCTATACTATCGGCTATGGGAACCGGCTGTTGGTCGAGTTCCTGGAGACCCTCCGGCAGCACGAGATCGCCTGTCTGGTAGACATTCGCACGGCTCCCTACTCGCGGTTTCGCCCGGAGTTTTCGCGCGAGGCGCTGGAGGCGCTCCTCAAAGAACAGGAGGTGCGCTATGTCTACCTCGGGCGGGAACTGGGGGGCCGTCCCGACGATCCGGAATGCTATGTGGACGGCAAGGTGGAGTACGAACACGTGAAGGAGCGGGCCGCCTACCGGAAGGGCATCGAACGCCTGCAGCGGGCGCAGTCCCAGGGCATGCGGATGGTCCTGATGTGCAGCGAGGGGAGGGCGGAGGAGTGCCACCGGAGCAAGCTGGTTGCTCCGTCTCTGGGGGAACTGGCGATTCCGGTGCTCCACCTCGAGCCGGATGGGTCCGTCATCACGCAGGATGAAGTGTTGCGCGAATTGACCGGCGGGCAACTCAATCTCTTCGGCGATCCCGCCTTTACGTCCCGAAAGCGCTACCCGGGGGAAAGCTGAGTCCGATGCCGGAATTCTGCACGATCGGTGTGTATGGGTTTGACGAGGCAGGCTTCTTTGCGGCGCTTCAGGAAGCGGGTGTGGATGGCTTTTGCGATACGCGGCGGCGGCGCGGGGTGCGCGGGTCCGCCTATGCGTTTGCCAATGCCGGTCGCCTCCAGGCACGCCTCGCGGAGTTGAATATCGCGTATGTCCACCGGCTGGATCTGGCTCCCAGTGTGGAACTCCGCACCGCCGAAGCCCGGCAGGATCGCGCGGCACACATCACCAAGCGCGGCCGCATTGAGTTGAGTGCGGAATTCTGCGCCGGCTACCGGGCCGAGTGCCTGGGGGATTTCGACAGCGCGGAGTTTGCCGCTTCGTTCGGACCGGACGTGCGGCGTGTCGTGCTCTTCTGTGTGGAGCGCGAGCCGGGTGCGTGCCATCGCTCCCTCGTCGCTGAGCGCCTGGAGGTGGATCTGGCGATCACGGTGTGTCATCTGCTGCCGCCAACGATTGGAGACGGTGCGGGGTAAGCGATGCGGGTACTGATTGTGGCCCGGACTCGGCAGGGCGGCGGCGCCTGCACTGGGGGGATTGCCGCCGATGGGCGCAGTGTGCGCCTCCTCGCGCCGGAACTCGCTCGGGAGGACTACAACCTGGCGTACGAGATCGGCGACGTATGGGAGGTGGACGCCCTCCCGCCGGCCGAGATTCTGGCGCCGCACACGGAAGATCTCGTGGTCCGGGAGCGCGAGAAAGTGCGTGCGGTGCGTAACCCCGTCGTGAACATTCTGCGCTTCATGCCGCCGCGTGCCGGAGGAGTGGATGTGCTCTACGACGGGCTGCTCCAGGCCACCGGGACAGGTGCCCTCCAAATCCGTACGAAGACCGGAGTACCCGCCTACAGCACCATGTTCTGGCGGCCGGATCGCCCGTTGCACCGCGATCTCACTGGAATGCGTATCCGCTATCGTTACCCGACCGACGATGGCGGTCGGACACTGACGTTCGTCGGGTTCCAGGAACCGGCGGAGGTGGAAGTGATCCCTGCCGGCACACTGCTCCGCGTCTCGTTGGCGCACTGGTGGACGCCGCGCGACCGCCCGGAAGAGGATCCGGCCTGCTTTGCGCAGCTTTCCGGTTGGTTCTTCGATGAAGGGAGCGCGGCGACGGCGCTCACCAGCCATCCGCGGCCCGAACCGTCCGGCCGACCGGATCTGGCGCCGGCGCGGGAGGCGTTGAAGCGCGTTTTCGGCTACCAGGCGCTGCGCCCGTTTCAGGAGGCCGTGATCGCCGATCTGTTTTCCGGGCATGACGCGATCGGCATCATGCCGACGGGGTCGGGGAAATCGCTCTGCTATCAACTCCCCGCGCTCGTCCAGAAGGGCCTGACGGTGGTGGTGTCTCCCCTCATCTCCCTGATGCAGGACCAGGTGGACCAGTTGCGCCAACTCGGTGTGCCGGCGGTCTTGCTGAACAGCAGCCTCACACACCGGGAGTACGTAGACAACGTGCGCGCGGTGTGCGACGGGGTGGCCCGTCTGTTGTACGTGGCGCCGGAGACCCTCCTGCGGCCGGAGACCCTGCTGCGGTTGGACCAGGCCCAGGTGGCGCTGCTGGCGATTGATGAGGCGCACTGTATTTCCGAATGGGGACACGACTTCCGCCCCGAGTACCGCCGCCTGCGCCCGGTGCGCGATCGCTTTCCGCGCGCGCGGTGCCTGGCGCTCACGGCGACGGCGACGCCGAGGGTACAGCAAGACATCGGGAAGATTCTGGGGATCGGTTCCGACCACACCCATGTGGTCGGCTTCGATCGGCCCAACCTGTTCCTTTCGGCGCGGGCGCGGCAGGGGGATGGTTTCGCGCAGATTCTGGAGTTTCTGAAGGAGCGGAGAGAGCAGTCAGGCATCCTCTATTGCAGCACGCGCGAGATGGTCCAGACTCTCGTCGGCGCCCTGAAGGATGCGGGACACGCCGCTGTCCCCTACCATGCCGGGCTGGACGATGCGGTGCGACGAACCAACCAGCGGGCCTTCATTCGCGATGAAACGCCGCTGATTGTGGCG
>SYMT01000031.1 GCA_005805375.1 Actinomycetota bacterium
AAATGCGTGATCAATTCGAAGGTCGGCATGGTGCTGGCGGCTCGGAGGGTTGCGGGTTGCGGGTTGCGGGTTGCGGGTTGCGGGTTGCGGGTTGCGGGTTGCGGGTTGCGGGTTGCGGGTTGCGGGTTGCGGGTTGCCCACAGAATGGTAGCAGCCATGCCACGCATTTCTCCGCCATAAATCGATCGGCCCATTACGCGACGCATTTCCGGCAGGCGCGGCTGGGGCCGGCCAACCCCAACGGGTCTGTCCGATCCAGCGCCCGGGAAGGGAAAGCAAGGGTACCATATCACCCTGAAAGAAGTTGCAAGTGCCTGGCGTACCGGGGCGCAGCTCCTATTCCGGCTTCTGTGTTTCTTTCTCCGATGGAGCAGATAGGACTTCCCCGCAACTGTCGCAACCGGCGGAGTGAGCCGGTCGAGCGCGGCGCTGGCACCGGGGTGGGCCCGATGCTGACCGGCGCTCTCCGACATCGGGGGAGCCGGCGGTGCAGCGGAGGAACGCAGGCGAGCCTGGGCGACGCCCCAGTTCATCCGAGAGAAGGAGAGAAGGCGCCCGGTGGACGCCACCGGGTTGAGGCTGAACACTTAGCCGGAAGCGCGTCCGGCGTGGTCTAGGTCCAGGTGTCCAGGTGCTCCCGGGAGGGGCGTTCCAGTGAGTGTGAGTCTCGATATCCCCCCCTATTTGGAGGCGTATCTCCGTGGGGCAGCAATCCGCGAGGGGCTGGAGCTCGACGCCAACTTGATGCATCTGATTGCCCACATCTGCGCCGTCGATGCTGCGGCGACGCCTGCTCCTCGTACAGAACCGGAACTGCTCGAGGCGATCAGCCACCCGCTGCCGGACAAAGTGTGGGAGCGCTACCAGGTCCTCACTCGCCGTCGGAAAGACGGGGTGCTCACACTTGACGAGCATCCCGAGTTGTGCCGGCTGTCCGATGAGGTCGAAGGGGCGCACGCGCGTCGGTTGCAGAACCTGCTTGAGCTTGCCAGAGTGCGCGCGGTGGCGCCGGAGGTTGTGGTGGCCGAACACGGGGTCCGCGGTCAGCCGCGTGCTTGATCCGCGCATCTCTCGAAAGCGTGCCAGGCCCGCGTCGAACTCCAGCCGGGGCACGTTTGTGGGCGGACCCACATTATTCAGGTCCAATGCCGTTTGGATACGGTAGAGGTGCACCTCTGGACCGGCGGTTGCGGCCGGTGCGTCGGGAGCGGGGTCCTTGCGTTTTAGGGGCCATTTGAGAACCTTGCGTTGCACCTCGCGGGGGCACCGGCGGCGTCTCCGCGGCGGCAGCAGTTCCCGGCGGAGATCCTCCCGCAGTTGCTGCGCGAGCACGCGCCCGCATTTCCGGGCCGCGATTTGGAAGTCCTTCAGCGCCTCCTGGACCACACGCACCGCCCGCACCAAATTGCGCGTCCCCCACGGCATGCATGCCGCACTCACACAGACACATCCCGAAAACCTGGAGAAGGGCGTTGTCGCCGCGGCCCCCGGTAGTGCGCCCAATAGAACAACACAGGACATGCACCCGGTCACCGGGTGCTCCTCCGCCAGGTCTCCCCGCGCTGCGTCGTGCGTGCGCGGCAACCGCTCCCTTTCCGGCGTGGAGCGTCGGGCCGTCCCGAGGCAGTCTCTGGACGGCCCACGCCGCGGAAAGTCTGCCGGCTCAGTCCGACAGCCGGCGCCCGCTCGGAAGCACCATCACAACCGGGCGATGAATCCCGCCTGCCAGGTCCGCGGCATCGGTGCTGTACCGCTCTACAAAGGGGAGGCCGCTCACCCCGTGTGCCCCCAGCACCACGAGATCGGCATGGGCCTCGTCCGCCACCTCGGCCAGCTTCGCGCAGCGGTCTCCGACTTCCAGCCGGGTATGGATGTCGGCGCCCGGCGCCAACTCCCGGCAGGTTTTTCGCCCATCCTCCAGAAAGAACCGCCCGCGCTCCAGGTCCACCTCACGTCCCGACGGTGCGATGTAGAGCAACAGCACGTCCCCTCCCGGCTGTGTGCGCACAGCATAGCGCACCGCCTCTTCCGACGAGCGCGATCCGTCAATCGGAACCAGTGTGGTCATCCTCTTCTCCTTTCAATCACCAGGCGGCGCCGGGGCCCGGCTGTGTGTCCGGACCGTCCCCGGCCAGGTAGCGCACGCGGCTCAGGAGGACGTCCACCACCCGGCTCCAGGTGTAGAGCGGGGCGGTCTCCTGGCCACGACGCCGAAAGCGTCCTATCTCGCGGGGCCGATCCAGCAGGCCCAGCAGTGCAGTCTCAATCTCCCGCGGATCCTCAGTATCGAGAACCACGGCATTATCATTCGGGCGAGCGTATTCCTCGCCGGTGGCGCCGGTGAAGAGCAGCCCGCCGGCGGCCATCACTTCCAGGCCCACCAGTCCGAACGGCTCACGGCCGCTGTTTTGCAGCATCGCATCCGCGACTCGATAGAGCGTCCGAAGGATCAGTTCCGGCAGTGGGAACCGGATATGGACGAAGTCCGCGTGCGCGGCGGCATCAAGCAGCGTCTTCATCTGAGTGAGCGGTTCCGCACTGTCGCACCAGGCGTCGGCCACCCGCAGACCCGACTCGTGTGCGCGTTGGAGCACTGCATGACCGTGCTCTTCCATTCCACCGCGCGCGAGGAACAGCACGGGCAGGCCGCGCTGCTTCAACCCGGCGGCAGCCTCCACCGCCATGAGCCAGCGCTTGTCCGGATCAAACCGGGCTACCTTGGCCAGGGTGAGGCGGCCACGCAGGTGCGACTGGGCGAAAGCGGTCAGGTCCGCCACCTGGGCCGATCGTTGTAGCAGACGGGCCGGAATGCCGTTGGGGATCACCAGCGGATTCACCCCCCACCGCCACATCTCATGTTTCATATAGCGGCTGACGGTCGAGACCGCCTGCGTGAAGCGCAGCCGCTCAAAGTTCACATGTTCGAAGCCCAGCGTGTTGTTGGCGTTCCAGAGCATCACGGTGCGATCACGAAGACCGGCAGCCCAGAGCGCATCTGAGATGCGGCAGGCGACTTCGGCGGTATGCCACTCCTCGGAGAGGATCACCACCCGCTTGCCCCGACCGGTCGCGGGAGCGACGCGCTCCCCGACCAGGGACTCGGGCAGGCTGGCCTCGAGATCGGAGCGCTTGGCGTCTTCCCCGGCATAGACGCCGGAATGGTATTCGCGGCTGAGCCACTGACCCCAACGATGATAGTGTAATGGAAGGCCATCCACCTGCTCCTGCGATGGGAGGTCCGGATCACCGATAAAGTAGAGATGAGTAACGAAGCCGCGCTCGGCCAGGGCACGGGTGAGTTCCGTGATTCGCACTCCGAGCCCACCTGCGCAGGCATAGCGATCGGGTCCCTCGAAACTAATGGCGACGAATTCGACATCGTCCGGGGTGAGCAGGTGCGGCGCAGAGTACTCGACTGCTCCGGACAGATGCGAGTGCGCCGTGCCGGGGTAAGCGAGCGCGGCGGCCAGATCAGGTGGAGGCGTGAGCGTAGCAAGCATGGCGAGGCACGCGGGACGGAAGGGCGGCCGGGATAGTGCAGACAGCACTCATTCAGTGTCCACGAGCCACGTAAACGGCGAAATGCCGAGTTGTGAACTCTGTGTAAACTGAGGCGGCGAAATCCCACTATCGGGGCCGATTGGGCGGAGGAGCCGAGAGAAGGATTCAGCGGCTTCCTCTAGAGTTTTACCCCCATTGCCTGGTGTCGAAACCTGAATTCGACCTATGTAGATTCTGGACCCGGGGAGAGGTACGGATGTCCTGGTTCGAGATCATCGCGGAGCGCAAAATCCGGGAGGCGCAGGAAGAAGGCGTCTTCGACAACGTGCCGGGGCAGGGCCAACCCCTGAACCTGGAAGTGGATCCGCGCGTCCCGCCCGAGCAGCGGACGGCCGCGCGACTATTGAAGGAAGCGCGCTACGTCCCGGAATGGATCGCCCTGGAAAACGACATTCGCCGCGCGCAAGCTGCCTGGGACGAAAGCGTGCGGAGTTTCGAACAAGACTGGCGCGCCGTGCGCAGCGGGGACCCTCAGGCTCGGCTCGGGAGGCTCTCCGTGGAGGAGATGGACCGGGCGCGAAGCGCCTTTCTGATCCGGGCTGCTCGGGGACTTCGGGAACTCAACGCCCGGATTGATCGCTTCAACCTGCTGGTCCCTATCTCCGCACGCACACGGGCGCGCATCCGGGCGGCCGAACGTATGCAGGACCTGGAAACCCGCCTGCCCGCGGCCCGACCGCCGATCTTCGAAGAGGAGCCACTCTGGCTGGATCTGGTCCAGGAGGAGCGGCGGCCCACGGTGCTCTCGAACCGGATGCCTCGCCGCATCCGCAGATCCGGTATTGGTTGATGAGCACCCATCGTCAGCGTCCGGTGTGGCAGGAGGCAATGCATCTGGCGGTGCGGGCCTGCCGGCTGGCGGAATCCTGCAGCGAGACCGGAGCCACCCGGCTCGCCGCCCAACTCACCCGTGCCGCAGTTCACGTGCCCACGCTCATCGCGCAGAGCTTCCCGTATGGGTCCGGTCCGCTTTCCGTGGACTCGCTCCAGCGCGCCGAGAGTGCGCTGCTGGAACTGGAGACGCTGCTCGTGCTGGGGGTGCGTCTCGGCCGGACGCCCCAGGCCGAAGCCGCCGCGATCCTGGCCAACCTGGATGGAGTGCGCTCTGAACTCCAGGACGAACTAGCGCGGGCGACCGGGGCCGCGACGCCCGCAGCACCTCGTGCGGATGCGCCCCTTGACCCAGAGATGGACGATCCGCTCGCCGCCACCACTCTGCCGGCACCGCCCCCAAACGATTTTCTCGTTCTCGCCGCCACCCCGGCATCGCAGCCCGTTCCCGGCGTACATGGCCGCGCCGCCGGCCCGGGATTGATCCCGCCCGCTGTGCCTGCCCCCCCGGCAATTCCAGCGCCGGCTCCGCCGCCGTGTCTTGAAGACCCCGCCACTTCCCCGGTTCCCGCGCCTCCCGTCATGCCGGATGTCTCGGATGCGCGCACCGTGGCCCGACCCGCGGCGATCCCCGACCGGTCCGCCTCGCCACCGGCGCCGCCTGTCACCGCGCCGGCGCCGACCCCTCTCACCGCGCCGACGCCCGTTCGCGGCACGCCACTGCCCCCGATGCGCACTCCGAATCCCGGCAACCCGAGGCGGGCGGGAGGCTCCCCGCCGCGCTCGGACCGGCAAGCGGATCCTGCACCTCGTCTCCATGCCTCGGTCCCTGCGGCGTCTCCGCGGGCGCCGGCCGTTCTGCCCTCACCCCAGGGCATCGCAGCACCGCCCTGCGCCCCGCCCGTCGGCGCTGCCGCCACTCCGGGCGGGGCGCCCCGCAACCCGTCTCCGGCGGCGCCTCAACCCATTGCCAATGAGGTTCTTGCGACTCCCGCGGCGGCTCCGGCTCCCGAGAGCAACACCCGGCGCGAAGCGCCGGCGGAACTCACCCCCGGCGGCGCGGCGCCCGGTGCCACACCGTCTCCCGCCCCCCCTCTCGTCGCGCC
>SYMT01000260.1 GCA_005805375.1 Actinomycetota bacterium
CGGCTGCGGTGCGTGAACTGCGGGACGAGAACGTGATCTGAGACTCTCCCCCTTCACCGGCGACTACCATTCCTCAACCCGTACGCTGAACCGATGAGACGGCCCTCGGGCGTGGTCCGGGCGCGTGTGGACACATCGCATGAGATCCCGCGCGCGTCGTTCGCCATCGCGCCGGAACCCCAGGCTGCCGAGTTGCCGGCGTGCCTCCGACCGGGGGATCAGTTTGCCGGGTGCAGCAGGCCAGGGCGTGGAATGCAGCAGCCGGAGGTCGCCGCATTCCACGCCCTACGTCACGCCGGCTTGTACACGAACCCGCGCATGGTCAACAGCAGGACAGGGTGGTGCGGGTCGGTCCCAATCTTCGGTCGCAGCCTCCCCACCTGCGCGGCGAGCGCCTTTGACCCTACCGTCACTGCATAACCCCAGATGTGTCGAAAGATCCGTCGTGCGGAAAGCGCCCCGGCGCGGTTGCGAGCGAGCCGATCCCCCAGGTCGAACCGACCGCCGCTGTTTACCGAGCGGCAGCCCGATCTCGCAGGTTGGGAACGGCACGGGGGCTCAGCAGCACTTCCTCCACCAGCCACCGGTAGGGATCGAAAGTTTCCGGCGCCTTTCCCTCCTGGACGCGCTGCGCGTTGCGCGCGGTCAGGTCCTGCCTGGCCACCAGACGCGCCAGGTCGAGTTCGCGGCGTGTGAATGTGTCCGACGGCATCGCGAGCACCTGGGTCGCGACGTTCCTCCCCCACGCGACCGTTTCCTGGAATAGCGGCGTACCTGCGCGCAGACCCCTGGACATCTTCTTGCCGAAGTCCTCGATCTCGTGTGCCGGGTCGCCTTCCGCCGAGTCGATGCGGAGGTCGCGGAGTTCGTGCAGCCACTTGCCCGGGTCGCTGGGGAGCCGGGCGCGGGTCCGTCCCGCGGCAGCACTGCCGCCCAGGAGCCCGGCATAGTGCCGCCAGGGCTGCTCGATCGTGGGGGCGAGATCGTTCTCCACTCGCGCGGCCTGCTCCGACGTCAGGATCGTGCGCACCTGGTTGGTGAGCGAGCGGATGAGTGTCTCGATCCGCTGTCCGCGGAGCGTGCTGACTGCCTGGCCTGCGCTACCCAGCAGTTGGTCGGTGGCTCGCGGGGTAGTCCCGCCGCGCAGCGCCGTCTGGCGGGCTGCCAGCAGCCGGTCGCGCTGCTGCTCGAGTTTTGCGCGAGCGTCGGCCTCAACGGCGGCCAGTTCCTTCCGAGCCGTATCGGCAGCCGCCGCCAGCCGGTTGCATTGCGCGCGTGTGGGCTGCAGTACGTTTACAATGGCGAGGATTCGCAAGTCCTCGATCAGTTCCAGGGTCGTTGCGGGCGGTGCGGTCCCCGGTTGCTCCCTCCCAGGCTCCTGCACTGCTTTCACCTGTGCCGCCATCACCAACAACCCGCAGATCAGCCATCCAGCCCATCGCATTTCAGTCCTCCTCGGTGCGGATCTCACACCTTTCGCACCTCGGCGGATTCCCGCCGCGTCACTCTCGTGGTTGAACTGTTGAACTTTCAGTGAATTCGAAGCATCTCCCGCGATGCGGACAGTTTCGGCGTAAGTTTGCAACAGAAACCCGACCGAGTCCACACTGTGTCGCCTCCGTACAGTGCGTTGGCCAAAGCAGTTTCCCGGCGCGCCGCGGCGAAGCATTCGGTCCTTCGCCGTTCCGCACGCTGCTCACCTAACCGGGTATTCCTACCCGCCGCCACGCGCGGACAAATGCCGCCGCACGAGCCGGGTCGGACATCCGGTGTGGTGTGGGGGAGCCATCCCACTTGTAACTTCCCACTCCGCCGTTCGCAGCAAGGAGGAATGCACCCACCTCCGGGCGCGCAGCCCAGATACGGAGCACGCGCTCCAGGAACTCTGGTCCCTCGTGCGGCCGATCCATGTAGAAGTCGGTGACGCCCAGCACCACCGTGCAGCGCGATGCGGACCGCAGTTCCCGCCGCCGCTCCCAGAGCCATGCGAGCCGGGGCGGGAACGTGTGGACACCTGCTGAGCCTCCCGCGTAGAATGCAGCCAGCCAGTTGTCCGGGGCCTCCTGCGCAGCCAGTAGGGACTGTCGCGGGTACATCTCGCTGGCGAGGATGGCGTCAGCGCGGAGAAGCTCGTCCAGGGCGTTCCCCTCGCGGTTGAGGTTGACATAGCTGACGGCGGGACCATGGACGATGAAGGCGCCCCACCGGCCGGCCCCCGCGGGGAACCGTTCCCGCAGGCGCGCCGCACACACGGCGACCGCCGCCCGAGAGCGCAGGTTGAGTTCATCCACCATCACCCGTGCGCGACCCGCCTCCAGCGCGCGTTGCACTGCGTCCGCCAGCCGGTCGCCCGAAAGCGTGCCGTCTGCGTTCAACGAGTGCAGCGGCGAGAGCTTTTCGCACCAGTGCTCGGGCGCCACTCCGTCGGGGCGGTTCGTCGAGCAGAGGTAGGTGCCCGGATGCTCCCGCACCAGCGCATGCAATTCGTCCCAGAGGCGCGGGTACCCCCCGTGAATGATGTGAAACACGCCGATCCTGCCTTTCTTCCCCCACCGGAGACGTACTCCCAGCCCGCTGCCGTCACGCCTCCTGATCTTGCGCCTCCGCCGGCTCGACGGAAATCCCCACGCGCAGCACCCACTCTCCGAGCAACAGTCCGGCTACGGTGCCGACAGCGCCGAAGGTCTGTGAACTCGCGTCCCCGAGCAGTCGCGCCACCAGTGTCACCGGATCGGTGAGAGGGCCCAGGTGGGCGGGGGCGGAGGCGACCGCAAACCACGCGAGCGTGAAGCCGGCAAGGATGACTCCCACAGCCGGGGCGGAGCGAGACCAGGCGAGTCGGACGAGCGCCCGGCCGGCCTGCGATAACTCGCGCAGGCCGGTGAGCCGCCGGTTTTGACGCTGCCATTCGCGCCAGAGTGGGGCGCGACGGACCGCGTGAGCCAGCACGGCGGTGGCAACCCCGAGTGCAGCGCCCTGAATCGGGTAGACCCACCCGAGCCGTGTTTGGAAGAACAACTCCCCCCAGAAGGCCGCGCCGGGCAGCCGCCGCTCGCTGACCCAGCCGGCCTTCACGACGCTGTCGGGAGCAAAAACCTTTGCGACCAGGAACATGGAAATGGTCCCGGCCAATGCTCCGGGAATGCCTCCCGCCAGCATCCCCTGCCACCCCGGGGGGCGCTCATCCGAAACTCTCCCGGTGCCGGATACCGCTCGATACAGCGTGAGCCCCGCCGCGATCAGGAACCCCCAGTTCAAGCCCGCAACCAGCCCCTGAAAGGCGCCGACTACGGCGCCGGACGTAGCCATGCTGAGGCCCAGTCCGAACATTCCGGGCAGCCACTTGAAGGCGCTGCTCAGGAGCCCGCTGCCAAGAGCCGCGGGCCCGGCGGTGTAAAGCAGAGCAGGACCGGCTTCCCGCGCGCGAAGCCCCTTCGCCGCCAGCCAGACCTGGAGCCGCAGTGCGCCGCTCATGCCCCGGAGTAGCTCCGAGTGCCACTCCGCGGCCGGCGGTCGCCGCTCACAGGCGGCCCACAGAGCCCCCAGACCTCGCAGTCCGCGTCCCCAGTACCCATAACGGCGGGCGCGATTGCGGATCTCCGGCAGTGAGTGCGCGGGAGCGGAAGCCACGAGTGCCTCCGCTGCCGCCCGCTGGACCCCTCCGTCCGGATCGTCGAACAGCAGCGCAACAATCCGACCCCAGGGCACGGTCTGGACGGACACGCCGGACCGGATCAGCGCACGACAGGTGGCGCGGCGAAGAGCGGGCTGCGGGTGGTGCAGCGCCTCGTCCAGGATGCGCGCCGATCGGCCGGGTGCATCCTGACCGAGGCGCCGGCTCCAGGCCGTCACGGCTCTGCCTTCGGCGATCGCGGCGCGCCAGAGGAATTCGACCTCGTCCGGCGAGAGGCGGATCTGCTCTCCCGCCCGGGTCACCTCCTCGATTACCTCCGGGTGGGGCACGAAGTAATCTTTTAGATCAGCCCCGGCGACGGTGTGCGCCTGTTCCAACCGCGTGCGCAGCAGATCAAGCGCGTGCAGCACCGCCCGCACGTCGTCTCGCTCGGCGAGCAGGAGTACCGGCTCGACGAGCCGGTCGTGCGCCAGTTCGAAGTAGCGACGTTCGCCCCGTTCGCCTGCGTGGAGCACGTGCGCCTGCGCCAGACGCTCCACCGTCTCAAGGGTGAGATGCCCCACCCGTCCGTCCACCGGTTCCAATGGCTGTCGTGTACGCTGCCGCGACACGAACAATGTCAGCCCTGCCCGCACCAGAGCCGCCGTCGCCCCCATCTCGGCCGCGACCTGTGCAGTCGCCTGTTCGACCAGCAGACGCAGGGAGTCGGCCACAAACTCCTTCGCGCGGTGTGACCCACTGCGGTCCGGTCCGTGGCCCGCGGGCCTGCCCGCATCGGGCAATGCCGCCAGCAGATTCATCTCCAGCCGGACGGCGCCGGCCGGCCGGGCGCGCCAGAGGCGCTCGGCCGCCACCTGCAGTTGCAGGGGGTCAATCCCTTCTCCCGGTTCCTCAAGCGCGTCCAGCAGCGCCTCCGCGAGTTCACCGGTGATCTCCGCACCCGCCCGCGCCGCGGGACCCAAGAGCGCGTTACGCGCACTGCCCCGGTCGAGCGCTCCCAGACGGTAGCGGGCAAGCAGCAGCGGCTGCCCCTCCATCGCCCGCTCAAGGCCGCCCAGGTGGTCATCCCGGATCCCGAACACGATCCGCAGTCCCGGTTCCGCTTCCAGCGCTGCGATGACCTGATTCACGAACTCGCGGCGCTCCTCCCGGCTGCGGCCCGGGAGGGTGAACAGCTCCTCCGCCTGGTCGAAAACCAGCACCGGCGCCGCGGCCGCCGGGCGCCTCCGACGCCATTCGGCCAGATAGTCGGGGAGTGTCGAGGGAGCCCAGTTCGAGAACCCCTCGCCCATGTCCTCGTGGCCCGAAGAGCGGGTGAGCGCCGACACGGCAGCCAGCACGAACGGATTCACATCCGGGCCCAACAACGCGAAGGGAGCAAAACGGATCACCGGGGAGACGCTGTGGCCCAGCCGGGCCAGCGCCGGAACAACCCCGGCGTGCAGGAGGGAGCTCTTCCCGACGCCGGACGCCGAATGCAGGAGCAGCACCTGCGAGTGGTCGAGCAGGACGAGCACGCGCCGGAGGTCGTGCGTGCGACCAAAAAACAAGTGGTGCTCGCCGGGCGAAAATGGGCGGGCCCCCAGGTACGGACCCGCGTCGGGTACCGGACCGGCGGCCGGCGCCCCCGCGGCCTCCCCAACGCAATCGGGTTGCAGGACACAGCGGCGTGCCAGAAAGGACTCGGTGCGCTTGCCGCGCACGGCCGCGGGCGGGTCGTAGCGGCGCTGTAGCTGCGGCGGCAGCCCGGCCACGGTGCGCTCGTCGAGCAGCAGTTCCCCCGGCCAAGACAGCGGCTCCAGGCGGGCGGCCGTGGAGATGGCTTCCCCCGCATGGTCCCGCGATCCGTCCACCCCGACCCGCACGTGGACCGGACCGGTGGCGCCGCCGATCCGAAAGGCCAGCTTCTCAACCGGGGTGGCCGCGCTCGTGTTGTGCGCAACACTCGCGCGATGGATTGCTTCCGCACACCGGTGGGCCTGGAGCGGCGAGCGGAGGAGGAGCAGGGCTCCGTCCCCGGTGTCCTGGATCAGCGCCTCGGCACGATGGACTCCAGCCGCCCGCAGCCCGAAGTCCACAAGATTCTGAAGACGACCCTGGAGCGCGGCCACTGCCGCCGGGTCGCCGGAACGGTCCTGGAACACGCGGGCGCGGGTGCTGAACCCACAGAGGTCCAGGACCAGAATGGTGGCTTCGCCCGCCGGGTCGCTGGAATCAGCCATTGCCCCACGCCTTCCCCTCCTGTCGAGAACCCATCACCCCTCATATCCTGTACCGCGCCGCACAACGATGTGGATTGGAAGCACACACCGGGGACGAACGAGTTGAGACGAGTGAGACACGAGTGGGTGAGACCGATACTCACTCCCCAGTTCTCTTCACTCACTCCGTGCATTCAGCCGGCTCGGGCGCCGTCCGGTAGGAATACAGGCGGGCATTCCAGAGGAGAAAACGCAGCCGTACCGGGCGGCCCTGGAGCGCACTCAGCGGCCGACAGTGCTTCCACACGACGGGCTCGTCTATCCGATCTGCGCAGAGGGGCACGCAGTCCTCCCGCGTCCATCCTGCCACCGGTTGTTTCGCTTCGTCCAGCAGTTCTACCTGCATCTGCCCGTGGTCGGACTTGTGGTTGACTACGAGGTGGTCGCCCTGCAGCACGTAGGGCCGGGTGAGCAACACCCCCCCGTCGAAGCTGCCCCCGATCGAAGCGAAGCCGTCCACCCGAATCCGAGCCAGGCCGATGGACATCCGGGACGGGTCCTGGTCGCACGAGAGGCGGGGCTCGAACTCCCGGAGGATCTTGGCGTGCCGCCGGTTGGTCCCGCGGTAGTAGATGTGCAATTGCCCGCGGAACTGGATCGGAGGGGCGCCTGTGAGCATGATCTGGAACCGGTCCCATTCCGCCAGTTCCCCGAGACCGATTAACGGCGCCGACGCCGGAGCGCGCAGCCACCTGTCCCCGTCGCGGCTGGTGAGCAACTGGAGTGTTTGGGTCTGCTGATACGCGTTCCGGTCGAAATGCGTGAGAAAGCCGAGATACTGGTTGCCGTAGACGAATCCGACGTTGTTATACAGGGTCTCGTCGTCGTGCAGCGGATAGAGGAACGGCTTCGGAGGGGACCAGTGCATGAAATCTGCGCTCTCGCTGAACATCCGGGAGCGGTCGGTGCCGCGCAGATAGGCGACTGCGCGTCTCCGGCGGGAATCCAGCATCAGCGCCTGCGCGTCGCCCACCGGGCCCAGGTCGGGCGTTCCGGGGCGGGGGTGGTGGCGGAACACCGGCTCCGGGGTAGGTTCCCACCGCATCCCATCGGGAGATGTGGCCGTGTAGATCCCGGACAGCGGTCCGTCCCAGTCCAGGCTTGACCAGCCGAGCGCCTTGTAGCGGCGGGCGGGGTCGGAATCGCACGGGTCCTTCAACATCGATTCCCAGTGCGCTTGACCGTCGTGGTAGTCCGCAGGGATGACGATGTTGTTTTCAACTGAGCCGAGCGCGGAATGCAGCCGGAGCGGCGCCTTCTCCCAATGCACGCCGTCCTCCGAGGTAGCCAGGCACTGCACGTGGTTGCGGTTCGGCGCATAGCATCCCGCCATGTACCAGGCTTTGAACAGTCGCTCCTCGGGATCGAAGATCACCGACGCGGTCATTCCTGGGTGACGCTCCCAGGGCCTGTCCTGCGCCAGCACCGGTCCGCCGGAGCACCGGGTTGCCGGGTGATACTCGTGGACGATGTTCTCGCGCGCCTCTACGTCGCGGAGGTCCACGAACAGCGCAGATTCTTCGGTGAGCAGACTGGGGTTCATAGTACCGCGGGGTCCCACAGGGAACAGTGATCGGTCGGTTGGTCCCCATCACAGCGATGGGGCAGGACGGTGCCGCAGCGGACTCCAGCGCGCGGTGCAAGCCGATGTCGTCCGAGCCCATTCGCCGGGGCGACGCTCCGGCGCCGCCGAGGCTCATTGTGTCGCGGATCGAACGGGAATGCTCCGACTGCGGCCCTTCGCACATGGTTGCGCGCGGGACGCCGTATCTCCTGTTAGCGGACGAGTTGGATGCGCATTGTTTCGAGGTCCGGAAGGCGCGTTGGAAAGCTCTTCGAACAGACGATCCCATCTGCGGCGGCGCCCTGGATGGCTGCGCCCGCAACACCCGGCGGTTGGCAAGCCCCGGCGGGACAGTAGACTCTGCCTGGTTCCGCCTGGACCCCAGATCGGGGCCCCACCTGGTGAGCCTCGCCGATGCCTGCAGGGTCGGGGGTCCAAGGGCCCCGGAAGCGGGCCGAAGGCCACGCCGTCCCGAGTCCGAGGTCCTCCGAGCTGATGAACCCGGTTGTGCGAGGAGCGCGACAGCCGAACACCGCGGACGGGCGCTGGTGGGCCCCTGCTCAGGGTCCGCAGGTATGGGCAATAGCGGCTGGGCGCCTACGCCTTCGGGATGGTCCTGCGCACCTCCGACTCGATGGATCTCGAGTTGCTGGACCGGGCTCTCGGCGGGATCGTATCCGATGCGAAGGTGAGAGAAGTCCCCCCGCGCCACTGGTCCGGCGCGATAACCCAACCCTGCGATATGGCGCACCTCAACGACCGGAACGGGGCCTTTCCGAGTCCCGGGCGCGGCGGATCGGTGCTCCAACCGGCCATTCCGGTGCGCCACGCCGCCACGATTTTCCGCCATCGGCGCCCGTAGCGCTCCTCACCGACGGAGGGCCCGAGGATGAACTCCTGATTCCGTGCAGGCATTGCTTCACGTGGCCGCGAGACAGCGACGGACACGATTCTCTGCAAGCGCGCGCCCCCGGGTTCC
>SYMT01000261.1 GCA_005805375.1 Actinomycetota bacterium
CCGGTGCAGAGCAGCTTCCTTCGCGCGCAGGTCGTCACCGGGGAGACGGGTATTCAGCTTCGGCACCGATACGGCCCGGCCCTCGCGCATCGCGACCATGGAGAAGTAGCACGTGTTGGTGTGACGGAGGGCGCCGCTTCGCAGGTCCTGGCTCTCGACCACGATCTCGACCATCATCGAACTGCGGCCGACGTGGACGATTCGGGCCGTCAATTGCAATAGCTCACCGACGAGTACGGGCGCGCGGAATTCCACCCAATCCACGGCCACCGTCACGCAGTAGGTGCCCGCGTAGCGGCTGGCGCACACATAGGCGACCTTGTCCAGCAGGCTCAGGATGGCGCCGCCATGCACCTTGCCGGAGAAGTTTTCGTAGAGCGGCGTCATGAGTTCCGCCATCTGAACGACCGTCTCGTCCATAAAGCGGGCGTCGGCGGGGGGCAGTTCTTGTGACTGCTCGAAGTGTCTGCTGGTGTCCATGCGGAATGGTTGTAACCGAAGGCTCTCCCGATTGTCAGACCCATCCGAAGGACGAAATCCGAAACGGAAGGACAAGTATGCTGACCATCCAGGGCGGCCCGGCCGGGCGATTCTGCGACGGGCTTTCGCGGCGCGACTTCCTGAAGATCGGGGCTCTGGGTATGGGCGGGATGAGCCTGGTGGATCTCCTCGGCGCCGAGGCGCTGGCCGGTACGAAGAGTTCCCACAAGGCGGTCATCATGGTGTTTCTGTGCGGCGGACCGCCGCACCAGGACATGTTCGACCTGAAGCCGGATGCCCCTGCGGAAATCCGCGGCGAGTTCAAGCCGATTCCGACCAATGGGCCCGGCGTGCAGATTTGCGAGCTGATGCCGCGCCTGGCAAAGATGATGGACAAGTGCGCGGTGGTCCGCTCTCTCGTCGGAGCGCGGGATGAGCACGCCACGCATCTCTGCTACAGCGGCTACACCACCTTTGAATACCGCGCCGGGAACTGGCCCAGCCTCGGATCCGTGGCGTCGAAGATGCTGGGCCCGACCGACCCGACCGTGCCGCCGTTCTGCAATCTCTCGGTGCGGATGGACTTCAGCGGATGGGCCCATCCCGGCGAACCCGGCTTCCTGGGCGTGGCGCACAAGCCCCTCCAGCCGCACCAGGGTCAGGTTGCCGACGACCTGACCCTGCGCACGATCACCCTCGACCGCCTTCAGGATCGGCGCAAGCTCCTGGGACGCATGAACCAGTTCCAGCGGGCGGCGGACGGGATGATCGAGAGCAGCGGCGAGGTGACGCAGCGGGCGCTCGATCTCCTGGCATCCAACCGGGTGCTCCAGGCGCTCGACCTGGACCGGGAAGACCCGAAGCTGCGGGAACGGTACGGACGCGGCAACCTGAAGAACGTGGACGACGGCGGTCCGATGTGGAATGACGGTATTCTCATGGCTCGGCGCCTCGTCGAAGCGGGCGTACGCGTGGTGACCATCGGCTACGGGCGGTGGGACTACCACGGCGCCAACTTCAGCCAGTGCCGGGAGCGCCTGCCGATGCTCGACCAGGGGGTGAGTGCGCTCATTGAGGACCTGCACCAGCGGGGAATGGACAAGGACGTGTCTGTGGTCGTATGGGGCGACTTCGGACGCACGCCGCGGATCAACAACACGGCCGGGCGGGACCACTGGCCGGCTGTCTCTTGCGCGCTGCTCGCCGGAGGGGGAATGCGCACGGGGCAGGTCATCGGGTCCACCACCGCCGACGGTGGTTACGCGGATGAGCGTCCGGTCCACTACAAGGACGTGATGGCGACCCTCTACCGCAACCTCGGGTTCGACACCACTGAACAGACGGTCCCGGGTCCCAGCGATCGCCCGATGTATCTGCTGCAGGGACACCAGCCGGTCGCGGAACTCATCTGAAGCGCGGTTCGGGATCAGAATACCAGTAGCCGCAGCTCTGCAGCTACTGGTATTCCGCCGATTCCTTCCGCTGGTACTCCCGCAGGCCGGGCCGGGCCACCCAGAACCAGGCGACTGCGAGTGCGCATGCAAGTCCCCCGGAAACGATGGAGAACGGAGTGCCGAACCAGCGGGCCACAAATCCCGCCTCCAGCTCTCCCAGGTGGGGACCGCCCTGTACGAAAAGCTGGTTGACGGAAGTCATCCGTCCCCGGAGGTGGTCCGGCGTCACCCACTGGCGGATCGTGTGGCGCAAAACCATGCTGACCGTGTCCGTCGCGCCGATGGCGGCCAGGGCGAGGTACGCGGGGGCGAAGGTCTGCGACAAACCGAACGCGGCCGTCGCCAGGCCGAACAGTAACACCGCGGCCAGGATGACCCTTCCCTGACGCTGGATCGGTGGGAGAACTGCCACTGTACCGGCCGCGAGCAGAGCTCCCACCGATTGCGCCCCCGCGAGCAACCCGTACTGGCCGGGGCCCACCTGGAGGATCTCCCGCGCGAAGACCGGCAGCAGCGTGTTGGCGGAGGCACAGAGGTTTGCGACGAAGTCCAGCAGCATGATCGCCAGCAGGATCGGGCTCTGGGCCACGTAGCGCAGCCCTTCGATGGCCGCGCCGAAACTGATCTTCGGCCGTGCCTCGACGGGCGTAGCCGCAACGGGTCGCATCAGCAGCAGTGCGCCGATTACCCAGAGGAAGGAGGCGGCGTTGATGCAGTACACCACGCCCACCGAATGCTGGGCGATGATCCACCCCATCAATGCGGGGCCGAGCACGGCGCAGAGCTGGGTGGTCAGGGAATTCAGGCTGACTGCGCTGGCAAGTTCGTCGCGGGGCACCAGGGTGGGGAGGAGTGACTGCCGGGCGGGGCCGTCGAAGACCATCGTGGCCGCCGTCAGTGCTGCGACGGCGTAGATCATCCACGGCGTCCGCGCGCCGCTGAGCGTGGCGGCGCCGAGTGCAGCCGATAGAATGGCCATGAAGGTCTGGCAGCCGAGCATCAGCCGCCTGCGGTCCAGCGAGTCGGCGATGAGCCCGCCCACCAGCGCCAGAGTGATGAGTGGTATCAGGCGCACCAGACCGATGGTGCCGAGCGCCCCCGGATCGCGGGTCAACTGATCCAGATGCCAGAGGAGCGCCGCACCCTGCATCCGCGACCCGATGAGTGAGCCGATCTGGCCCCCCAGCAGCAACCGGTAGTCCCGGTGGCGCAGGACGGCGAGGGGCGCGCGGCGTGGGGCCTCTTGCATGTCAGAAACGCAGCCGCCCCGGGCCGGACTCGGAGAGCAGGCGGAGGCACTCGGTCGGGGACGGCCAGCCGGTGCGCAGGATGGCGCCGGCTACCCAGGCGCGATCCCGCCCGATCTGCTCCAGCAATGTCTCGCGACAGATCGGCGCGGCCTGCCGCCCGCCTGCAATCCACGCTTTCACCGTCCCGCGGTGCTGGCCGTGCAGCGCGCCGGGCTCTCCATAGCGCCGAAACTGCGAGAGCCGGACCGGTCCGCCGCGGGGGCTGAAGGAATACCAGCTCTGGAGTGCGATAGACGTGGTGAAGAGTGCGCCGCCGTCTTCAAAGTACGTGCGCAGGCCGGCGAGGCAGCGGCGATCGTACAGCGCAGACGGCGGACAGGAGAGCAGCGCGACCGCCGGAAGTTCGGCGTGGACAAACGCGCCCCACGTGGCAGTTGCCGGAGACGCCGGGGAGACCCGGACGAACCCTGCCGGCAGGTACCCGAGACCGGTCAGGACTTCCGCGCGGGTCCGGAAGCCGGGCGTCGGGGCTGCCGGCGCGTCGCACCAACAGACCTGCGGCGTCGCGCCGACGGCATGCCGGAGCCGCGATCGGAGCCCGATCCAGACAACCGCCAGCCCGGCAGCGAGGGTGAGCGGGCCAGCCAGCAACCCAACGACCAGGGTTCCCATGAGAGGATGAGTGTGGCTCAGATCGTCTCGAAGTAGCGGCGCAGTTCCCAGTCCGTGACAGCCTTGCGGAACTCGCGCACCTCCCAGTCGCGCGAGCCCGCGAAGTGGTCTACAAATGACTCGCCGAACAGATTCCGGGCGGCGGCACTGCTGCGGAATGCGGCGGTCGCCTCTTCCAGGCTCCGGGGGAGCGGGCAGGCGTCGCTCTCGTAGGCGTTTCCGGTGATGGGCGGAGGCGGCTCCAGTTGCTCCCGGATACCGTGCAGTCCGCAAGCCAGTCCCGCAGCGAGGGCGAGGTACGGGTTGGCGTCGGCGCCTGCGAGGCGATGCTCGATGCGCGTGGCGGACGGCGTAGGGCCTGGAATGACTCGCAGCGCAGCGGTACGATTCTCCCAGCCCCAGGTGGCGGAAGTCGGCGCCCAGTAGCCGGGCACCGTCCGCTTGAATGAATTGATGGTCGGGCACACCAGCGGCATCACCTCAGGCATCAGCGCGACCAGACCGGCGAGGTAGTGACGCAGCGTGGCGGACACGCCGCGCTCCCCTGCCGCGTCTGCAAAGCAGTTGTGCTCTCCCGCTGCATCCCAGAGGCTCTGATGCGCGTGCCCGCTGCTGCCGGCCTGCTGTGGACTCCACCGCGCCATGAAGGTCGCCACACACTCATACCGGGAGGCCACCTCCTTGACGAGGTGTTTGAAGAGCGAGGCCCGATCGGCGGCTTCCACCACATCCTGCACCGCGATCGCCGCTTCGTACACCCCGGGACCGGTCTCGGTGTGGATCCCTTCCAGGCCGATGTCGAGGGCAGTGCAGGCGTCCATCAGGTCGTGCACCAGGCGGGCGTTCTCAGAAGCCCGTAGCACGCTGTAGCCGAAACTCCCCGGTGAGAGCGGCACCAGGTTGCGGTACCCTTTCTCTTCGAGAGTGTGCGGGGTCTCGCGAAAGATCCAGAATTCGTACTCGACCGAGGCTTTCGCGCGAAAGCCCATCCCCTCTGCCTCCGCGTTGACGCGTTTCAGCAGGTTGCGCGGGCAGACAGGGAGCGGCGTCTCCCGGTCGTGCCAGAAGTCGCACAAGAACCAGGCCGTGCCGGGCTCCCACGGGATCATCCGGAAGGTGCTGAGGTCCACCCTCGCCAGCGTGTCCGGGTAGCCCGTGTGCCAGCCGGTAAACGTCGGGAAGTCGTACGTTACGTCCTGACAATCCCAGCCGAAGATGACGTCGCAGAACCCGAAACCGTTTTTTGCCGCCGAGGTGAACTTGTCGAGCGAAACGTACTTGCCGCGAAGTATGCCGTCCAGGTCCACCCCGGACAGCTTGACCTTGCGCATTCCATGCTGTTCCAGAAAGGTAATGGTCTGCTCGAGATCCATGCCGCGCAACGTGCTGCTCCCCTTGCCCTGACGATGATGGTTGGATTATAGCCGCCTGCGCGGGAGTTCGGCTTCCCGGATTCGCCTGTTCACCCGTGTCCGTGCCGATCCAACGCGGCCTCGCCCGCGTCGCGTGACCCGAGTGGCGCCGATCGCGCGGTTTGTGCGCGGCTCAACGCCCGGCACGGAGGCCGTCCGGAGGCGCGCGCTGCCAGAACAAACGGCGCATACATTGCCGCAGGGGATAGGCGCCCGGACCGCGAACTGCTCCCTGGCCTGCCCGCTCGCGAGCCGCCGCCGTTCCCTGAACACGGGGAAGCGGAAGCCCGGCGGCTCGCGTACGCGCCCGAGGCGTCCCGTCTGCGCAACGGCTGATGTCGTCGTTTCGGGTATCCGAGCCGGGTACAGGCGGGGTCGGACGGCCCGGGCGACACTGCCCGTGCTCCTCGATTCTCATTCCCGAAGCACAGTCTGGAGACCTGTATGGACCCCGCACAGCCGAATCGTCGTGAAGTACTGTTGGGGGCTGCGGCCGGATTGGCGACGGCCGCGACGGCCGCAGCCCCCCGCAAGCGCCTCCTCATTGACACCCACCTTGAGGTGTGGACCCTCGACCCGAAGTTCCCGTTCAATCACCCGGAGGCAGGCGCGAACCTCAATGTGGCAATGGGCGCCCCCATCGAAAACCAGGTGGAGCAGATGAAGGACTTCGGGCTGCGCTATGCGGTCCTCATCAATCCCCGCTACTTCGGATGGGACAACTCGTACATCTCGCACTCGCGCAAGCTGCACCCGGACCTGTTCGTGGCGCACGGGCTGATCAACCCGCTGGACCCGAAGGTCGCCGAGAAGCTCCGCTACTGGGTCACGGAGCACGGTTTCCAGGGCATGCGCTTCAGTCCCATCTATCACCCGACCTCCACCTGGCTGAACTCACCGGACCACTATCCCCTCTGGCGCGAGGCGGAGCGACTGGGCGCCGTGTTCAACTACTACATCGCGCCGCACCAGATGCCCATGCTGGAAGACATGGCCGGGCGGTTCCCCGGGGTCAAGATTGTGGTGGACCACGCCGGCAAGCCGGACCTGAAGGCTGCGGACCCCTGGCCGGAGTTTCGCAAGATGTTCCGCCTGAAGCGCTTCCCGCAGGTCTGGATCAGCAACTCCGAGCCGTACGAGATGTCGGAAATCAAGCGGTATCCCTACGAGGATACCTGGCCGTTCTACAAGGCGATCTACGAAGAATTCGGCGGGAAGCAACTCGTCTGGGGCACCGGCTACCCGCGCCCGCGCTGGGAGTTGCCGATGGACAAGGAACTCGAGTTCGTGGACAAGCACTGCGCGTTCTACACCGCTGAGGATCGCGACCTCCTACTGGGCAAGAACGCGCTCCGGATCTGGAAGTTTCCCGGGCAGTCGTGATGCTGCGTTTGCGGACCCGCAGCCCATTCCAGGTCCGCTACGAGTGCGCCATCACAGGCGCCCGGAACCTACCGGACGTAACCGGCGCCCAGCCAACCCGCTCCAACTTCGCAGAGGCCCGTGACGAACCTGCTTCACAGGAACTGCCGGGGATCATGGAGCGGGACGGTTCCACTTCAGTAGCTTCCGACGATGGGTCTGTCCCGGTTGTCGTGACTTGAAACAACAACCGGGACAGGGGGCGCCTAAGGTGTGACGTTTACGACCTGTGAAATCTCCAGGGCGGTGTCCCACAGCGGGTCGCCCGTGGGGGGGCGCTGATTGCTCACCTTTCACTTGTCGAGGAATATGGTTTGCGCAGTGACAGTGCTGATTTCCCCACCCACATCCCAGGTGTGCGTGCCGTCATCGGCCATGCCCCTGTGGCCCCAGACGCGCGTACCCGGCACCATGCTCTCTGCCATGACCAGGTCGAGTTTAATCAAGTCGTCAGGGGCAGCGACCTGCGCCGGCACGGGTGGAGCGTTGTATGTGTCCAGGTCCTTTCCCGTCAACTTGTAAAACTCGATCTTGCCCGACTGGACGTTCTTGGGGGCTTCCGCCGAGGCGGAAAAAGCGGGCAGCGCATTGACGGGATTGACACCCCTGGGCGCGGCGAGGCCGGGTACCGCGACGACCAGGACCCACAGCAGGGCTTTCCACCCGCGGGCTTTGGTTGTTGAGCGATTCACGTTCTTTCTCCTTTCCGACGCGGCACTGAGGCTAGTAGTCCGTCAACACGATATTGAAGGGTTCGAGCGGGCCCCATAGGGGCACGATTCCACCTATCACTTCCGCCCTGACACACTACTAGTGGTCCCCCGAGATGCGTGCCGAGAGACGCGCGCAAGCGGAGTTGCGCGACTCCACATGGACCGTTGCGCGCCGCTACATCGGGCAGTGGTCCCCCGACTATCACTTCCTCCCTGACACACTATTAGCGCCTTGGACTCCGGCGAAACCCACGAGGTGGGGCGCTCGCATCGGAGGTGCTGGTTGGCGAGATCGTGGGGGTGGGGCGCGTGAGCCCGAGGTTTTGGCGGTGGCGAGGTGCTGCGGAGGGCGTGGAAATCGTCAGGGGGGACGAGGCTGGCGCCTCGGACTGGTATAAGCAAAGTGGTGTGGACGCCGGCCACTCGTAGCGGTCGGCCCCACCCCACCCCTGGGAGTGGGTATAACTCCCCCGGTTGTGGGTAAGGGCGACCTTGGATCTGGGGCGAGACCCCGTGCCGGAGCTTGCCC
>SYMT01000262.1 GCA_005805375.1 Actinomycetota bacterium
GAACTCCGCGGTCCCATCCCGCGCGAACTCCGCACCGGCATCGGCGATTGGATCTTTGGGTGCGATCTGTGCCAGGAAGTTTGCCCCTGGAATCGGAAAGCGCCGGGAACAGCCGAGGCGCAGTTCGCACCCCGGTCGGGTTGGGCTGCGCCGGAACTGATCCCGCTCCTCTCCCTCACCCAGTCCGAGTTCAGCAGTCTGTTCCGGAACAGCACCGTGAAACGCACAAAACGCCGCGGGCTCCTCCGCAACGTGTGTGTGGCCCTCGGGAACTGCGGGGACCCGGTCGCAATCCCACCGCTGCTGGGTGTTCTGAACCACGAGGAACCCCTCGCGCGCGGCCACGCCGCCTGGGCGCTCGGACGACTGGGGGGAACAGCAGCAGCCGACGGTCTGCGCCGCGCCCTCGCGGTAGAAACAGACGCGTGGGTGCGTGAAGAACTGGAACTCGCGCTCTCCGAACTCGAAAAGTAGGAGGTCAGGGGGTGGTGCGGGGAACAAACCGGAAGCAACTGCGACACACACATCCAAAAACATCCGGCATGCCCAGCCTCCGCGAACAGTTCTTTCAACACGTGGCCCAGACCTCAGATTCCCCCCTCGGGCTGGAGATCGAACGAGCATCCGGCGCGCGACTTTATACTACCGACGGGCGGGAGTACCTCGACTTCCTGGCAGGGATTGGGGTCAATCTCGTCGGACACGCCCACCCAAAGGTCGTGACTGCGGTACAGCAGCAGGCGGAACGGTACCTCCACGCGATGGTGTACGGGGAGTACATCCTCCAGCCCCAGGTGCGCCTCGCCGCACGCCTGGCGTCCGTGACGCCGCGTCCGCTCACCCAGGTCTATTTCACCAACAGCGGCACAGAGGCAAACGAGGGCGCGCTCAAACTCGCCAAAAAGCACACAGGGCGCACGCGTCTGATCGCGTTTCACAATAGCTACCATGGCGATACTCACGGATCTCTGAGCGTCACCGGACGGGAAGTGTACCGCACGCCGTTTCTTCCGCTGCTCCCGGACGTGGAATTTCTCCCGTTCGGAGACTGCGTCGCGCTGGGGCGCATTGATGAGCGCGCCGCCGCAGTGATTACCGAACCGATCCAGGGCGAAGGCGGAGTGCGAGTGCCCCCGGACGACTGGCTGCCCGCGCTCCGGCAGCGCTGCACCGAGAGCGGGGCCCTGCTCATTTTCGACGAGGTGCAAACGGGCCTCGGGCGCACCGGCGTGCTATTCGCAGGTACTCATTGGGGCGTGGCGCCGGACATCCTGGTTCTGGCCAAGGCCCTGGGCGGCGGCATGCCGCTCGGTGCGTTCGTCGCTGCACCGGAGGTGATGCAGTGCCTCTCGCATGACCCGCCGCTCGCCCACGTCACCACCTTCGGTGGCCATCCGGTCTGCTGCGCCGCAGGCCTGGCGGCACTGGACGTGATTCTGGAGGAGAATCTACCAGCGCGCGCCGAGGCGCTGGGGACACAGTTGCGCGCGGCGCTGCGCGAACTGGGGGAGAGCCACGGGGGCATCCGCGAAGTACGGGGACGGGGGCTCCTCGCGGGCGTCGAATTCGACACGGCAGACCGCACCCGGAACTTTGTCGCCCATGCCTTCCAGTCAGGACTCATTCTGGGATGGACCCTGCACAGCGATCGCGTGGTGCGCCTCTGCCCGCCGCTGACCCTGAGCGACGAGGAACTGCACCGCGGCCTGGAGATCATGGCGCAGGCATTGATCGCGGGGCAGGGTTCAGGGTTCTAGGGTTCATCGGGTGCGGGGATTTCAGGGTTCTTGCCCCGGAAACGCCGGCGTCCCGCCGATCTCGGCCCCTGAAACCCTGGAAATCGAGAAGGAGACCCATTCTTGAACGAGACGGAACTGCAAACCGAGCTGCTCGCCTGGTTCGAACACGGGATGGAGGCTCCGGCCGAGGCGGACCGGTTCAATCGGCTGGCGCTGGAGGTGTTTGCCCACCAGTTCGCACGGAACCGGCCCTACAGTGCTTTCTGCCGTAGCCGGGGGGCCGCACCGGCAAACATCACCTGTTGGCGGGACATCCCCGCGGTCCCCACTGGCGCCTTCAAGGAGGCGGACCTCACGACTTGCGCGCCGCACGAGATCCAGGTAACCTACCGAACCAGCGGTACATCACGCGGTGGCGGGAAGCGAGGACGGCACCTGCTCCCCGACACCACGCTCTACGACGCATCGCTCATCCCGAACTTCCGCGCCCACGTGCTGCCGGACCGCACGACGATCCGTGTGCTGGCTGCGGGCCCGACGGCGCGTTTCTTTCCGGAGTCGTCACTCGGGCACATGTACAGCGCCATCCTGTCCCGGTTTGGAGCGACCGGGAGCGGCACCTTCTGGCGGGACGACGGACCCCGATTCCCCTGCCTCGCCGCCGCGCTCCGGAAGGCGGAAACCGACACTGCCCCCGTACTCCTGCTGGGGACTGCCTTCGGCTTCGTCCTCCTGATGGATTGGCTCGAAGAGCAGGGGTTGCAGTTTGCCCTTCCCCCGGGCTCGCGGCTGGTTGACACGGGAGGGTACAAGGGACGCTCCCGCGAGGTGCCCAGGAATGAGCTCTATTCCCTGTACGGAACCAGATTGGGGATTCCTCTCACCCATGTGGTCAATGAGTACGGGATGACGGAATTGGGCAGCCAGTTCTACGACACGATTCTGCGGGACACGCTCGCGGGGCGGAGCGTCCGCCCTCGCGCGAAATCCATCCCGCCCTGGGTGCGCGTGGAGATCGTGGATCCTGAAACGCTGGAGCCGGCGCCCGAGGGACAGGTGGGACTCATCCGCATCTTCGACCTCGCCAACCTGCATTCTGTGGTCGCCGTCCAGACCGACGACCTCGGCCGATCACTCGGCGACCGCTTCGAGGTCCTCGGGCGAGCCGGCGGCGCGGAAATCCGCGGTTGCTCGCTCATCGCGGAAGAGTGGTCGGAACAGACAATGGCATCAGAGAATGTCCGGAGTTACATGGAGTGATCCGCTTCCCGCTCCCTCCCTTACCAGTACCATGCGCCCTCAGCCCGCCCGCATCGAACGGTTCCGCGACTACCTCCTCCATTTTCCGGATCGCACCACTCAGTGGCTCTCCGAAGACCCACTCCTCTTCTGCGAACTCGCCGCCCCCGTCCTTCCGCCGGCACTCCTCCCCCGGCTCGACTTTCGCCGTGCCCATCTCGTGCCCCGCACCCTCCTCACTCGAGCCCTGGATCTGCGCGAGGCCGATGTGCTCTACTACGTCGCCTGTCGCCCGCTGCCGGATGAACCGCCGGGGGATTACTACGTCACCGTGCATCTCGATCAAAACGCACAGCCGGAGCGACACTTCCGCGTGCGGGAAGGGGGCTACCGGTTCCAGTATTGGGACCGCAAGCTTCGCCACTGGGATGCGGTGCGGCAGCCTGAACACCATAGGCGGCTGCCGCCGTTCCTCAGCCTGCTCCACCATACCGGCCCCCACGCCTGGTCGGGACCGGACGCCCTCCGCTACGCCGAGCCGCCGATACTTCCGGATGGCATGCGGCGGAACACGCCGCACTGGGGGTTCCACTTCCGCTGGATCAGGGACATCGCGCCAGCCGAACTGCTGGATCGGGGCACAGCCGGAGCCCTGGCACTGCTGGCCTGGCGGGAAGAACGCTCGGAGTGGTCCGTGTTCCAACCCACGCTGGCTGACGTATGCTCGGGGCTCGAGCGATTGCCGCGTGAAGAACGCGGCCGATGGCAAACAGTGATGGAGTTTATCTGGGCACTGGTCACGCGGCGTCGCCCCAGGGCAGAATATGCAGAGTCCACGGAGATGATCCGCGCCTCGGCGCGGCGATCGAGGTTCTGGGCCCTGGACGTCCAGGCGATGGAGGAATTTGCGATGGAAACCATGGCGGACTGGTGGATCGCGCAGGGCGAGCAGCGCGGCATCACCATCGGCGAGCAACGCGGCATCACCATCGGCGAGCAGCGCGGCATCACCATCGGCGAGCAGCGCGGCATCACCATCGGCGAGCAGCACGGCATCGGCATCGGGGAACAGCAGGCAGCACGGGATCTTTTACTGCGGGTTCTCCGCGCGCGGTTCCGAGACGTGCCACTGGAAGCGATGGAGGCGATCGAACGCGCCGAACTGACCGACGTGCAGCATTGGATCACCCAGGCGGCGGTGGTGGATCGCTTCGCGGACACGGGCATCATCGCCAACGGGCATTCCTGACGGTGCCCCGCGAGGCGGCATGCGACCCCCTCGGCACCTGGTGAGTTTTCCTGCGTTCTGGTTTCCGTCCCATCTGGCGCCGGCGGAGGCGCCAGCGGAGTTTTGTGCACCTGGGGGATTGGTCTGCACCCGGCATGAGCTGGGCGGACCGGCGGTAGAGGTCCTGGCCCGTGGACTCGCCGCATCACAACCACAGTTTGCCGCCATCCGAGTCCAGTGCATCGCCGGTGCGCTCGGGCGGGTACACGCGGAGTGGAGCCGCCCGGGCAGCACTCGGCGCGCAGAGGCTGTTCGGATGCTCCGTCAGGCCACCGGCTATCCAGTGAATACCCTGGACGCCGGCATTCGGGGCCTATTCGGTTCGATGGACACTGCGAGCCTGCTGGGCTGGCTCACTGCGGCGGGTATCCGTCCGGCGCAGCTCGACGGACCGCCGACCGGCCCCGGGATCTGGGTGCTGGCCCCCCGGCTGACAGCGGTGATCGCCAGCGGCAATCTTCCCGGCGCAGCCGTTCCTTCCCTCGTCCAGGCCCTCCTGCTGAAGTCGCCGGTGCTGGCAAAGGCAAGTGGGGACGAGCCGGTGCTGCTGCCCCTCTACGCGCGTTCGGTCGCCGAAATCGCTCCCGAATTGAAGCCATTCCTCGCCGTGCACTGCTGGGCCGGCGGCAACACCGCGGTAGAGGATGCAGTTGCGGCAACTGCCGGGGCGCTGGTCGCCTACGGAGGCAACGCTGCCATCGCCTCCTGGCGCAGGCGCCTGCGGCCGAATCAGAGGTTTCTGGCGTACGGACATCGCATCAGTCTCGCCGCAATCAGCCGGGAGTGGCTCACCCACGACCGGGCGGCGGATACGGCCGCGCGCGCCGCAAGGGACGCCTCCACCTACGATCAGCAGGGCTGCCTTTCCCCCCGGTGGTTTTTCGTAGAGAGCGGCGGGGAAGTATCCCCGCCGGCCTGGATGGACCACCTCGCGGCGGCGCTCGCGGCAGAGGAAACTACGCAGCCGCGCCGGACGCTTTCCGCCGGCGGCTCTGCAGCACTGCATCAATTCCGAGCGACAGTTGAGATGCAGGCTCTGGCGCAGCCCGATCTGCTGCTCCGAACCAGCCGGCGCGGCACGACGTGGACTGCCATACTGGATCCCCGGTGCCGGGTCCAGGCGGGACCTCTTGACCGGACTCTACTGGTCTACCCGGTCGAGGACCTGGCCGACGTGCCCGCGCTCGTCGAGACGTGGCGCGACGCGCTCATCTCCGCATCTCTGGGGGTGGAACCCGGCCGTTTGCCGGGAGTTGTCAACGCCCTGACCTCCTGCGGCATCACTCGCTTCACGGCGCTCGGACAGGCACAGACGCCGCAGGAGGCAGGATTTCATGACGGACTGGGTGCGCTCGCCGCCCTCGCCCGGTATGTGGTTTGGGAACCGGAGTCGAGATCAGGTTCCGCTGAGGGAGGAATGGCGGCGGGCTCGGATGCGATCTTCCAGCTTCAATAGCTGCTCGAAGAGATCGATGACGCGCGCCTCCGCACGTGGGAGTGCGTGCCCTTTGGCCTCCTGGTAGCCAGGCGGCTGGGAGAGCCCCAACCGGAGGTCGCTTTCCATCCGCTCCACACGGAGACGCTCCCGGCTCAGCGCGAGTTCTGCTTCCTCCAGTTCGTCAAACAGGTTACTGCGCATCTGCAGGGAGTAATCCGGGCTACCAGTTGTCATCGCTGCCTCCTCTCCAGTGAGGCCACGCCGCCATCGCACGGCAGCGACCCTCCGCGGGAACATGGTATCGTCCTTGGCGAGGCGCAGTTACAGCGGGCAGGAAGAAACGGCCGCTGCGGCATAACTGTAAGGGAAGCAGCGGCGAGCCTTTGCATTGGATCTCCCGGCCCCCAAACAGATGTCGTTCCGCACTCTCAACCCTTCGGCACGCATCTTCCTGATCGCGGTGGTGCTCAGCGGTGGACTGGCGGCGCTGGCCTTCTACCAGCAACCCGCTCCGACAAACTATCCCCTCTTGCTGTCGCTGCTCGGGTGCGGCATCCTGTTCAGCACCTGGCAATTGGAAATCGCCTTGTTGGGCACCGTCATCACCCTGGGGTCGGCGGTGCTTTGCCTCTCCCAGTTGCTTCTCGGCGCTCCCGCCACTCTGCTGTGCGCGGTCGTCAGTGCGGCCGTGAGCACCGTCACGCGCCCTGAGCCGGGCAAGTGGCTGCCGCGGTTCCGCCGCGCGGAACCCGAACAACTGCTCTTCAACGTCGCCGTCTGCTCGCTCGCTACCGCGTCCGGCGCGATCACCTACGATGCCATCCTATGGTGGGCCGACCCATCCGGGTCCCCGGGACTGGCGGGCAGGGTGGCCGGGGTCACACTATTTCAGACTGTGTACTTCCTGGTAAATTCCTGGGCAGTATCACTCCTGCAAGCTCTCGTGCGGCAGCAGCCGGTGGGGCGGCTCTGGTCCGAGAACTTTCTCTGGACCTGGCCCAGTTATTACCTATCCGCTTTCGTCGCGGTCCCCATCTACGTGCTCTATGTCTACACCAGCGTCGGCAGTGCCGCGGTTCTGGGCCTCGCCCCGCTCTACCTGTTGTATTTCTCCTATCGCCTCCACGTGGATCGGATGGACCTGCACATCGCAGCCCTGGAGCAGAACATGCGCCACATGGAAGAACTGAAGGAGCTGAATTCGGCCATCATCGCCTCCCTGGCACGGGCCATTGACGCCAAGGATCGCTACACCAACTCGCACATTCAGCGCGTGCAGACGTATGCGGTCGGCCTTGCCGAAGCTCGGGGGCTTTCGGGGCCGGAACTGGAGGCAGTGCGCACTGCGGCTCTGGTCCACGACGTCGGCAAACTCGGGGTCCCGGAGCGCATCCTGGGTAAGCCCGGCAAGCTGACTCCCGAGGAGTTCCGGCGCATTCAGGACCACGTCACCATCGGGGCTGAGATTCTCAGCCCGGTCCCGTTTTCCTACCCCGTGATCCCTATCGTGCTCACACACCATGAACGCTGGGACGGTCTGGGTTACCCGAGCAACCTCAGCGGAGAAGAGATTCCGATCGGCGGCCGCATTCTCACGATTGCTGATGTGTTTGATGCCCTCACGACCAATCGCCCCTATCGCCGCGCCATGCCCACGGAAGAGGCCCTGGAGATGCTCCGCGCGGAGGCCGGGCGTCGTTTTGATCCGAACCTCGTCGAACTTTTCGCCGAAATTCTCCCCGACTTGCACGCGCATGTACTCTCTCAGGAAGCGGCGGCGGCGGAGACCCTGCAACTCGGAGAGAATAACTCGGAAACCGACGATTCCTCCCGTGCGCTCGGATGGACCACACAGGCCGGCGCGGACATGTCGGCCACGCATGAACTTGCCCACGAACTTGCGGCGACCTCGACGGTGGATCAGGTGGCCGAGGTGGTGCTGGAACGCGCGCTGCGCCTCCTTCCGGCGGATTGCGGCGCCGTCTTCCTGGCGCAGGATCCAAACGGTGATCTTCTCGCCGAGCGGGTACTGGGACGTTGTGCGGACAAGCTTCAGGCACTGCTCATCTCTTCCGGCGAGGGGGTTTCCGGCTGGGTGGCGCAGAACATGCAGCCGCAGATCAATGCGCCGGCAGCCCTGGACATTGCGCGCCGGTTCCAGCCGGACGAAACGATTGACCTCACCGCCGCCACGGCCGTGCCGTTGGTGCATGGCGGGCGCACCCTGGGGGTGCTCACTCTCTACACGATGGCCTATAGCGCCATGAATATCCATCACCTGCGGGTGTTGAACGTGCTGGCGGAACACGCTGCCGCCGC
The DNA here is from genome assembly GCA_005805375.1 of Actinomycetota bacterium. Taxonomy (GTDB): domain Bacteria; phylum Armatimonadota; class SYMT01; order SYMT01; family SYMT01; genus SYMT01. The sequence continues at coordinate 8,024 of SYMT01000262.1, forward strand.
CATCGTAAATGCCCGCTGCTACGAACTGACTCAGGAACTCTCTTCGACAGACCCGGTGACGGGCCTACCGAACAGCCGGGGACTCATCCACCACGTCGAGATGCTTTGTGAACGTACCGGGCATCCCTCAGCCGGACCGAACGGCGCCTTTGCCGTGCTGATGTTCGACCTGGATGGCTTCAAGGGAGTGAATGACGCCTACGGGCACCTTTCGGGCGACGAACTGCTCCAGCGGTTCGGGCGGGCCCTGCAAGGCCAGTGTACTTCGCGAGACTTCTGTTGTCGCTATGCCGGGGACGAGTTTGTGCTGGTCCTGGAGGGCGGCGGGTCGCCGCAGGCCGAGGGAGTGGCCGCCGCTGTGCGTGCTGCGGTCCAGGGCGAACTCCCGGATTGGGTAGGCGTACCGCTCGACGTAAGTTTCGGCTATGCCACGTGTCCGGCCGACGGCGATTCCCCTGCGACATTGCTCGGGGTGGCCGATCAGCGGATGTACAGTGATAAATTCCACCGTCGGGCGGGAGGCGAGTTGCCTACCACCCCGGAACCCAACGCGCCCCCTACGGGAGCAGCCGAGCACGCCCCCGCGGCGGCTGCGCAGCCCGGGGGGGGAGGTCCCTGAGGCAACCGACGGCTATGGCGCAATCCACGGTATTGATCTGTGAAGACGAGGGGCTCACCGCACTCCGCCTGCGGAATACGCTCTCTCGCCTGGGCTACCGGGTCGTCGGAGAGGCGCGGGACGGGGAGGAAGCCGTGCAGATGGCCGCTCAACTCGAACCCAATGCCATCCTGATGGACATCCAGATGCCGGGCCTGGACGGCATTTCCGCCACAGAGACGATCATGCAGCGCCGGCCGACGGCGATCGTGATGATCACGGCGTACAGCGAACGAGAACTGGTGGAAGCGGCCCTCCGGGCAGGCGCCTCCGGCTACCTGGTCAAACCGGTGAGTGATGATCAGATCGAACCGGCGCTGGAGGTGGCGCTGAACCGTTTCAGTGAACTTGCCGATCTGCGCGGCGAACTGACGGACTTGAAGGAGGCACTCGACGCCCGAAAGTTCATCGAACGGGCGAAGGGGATTCTCATGAGCCGCTTCCAACTCCCCGAGGATGAGGCGTACCGGCGCCTGCAGAAGCTCAGCCGGGACCGCCGTCAATCCCTGAAGCTGACCGCAGACCAGTTGATCGCTGCCGCCGAACTCTTGGGCTGAAGAATCGAAGACCCGTTCGCACCGAGCCGTGCTACACTAAAATAGTTTTCGCCGGGGCGGCCCTGTCTGTCGCTGTCCGGCACGGGCCAGGAAAGCCCGGAGACCCATGCCGGGCGGCATGGGTCTCCGGGCTTTTTCGTTTTCGACCGTCGCGATTGGGAGCAGCGAAGATGAGTTGGAGATCGGAAAACGCACCAGAGGAAGTCAAAGACCTGCTCGCGGGGTGTACTGTTGATGACCCGGCGGCCTGGCGCAAGCTCCTTGCTCACGTGCGCTCGCTCGCTCTGGAGCTGGGCCGGTGGCGGTACCATCTCAGCCGGGAGGACGCCGACGACCTCGCACAACTGGCCCAGCTCCGGGTCGCGGATCGGGTGAAGCAACTGCGCGATCCCGCGGCGTTTCCTGCCTGGCTCCGTCGCTTGATCCACAGCATCGCCATTGATATCCTGCGCGCCCGGCGGCCCTGCTGGTCCCTTGACGATCTGCTCAGCCCATCGAATCCCTCCATCGCTGAGCCGGCTGCCGAAGCTGCCTACAGTCAGGTTGAACTGCGCGCCGATCTCGACCGGGCGCTCGATCGCCTGCCGGATCGGTATCGCCTTCCGATCCGCCTGCACCTGCTGGAGGGGCTCCCACAGGAGGAAGTCGGGCAGATCCTGGGCCGGCCGCGCAGCACCGTTGCCAGCCAGATCGAACGCGGACTCCGACGCATGCAGCAGTCGTTGGCTGCGGCGGCGGTGTAGCCGGCAACACTCACCGCAGGCGGGGCTCCACCCGTTTCGCCGTCGCCGCGTCCCGTCCACTGATCCTCACGGGCGCGCGAGCAACGATTCCAGCAGTTCCATCGTCACCTCTTCCAGGCCGCCGACCCGCAGGTGGGCGTGCGAGAGGTCTTGCCGAGCGGTAACTCGATTCGGGACTGCGATCACTCGCAGTCCCGCGCTGCGGGCGGCCGCAATGCCGTGGGCCGAGTCCTCCAGGGCCACCGTCCGTTCGGGAGCTGCGCCGACCTGTGCCGTCGCCAGGAGATAAATGTCCGGAGCCGGCTTACGCTTCCGGACATCGTCGCCCGTAACGACTGTCCGGAAGCGTTCGCGGATCTCCATCCCGTTCAGCAGACGCGCCACCCAGTCGCGGTCGGACGACGACGCCACCCCCATGGCGGTGCCGTGCCGATCCAGTCTGTCCAGCAATGCCGCGAGCGACGGACGCGGCGCCATCTCCTTTCGCACCAATGCCTCAAACCGGGGCGCGCGCCACGCGTGCAAATCGGCCGCGTTCACCGCGGCGACCATCGCCAGATCATCATACAGGCGATCCCAGCATCCGTAGAGACCCGCGTTGTGGCAGTACTCATCGAGAGTCAATGTCTGTCCGTGATGGGCGTACAGCTCCTCCCAAGCCACGAAGTCACACGTTTCGGTATCAATCAGGAGGCCGTCCAGATCGAACAGCACAGCATCGGGCATAGATTCCCCCATTCTCTCATCCAGGGTGTTGGAGCCACTTCGCGCGCCTCGTGGGTGGCAACCAGCTAACGGTCACATCGTGAAGAGCCGCAGTCACACTCGGGGACCCGGGCCGAGTGAAGAGACACCGGCGGGGGATTTGAGCCGAGAGCCCCTGGACACAATCCGCGCACTCCCTCGCCCGGTCGCTCCCTGCCGGTGCTGCGCCCGCACAGATCGGCAGCTGCGGCGCATTCGGAAGCACCTGGGCTCGTTTCAGAGGCGCGAGTAGTCTACAGGCTCCCCCGCCGGCAGCACCGGCAGGTCCACCGGGAAACACTCGGGATACTTCAGTCCGGTGCCTGTGTTAAACAGCACCACCCGCTCATCGGGGCCGATCCAGCCGCGTGCCAGGAGCTTTCGCAGGGCCGCAACGACAGCGCCTCCCTCCGGGCAGACGAACAATCCCTCAGTTCGACCGATCAGGCGCGTGCCCGCGTCTATCTCCTCATCGGACACAGTCAGCGCGGTACCGCCGCTCTCCCGCAGAGCCCGCAGCATCAAGAAGTCGCCGACGGCTGCAGGAACCCGCATCCCGCTCGCCATCGTGCGGGCATTCCGCCACGGCTCGGCAAACTCCGTGCCCTGCTCGCAAGCCCGGACGATCGGCGCGCAGTTCTCACTCTGTGCCGACACCATGCGCGGGCGCCGGCTGCCGATCCAGCCCAATGCCTCCATCTCGGCAAACGCTTTCCACATGCCGACGAGCCCGGTCCCCCCCCCGGTCGGGTACAGGATCACATCGGGGAGTTCCCACCCGAGTTGCTCGGCGAGTTCGAGGCC
>SYMT01000263.1 GCA_005805375.1 Actinomycetota bacterium
CGTGCTTGCGCCAGCAGCGCGGCATTCCCGGTCTGCTCCCGCACTTCCCGGGTGGTCTCCACCACCTCATCCCCCTCCCCCGGTCCCGTCACCCCCGCCAACCCTTCCTCTCCGCCCGCGAAGAAACCGTCCCGTTCCCGGAACCGCCGCGTGACGACCTTTTCCGCCGCCACCGGCCGGCAGCTCCGCTCCCAGGCCCGCAGCGCCTCCGCCGCCACCTGTTCCAGCAGCGCCGCCTGCTCCCGCCGCTGCGTTTCCCGCTCCGGCAGGTCGCGCGCCGGTGTCCGCAATCCGCTTCCTGCAGACTGCGCCGGCACCGCCGCCCCGGCGGGCGCTACCGCCTCATCGTTTGCCGTCCTGCCCCTCATTTCGTGCCTCATGAAAGGAGCGAATTCAAACTATTGTTCCGGAAACAGGAATCGCGGGAGTGGTGCCTTTCCTGCCGGTGGAGCACTGGCAGGCAATGTGGAGATTGAGCTGGACGCGGTGGTGCGAGCAATGGACGGTTCCATCGCTCCTATGAGATGCGTCAGCGTGTCGGAGTACCGCGAGTGCGGCCGTCCCGGCCCGGAAACCCATGCTTGCGCGCTGCCTGGCAGGAGGCACGCGATGCACTGGCGGTGGTCCTGCCGAAACGAAAGGCGGAGCACGTCCGGAAGCTGCAGGCGAGGAGCAGGGTCGTGGCGATGGTCGAAGATGGGGGCTGAAACTTCAAAGGGCCGGCCGCCCCTATCCGGAAGTAGGCCGATTCACTGCTGAGGCGGCGGGCTTATTCGGGCGCCGCTGCTGGATGAGCGGTCCCCGATGCACCCTCCGCTATCGGCTCACGTCGGCTGTGCTTCAGCATCGGGCGGTATCTCTACTACCTGCCGAAAGATGCACGCTCCGTTATCGGCTCACGTCGGCTGTGCTGGTCGCTACCTTACGGCTGCGCCGCGAACCAGCTCCACACGGGCCAATCGGGGTCGCTGTGCAGGGCTGGGATTTCTGCCACGGTCTGCCCGACGGCGCGCAGGATGACTGACAGCGCGGCATCGTACTCGATGGCCCGCACGAAGAACGGACCGCGCTCGATGTCCGTGGCGTCGAAAAGGAGGGGCAGGATCAGCAGATTCGGTCGCACTTGGAGAAGGCTCGTCCCGTTCTCGGCGAGCCACGAAGTTCCGAGCAGACCGCCTCCGAGGAACGGCATACGCGCGAAGGGACCAACCTGGTCGTCGTGAGCGTAGAGCTTGTCGATGCGGTAGGCGCGGAGCTGAAGGCCATCCGGATCGGGCACGGGTGAGGTTCCGCCCAGGCTGAAGCCGGTAATCGTGATGGCGTGTAGTCCCAACCCATCCTGGGCCGCGGGGAGTGTCGGGTCGATCAGCGCGGCGCCGAGCAGAGGAGGGATCTGCGCCCTGAGGTAGGCGTAAACGCTTGCCTTCAGTGTGAACTCATCGCCGGCCGCGATGACGAGCGGCTCCAGGCCAATTCCGCGTTCGCCTTCTCAGCGACCAGCCGGAGCAGTTCGGCAATGGTGTAGGGATGGACGTCGAACGCGGCGGTCATGGGCGATGACTGGCGTCAAAGGGTTACCGGCTTGTGGAGGTCCGCAGGATCAACTCGCTGGGCTTCGCGAAATCTGGTGGTGATCTTCCTGGCCCGCTCCAGGCTCTCGGCCATTGCCTGCCGGCCTTCGGGGGAGGCCACCCACTGGCGGGCGTTCTCGGCGAGGCGCTCGACGGCCAGTGGCCCAGAGGGCACCCCGCTGCCGCCTGCCTTCGTCTCGCACATTGCTTGTCCCCTCGCTCGCACGATTTACACCACTCCATATTTGACATATGCTGGCGCTATGGTCGTCGGTTTCGCTGCTGGCCCCTACCCCGATGCCACTTCATGATACCCCGGGTCAGGGGGCATTGACACCCGCCCCTCTTGGTCATCGGGAAGCGTAGCGCTTGGCTGGTTCATGAACAAATCTCCAGACGGACAAGAGGGGCGTGACATCGCCGAGGATGGCGAGCGCCGCCGTGCTCCGATCCTGCGCTCCTTCCGCCTCTTCAACGTGGAGCACGCCGGACGCGCGACGGACGGCTCCATTGCCCAGGCGATCCAGCTCTCGAAGGCGACGAGCGGCACGATCAGGCGGAATCCCTTCTTCGCCTTCGTCTACAACGCGCCCGGGATCCCGAGCGTGGCCGGGGTTTGTTATTCGGTGTCCGGCTTGATGGCGTCACCGATCCTCGCGAGCGTCGTGATGGTACCGCGGAGCAGTACGAAAGATGGGGGCTGAAACTTCAACGGGCCGACCCGCCCCTCCTGGGAGGCGCGGGCCGGCCCTCTACACGCTGCCGCGCGCGATCAATAGTCGCACCCGTAGTCGCCGCGACGATCACGGGAACGACCCTGCCGCTCCGGGGCGTGCTCCCCATAGACGCGATGATGAATCACGTCATGCTTGTCGCCGAGCTTCTGGTGCAAGCGGTCGTGCTGCCTTGCGCTGTAGATCCCGCGATCATGCGCCCGGTCGTGCTGCCGGTCCAGTCTGGCGTCCGCACGATCATGAGTTGCATCCCGCCGGTTATAGGAACCGTAACGCCCGGAGTCGCTGTAGTAGCGACCACTGCATGAGTAGCGGCTGTCACCATAGCGGCCGCCACCGCGGCTGTCATAGTAACGGTCGCTGGAGTAGCCGCGATTGTCCCGGCTGTCGTGGTCACGGTCGGCTCGCGCGGGGGCGGCAGCAGCCGCGGTGAGAGCCAGCACCGCGATCCCATAGAGGATGGATCCCTTCACTGCAGTGGTCCTTGCAAGCCCAGCAGATCCGTCCCCAGAGGCAACCCGGACACGCAGAGCCAATTCCCCAAACTCTGCCCGCAGTGACGCGAAGGCTCAGGTAATTGACACGGAGCCGGAAAGTCGCTACCGTAGGCTGCATTCCGGTCCCGGGTATTCCGGGCACGCGTCTGGGTCGGTACCGTTTTTCCGGGCAGAGGCAGACTGGAGCACTCGCACTACGGGGGTAGTTCAGTGGTAGAACGTCAGCTTCCCCGGCTGAACGTCGAGGGTTCGCGGCCCTTCTCCCGCTCGCGCTCGTTCACGCCGGCCCCGGCTTCGAGCACCCGCGCCTCCCGTCTCGATCCGGACCCCTCTCCCCCCACAGGTGTTGGTCTGGTTGCGCCGGAAACTTCCTTCGGCGCAGTTGCGGCGGGGCCCCAACGCCCGACCCGGCTCGTTCGGATGTGCATTCCGGAACTCAGAGTACTTGGGGAGACGTGCCGGAATCCGATGACGACGGCCGCAACGGGCTTGCGCGCAGACACCGCTGCTGCTGATGCCGGCCGCGCCTCCGTTCGCGATAGAGCTCGGCAGGTCTCGCTGGAATGACTCGCGCGCTTCTCGACATCGTCCAGCTTTCCCTGTTCGTCAGCGGCTTCGCGCTCCTCATCTCCGCTGCAATCGGGGTGCCCGTCGGCGCCTGGGTGGGGCTCCACGCCTTTCGCGGACGGAGGTCCGTCCTGGCCCTGCTCTACACCGGCATGGGTCTCCCACCTGTCGTGGTAGGGTTGGTGGTGTACCTGCTGCTGTCCCGGGAGGGCCCGCTGGGCGGATGGGGATGGTTGTTCACTCCCCAGGCGATGGTGCTGGCGCAGACGGTGATCGCATTTCCGGTGGTGGCCGCGCTCACCGCCTCGGCGGTGCAGGCGGGCGATCCGGACCTTCGCCTGCAGCTCCGCTCGCTCGGCGCCACGCCGGCGCAGGAGCTCTGCCTGCTGTTGCGGGAAGCACGGCCCGGGATCATCGCGGCGCTCGCCGCAGGGTTTGGGAGTATCATCAGCGAGGTCGGAGCGGTCATGCTGGTGGGCGGGAACGTCGCCGGCCAGACCCGGGTCCTGACCACCGCGATCGTCCTGGAGACGCGGCGCGGAAACTTTTCTGTGGCACTCGGGCTGGGGGCGGTGCTGCTCGGCATCACGCTGATCGTGAGTGCTCTCCTGCTCCGCCTCCAGGATCAGCCGGTGCGGAGCGTGTCGTGAGTGGGCCCTGCTTCTCACTGCGCGAAGTTACGGTGACCCGCGGCGCCGGCACGGTTCTTGCGGTTCCGGATCTTCGGATTCGCGCTGGAGCCACGACCACTGTGGTGGGTCCCAGCGGCGCGGGCAAGTCCACGCTGCTGCGTCTGCTTGCCGGCCTCGAACCGCCGGCGCGCGGGACCGTCACGTCCTGCGGCCCGGACGGGGAGCCCCTCCGGCCGGGACAGGTGGTGATGGTGTTCCAGCGGCCCGCCCTCTTCCGCGGCACGGTGGCGGAGAACGCCGGGGTTGGGCTCCGGCTGCGCGGCGAGCGGAATCTGCTGCCGCAAGTCCTGCCCTGGCTGGAGCGGCTGGGCCTGGCCGGGAAGGCGGACCGCCCGGTGTCTACCCTCTCCGGTGGCGAGTTCCAGCGGGTCGCCCTGGCCCGTGCCCTCGCCTTGCAGCCGCACGCGCTGCTGCTGGACGAGCCCACCGCCAACCTCGATCCCGACAATGTGGCCCGGATTGAGCGGGTGGTGGCGGAGCTGCAGGCCGAGACGAAGCTGACCGTCATCTGGGTCACACACAACCCGATCCAGGCGCGGCGGGTCGCGCACTCCGCCCTCCTGCTCCTCGACGGAACTCCGGTCGAGCACTCCGACGTCGAGACCTTCTTCGGCGTGGATGCTCAACCATCCACGCGGGACTTCCTGGGCGGCAGACTCGTCTGGTGATGTTCTGCCCACCGGGCAATTCCATCTGCAGCGTTATGTCGTGCTATCATAACGGTGGTCAAGGGTTCCTGTCCCTGCCTGCTCCTCCCGAAAGCTCTCGCGATGCCCCTGTGGCTGGGGTTCAACCTCTGGTTCGAAGCAGAAGATGGGGTCGCGCTCTCCGTCTGGCGAGTGGCGCTGCTCCAGGCCGTAGCGGACACGGGCAGCATCAGCGGCGCGGCCCAGCGGATGGGCGTCCAGTACCGGGTCGCGTGGCAGAAGATCCGTGAGATGGAAGCCCGTCTCGGCGTGCGGCTCGTGCGGGGCCACACGGGCGGAGCGGGTGGGGGCGGAGCAAAGCTGACTTCGGAAGCCGAGGAGCTGGTGCGGCGCTTCTGTACTCTGTCCGATGGGCTCACAGAACACATCCGGGCGCTGGCAACCGAGTGTTTCCCCGAGTTCCTCGAAAGAGATCCCGCGTGCGACAACGAGCCTTTACCCTGATCGAACTTCTGGTTGTTATTGCCATCATTACTATTCTCGCTGCGATCCTTTTCCCCGTCTTCGCCAGGGCGCGGGAAACGGCGCGGGCGACCACCTGCCGGAGCAACCTCAAGCAGATCGGGACCGCACTGGCGCTGTACCGGGACGACTATGACGGGGTGAACGTCCGCTACCGCCTTTGCCCCGATCTCGCCGGCGATCCGTTCTGTTCCAGGGTCTCACCCCCGAGCACGATTACCGGGCCGAACGACACGTGGTGGGCGCCCCAGGATAGCGTGTTGCCCTGGACCGTGGCGCCTCAGAACATCAACCGCCCGGGGATGCTCCAGCCGTATGTAAAAAACTTCGCAGTCTTCCGCTGCCCCAGCTACACAGGCCAGGTCGGCTATGCGATGTCGTACGTGAACGGCGGGCCGATGGGTCAGACAGACGCTGCGATAGCCGGCGGTCTCTTGGACGTCAGCAGATTGATGATGATTTGGGATCACTCCAATACACCCGGGTGCGCCGATACCACCAACTATCCTACGGCGGCGCAGAAGCCGCCGTTCACACCCGTCATCGGCGTACCCGCCGCCACCCATTACCCGCCGCGGCACAACGAAGGGTTGAACGTCCTCTACTACGACAGCCATGTTGGCTTGCGGAAACCCACTACCTTCCGCGACAGCGACTTCCGCATCCCTGGATCGTCACCGCCGACCGCAGTTCCCCTGCCGCCCTGACTCTCGTTGTGCATCGGCGGGACCCGGAAGGACAAAAATGAAGCCGAAACCCTGTCGGGCTCCGATTCCACCCAGCGCCCGAAGCGGCGCGCTTCACCGCCTGCTCGATCGGCGCCACGCCGCCTTGCTCCTGATCGCTGCTCTCGTCGGGTTACGCGGCTCCGTTGCCGGCGGCCGGGCACTGGTGCTGGCAACTACGACCTCCACCCAGGACACCGGACTTCTGGACGCGCTCGTACCGCGGTTTGAGAAGCAGACCGGGCTGAAGGTGAAGGTGATCGCAGTCGGCACGGGACAGGCCCTGGAGCTCGGACGGCGCGGAGATGCGGACGTACTGATGGTCCATTCTCCCGAAGCGGAACAGAAGTTCGTAGCGGAAAGACACGGGATCGAGCGCCGGCCGGTGTTCTACAACGACTTCGTGATCGTCGGGCCGAAGGAAGACCCGGCTCGCGTGAAGGGTGTCCGGTCGGCGCCGGCAGCCTTGCGTGCGATCACCAAAGCTCAGGGCCTGTTCATCTCGCGGGGAGATGACAGCGGCACATACAAGAAGGAGCAGTCCCTCTGGAAACTGGCCGGAGTCGCCCCGGCAGGCCGGGGCTACATTTCCACTGGGGCAGGAATGGCCGAGGCCCTGCGGATGGCCTCCGAACGGGGCGCGTACACGCTCTCAGACCGGGGGACCTACCTCGCGCTTTCCCGGAGCCTGCACCTGACGGTTCTCTTCCAGGGAGACGAGAACCTGAAGAACCCGTACGCGGTGATCGTCGTGAACCCGGCGAAGCATCCGCGGGTAAATGTCGGGGGCGCTCGCCGGTTCGCAGCCTTTCTTCTCCAGCCTGACGTCCGGACGCTCATCTCCACCTTCGGAAAGGACCGGTTCGGTCAGCCGCTCTTCCACGCCGTTCCGGGTGCAGGAAGAACAACGCGGCCGCACTGAGCCGGCCACTCGAATGCCCACCCACGCACCACCCACTGGCGCACCGCGCACCACCGCCGGCCAGTGTTTACGGATGCCGAAGTCCTCACCCTGGGGCTCCTCCCGGGTTGCTTGGGGACCGTGACGCTCAAGCAAGCCCCTGCGTTTGCCGGTGGATCACCGATGCAGGACGACAATCTCCCATCTGCCGCCCCTCCGGGACCGGCACCGAGATTCAGCGGTTGACGGCAGCCACCGGGAGTGATACGAATAGATGACTAAACCAGTAGGGAAAGTCATCTATCCGAAATGCTTTCCAGTCGAGCCAGATACGCGACCCGGGCATTGCTGGACCTCACGCAGCACGGTTCCACTCAGCCGGTTCCCCTCCACGAGACGGCCGAGCGCCAGGACATTCCCCTGAAGTTCCTGGAACAGGTCATGCTGTCGCTGCGCCGGCACGGATTTGTCCGCAGCCGGAAGGGGCCGGGGGGTGGGTACCTGCTGGCGCGGGCGCCGGCGGAGATCACCCTGGGCGCAGTGGTGCGGGCGATGGACGGTTCCATTGCTCCCATGAGCTGCGTCAGCGTGTCGGAGTACCGCGAGTGCGGCTGTCCGGACCCGGAGACCTGTGGACTGCGTGCTGCCTGGCAAGAGGCACGCGATGCACTGGCGGCGGTGCTCGACGGGACCACCTTCGCCGACGTTCGCGATCGCAGCGAGCGCCTGCGCGCGCACCACGACCAGGTCATCAACTACGTCATCTGAAGGAAGCAGAGAAAGTTTTGGCACAACCGAACGGCTGGCTCCAACTGGCGCCGCCTGTGCTCACCCTCGGACTGCTGATCGGGGTGGCGGCGGTCTTCGGAAACCCGACTCCCACCCGGTCTCAGGCAAAGCGCACGGTGCGCCTGGCGTACTTCCCCAACCTCACGCATGCCCCCGCGGTGGTAGGAGTGGCGCGCGGCCTGTTTCAGCGGGCCCTCCCGGCCGGAGTAGGGGTGGACCCGAAGGTATTCAACGCCGGCCCCGAGGAAATGGAGGCGCTGCTGGCGGGGGAAGTGGACCTGGGGTACGTCGGCCCCAGCCCGGCGATCAACACGTACGTGAAGTCCGGCGGCAAGGGGGTGCGGATACTGGCGGGCGCATGCAGTGGCGGCGCCGCGCTGGTGGCCCGGCCCACCTCCGGCGTGAGCCGCATTGAGGATCTCGCGGGCAAGCGCGTGGCCATCCCGCAGCTCGGGGGCACCCAGGACGTCTCCTTGCGCCACTTCCTGGCCCGGGCCGGGCTGCGCTCCCTCGACAAGGGGGGGAACGTCGAGATCCTCCCGATCAAAAATCCCGACATCCTGGCGCTCCTCCGGCGCGGCGAACTGGACGCGGCGTGGGTACCGGAACCGTGGGCGGCGCGCCTGATCGCCGAGACCGGAGCCCGCTTGGTGCTCGACGAACGCGATCTCTGGCCACAGCGACGCTTCACCACCACGGTGCTGGTGGCGCGCACTGCGTTTCTGGAGCGGGAGCCGGAACTGGTCCGGGCGATTCTGCGTGCACACCTGGACGGAGTCAACTGGCTGGTCAGGCATCCTGCAGAGGGCCGCGGCGTGGTCAACGCCGAACTGAAACGCCTGACCGGCAAGGCGCTCCCGGATGAGGTTCTGGCGGACGCCTGGAAGCGGCTGGACTTTACCGCGGATCCAAACCGCCCGAGCGTGGAAGCCTTCGTGCGCGCCGCCGCCGCTGCCGGGTACCTGCCCTCGACTACGCCGAATATCGCCGCGATGTTTGCCGCCCCACCGATGGATGACGTGCGCGCCATGCGAGGGACACCGTGAGGGGATCCGCACTCCCGGGGGGAAAGCGATGCCCCGGAGCCTGATCCTGCGCGCGGTGTTCTTCCTCGCCCTGATCGGAGTCTGGTTTCTGCTGCACCGTGCGGAAATCTGGGATCCGACCCTGTTTCCATCGCCGCTGCAGGTGGCGGCTACGCTCTGGAACAGTCTGCGGGACGGCTCCCTCCTGCTCGCCACCGCAGTGAGCCTTCGGCGCATCCTGGTGGGCTACGCCTGGTCGCTGCTGCTGGGCATCGTGTCAGGGATCCTGCTGGCGCGAGTGCGCTGGCTCGAGGACACGGTCGGCGCGCTCGTGCTGGGGCTGCAGACGCTGCCGAGTATCTGCTGGCTGCCGCTCGCACTGCTTTGGTTCGGCCTCAACGACAATGCCATCTTGTTCGTAGTGGTGATGGGAGCTCTGCTTTCCATCACCGTGGCAGTACAGGACGGAGTCAAGAACATTCCACCGGTTTACGTCCGGGCCGCGCTCACGATGGGCACCCGTCCTGCGGCGATGTATTTCCAGGTGCTGCTTCCCGCGTCGCTGCCGGCCATTCTGACCGGCGCCAAGCTGGGGTGGTCGTTCGCCTGGCGTTCGCTCATGGCGGGCGAACTCCTCTTCGTCAGCCTGGGCCTCGGCCACATGCTGATGATGGGCCGGGAACTGGCGGACATGAGCCAGGTGATCGCCGTCATGCTGGTGATCGTCGGGCTCGGGCTGCTGGTGGACCGTGCCATCTTCGGAGTGCTGGAACGGCTGGTGCGCGAACGCTGGGGCCTGCTCCGCGACTGACTGCGCACTTTCCCACATTCTGCTGACTTCGCAGGATTGGCGGTGACGCCGGCCCCATCCGTAGATGCGCCCCCGGCCGCAGCGGGTCCCACCTGGATCCACTGCACCGGCCTCCCTTCTCCCTTCTCCCTTCTC
>SYMT01000264.1 GCA_005805375.1 Actinomycetota bacterium
AGGTGGCTGCTCAAGTAGGCCAACTCGGCTTTGAGGGTGGGGGTAAAGGCATCGCGATCCAGCCCCTGGGTGTGATCCCAGGGACACTGGCCGGTGTGGCAGTGGGAGCAGTGGTAATAGGCCCGGGAGACCTGCACTTCACCCGCGATCCCGCGCAGCCAGCGGCGCCGATACCCCACAAAGCGCGCGGAGTGGTGGCAGGCACAGGCGAGTGTCGGGCCGACATAGCCCAGCCGGGGGCCCCATTGGGTGGCGGCGGCGGCCAAGGTCGTGGCGGTCACCACCCGGCCCACCGCCTGAGCCAGGCGTTCCGCCGCGTCCAGCTGGGGGGGCAGATCCTGGGTGGCACACCAAGCCTCCACCACGTGTTGCAGGCTCACTGCCTGTTCTGCCGAAAGTACTTCTGTCATCTCCGGTTCCTCCTTGTCGTTGACACCGAAAGGTTCGCCGGAACCGGGGATGATGACTCCTTTTTCCTACCCACGAATCCTGGTCACACCCCCGGCGTCCCGCCGGCCTCCGGCTCCCTGGAGATAGAACATACAGGGTTGCGGTGTGGGAGAGGGACGTTGCGGAAACCTACGGCAGTCATCACGGGGGGAGCGCAGGGCATCGGTCGGGTCACGGCGGGGGTGCTCGCGCGGGACGGTTACGCGGTAGCGCTCCTGGATCTTCGGCCGGACGGGGCCGCGGCAGTGGCGGCGGAGCTGTGCGCCGCGGGGGCGGCGACGCTCGCCCTGCAAGTGGACGTCTCGAATGAACTTGCCGTCACCACTGCATTCGATCGGGTCATCGCGGAGTTTGGGCGGCTCGACCTGTTGGTGAACGGCGCGGCGTGGGTGGACCCTCCGTTCGAGGTCGTGGACATGCCCCTGCAGGTGTGGGAGCGCACGTTTTCCGTCGCGCTGACCGGCACGTTTCTCTGCTCCCGGCAGGCACTGCGCTGCATGCTCCCGGCGGGCTCCGGGAGCATTGTGAACATCTCGTCGGTGGCGGGTAAGATGCCGTATCGGTTCCGGGCCGCCTACGCTGCCGCCAAGGCCGGGGTCCAGAGTCTCACGCGGACCCTCGCACTGGAAGCGGGTCCGCATGGCATCCGGGTCAATGCGGTCTGCCCGGGACCGGTCGAAGGACCCCGCATCGAAACAGTGTTCGAGCAGCGAGCGTCGGCAGCAGATATGCCCTATGCCGCAGTGCGCGAGGAATTCGAACGCGGCGCCGCGCTCCGGCAGCTCACTCGCCCGGAAGATGTGGCGGAACTCATTCGTTTCCTGGCTTCCCCCGCTGCCGCCAGGATCACGGGCCAGTTGATAGACGTAGACGCCGGTTACCTGCTCAAGTAGATCCGAGCACAGAGAAAGGAAACTCCCCCCATGACGCGCATCCCCATCGCCCTCCAGCTTTATAGCGTCCGCAAGGACTGCGAGAGCGACCTCCCGGGAGTACTCAAATCCGTTGCCCGTATGGGATACGAGGGCGTCGAGTTCGCCGGCTACTATGGCCGGAGCGCGACGGAACTGCGCGCGATGCTGGATGACAACGGGCTCAAGTGCGCCGGTACCCATACCGGACTCGCCACCATTCTGGGCGACGAATTGCAGCGCACCGCGGACTTCAACCGGACGCTCGGGAATCGGTTCCTCATCGTGCCCGGCCTCCCCGCCGAGCGGCGCAACTCCCGGGCGGCGTGGGAGGAGACGGCCCGGATCTTTTCGGAAGCCTCGGCGCGCGCGCAGGAACTGGGAATGCTGGTTGGGTACCACAATCATGCCATCGAGTTTCAGGAGATGGATGGGGAGCTGCCCTGGGACACGTTCTTCGCCAACACTCCCGATGCGGTCGTCATGCAGGTGGACATCGGGAATGCGCTCCACGGCGGCGGCGACCCGGTGCCGTACATCGCCCGCTATCCCGGACGCGCGCTGACGGTCCACATCAAGGAGCATTCCGCCACCGATGATGCGGCGCTCGTCGGCGACGGTGACGTGAATTGGGCGGAGGTGTTCCAGCTCTGCGAAACCGTAGGCCGGACGGAATGGTACATTGTGGAGTACGAGAAGAACCACTCGCTCCCTCCGTTGGAGTGTGTGGATCGGTGCCTGCAGAACTTGAAACGGATGGGGAAGTAGCGCGGTGATGCGGATCTCGGAGCGCGCGGGGAGCTTTCAGGAATCGGTCATCCGCGAGATGACCCGGCTCCAGATCATCCACGGCGGGGTAAACCTGGCCCAGGGATTTCCGGACTTCGACCCTCCCGTCGAAATCCTGGATGCCGCCTGCCGCGCGCTGCGGGACGGCTTCAACCAGTACGCCGTCACCTGGGGCACACGGCGCCTGCGCGAAGCGGTCGCACGGCACCAGACGTCGTTCAATCGTATCCCCACTGACCCGGACAAGAACGTCACGGTCTGCTGTGGGGCGACCGAGGCGATGATCGCTACCCTGATCGCCGTGTGCAATCCGGGTGACGAGGTCATCGTCTTCACACCGTTCTACGAGAACTACGGGCCGGACGCAGTCCTCTCGGGCGCGCGGCCGGTCTACGTGACGCTGCATGAACCGGCCGCCGAAGGCGACCGGTGGCGCTTCGATCCGGCGGAACTGCGTGCGGCATTTGGGCCGCAGACGCGGGCCATCATCGTCAACACTCCGCACAACCCGACCGGGCACGTGTTTTCTCGCGCCGAACTTGAGGTCATCGCCTCGCTCTGTCAGGAGTTCGATGCGCTGGCGATCACCGACGAGATCTACGAACACATCCTGTACGACGGCCGGGAGCATGTGTCCATCGCCAGCCTTGATGGAATGCTCGATCGTACCATCACCATCAGCGGCGCCAGCAAGACCTTCAGCGTGACCGGCTGGCGGCTTGGCTGGGCGGTGGCGCCCGAGGACCTCAGCATCGGCATCCGCCGGGTGCATGACTTTCTCACCGTGGGAGCGCCGCACCCGCTCCAGGAGGCCGCCGTGGCGGCGCTCGACCTGCCCGCGCCCTACTTCGAAAGTCTCGTCCGCAACTATACCGAGCGCCGCAACCGGGTGGCGGCGATGGTGCGGGGCGCCGGAATGCGCCCCTTCGTGCCCGAGGGCGCTTATTACCTGATGGCGGACATCACGTCGTTCGGGTACCCGGATGATGTCGCCTTCACGATGTTCCTGCTCAAGGAGATTGGGGTGGCGGTCGTTCCGGGCAGCAGCTTCTATCCGGCCGGAGCGTCCGATGGGAAACAGAAGATCCGCTTCGCCTTTCCCAAGCGGCCCGAGACCCTCGCCGAAGCCGAACGCCGCCTGGCGCGCCTGCACCGCTGACTCGGGCGCGCCGCTCGCTTCGCTCGATTGGGCGGCGGCGCCATACACACGGAATTGTGGGTGTTGTGCGTCCTTCCAGAGCGTCAAAATTGCGAATTTTAAGAATTGGGCTCAATGCAGGAAGTGAACGGCATCGCCTGGAACCATGCGGCTGAGCGGATTTCATCCACCCCTCCGGGCACACGACCCGGAGCCCCTGGGTACGGACCGGGCGATGGGCCCCGGCCGCTGGAGGAAACCAGATCATGCGTCGCGTACGGCGTGCCTTCACACTCATCGAGCTTCTCGTGGTGATAGCAATTATCGCCATCCTCGCTGCCATCCTCTTCCCGGTCTTCGCACAGGCCCGGGAGAAGGCGCGGGCAGCCCTCTGCACCTCCAATCTGAGACAACTCGGTAATGCCTGGATGATGTACACCCAGGACTACGACGAGACCATGCCTGTTTCGATCTACGGAAACGGGACGCCTCCGAATCTTGCCTGGGAGGGCTTCTGGATGCGGCTCCTGGAGCCGTACGTGCAGTCCTATGGCGGGGGTGCTCGCGGCGCCCTGTCGCGTGCGACAAGCAGTGGCGTGTTTGGGTGTCCTTCCATCCAGCGCAAGAGCAGCTACAACACGACGAACGGCTACGGCTACAACAACAACCTGGGCTACACCAACCGTCAGATCGGCGACGGCCCGTATACCCTCGCACAGGTGGAGAGGCCGGCGGGCACCATCGCCTTCGGGGATGCCACCGAATACCAGACGGAATACCTCCAACCGTGGGTATTCTGCAATAGCTACAACCCCACCACCCGCGCGTACCGGCGCCCTGTCACTTATCGGTCGAATGACGGGTCCGGGTTTATTCCGTGGAGCTCCCCGGACGACCGGCACGCTGAGGGGGGTAACTTCGTCCATGCCGACGGGCATGTGAAGTGGTACCGCCGCCAGTACCTCATCAGCAGCGGCGCGAGGGATCTCTGGACAGGTGCCCGGCCGCCGTCCAACATGTGCCCGCTGGACCTTGCTAACTAACGGAAACACGATTCCCTCGGGATCGAGTGCTCCCGCGATTCTTGCGGGACCGGCGCGGCGCTTCGGCGCCGCGCCGGTTTGTTTTTTGGGTGCCCCCGCTCGCTCGTCGGCGCTGCGGCTGGATCAGGAGGCGACTGCCGCAGGGTGAACAGGACAGGCTGTGCGTTGTGACGTGCCTGGTCGGGGGCTTCGCCGGGCGGGCACGCGCACTCCCCTGCCCACCGGGTTCGCTGCGCATCTGCACCAGTTCTACAATTCTCGCAGGGGGAAGGCGGAGGACACCTTCGCTCAACAGACCCCTGCTTCCGCCAGCAGCACCGCACCGATCAGTCCCGCGTCCTTGCCGAATCCGGCAGGCACCACCGGCACCCGCTGGTAGGGTTTCACTGCCCACCCGTGGACGGCTTCCTGCGCGGCGTCCAGGAGCCACCGGCAATTTTCGGCTATGCCCCCGCCCACCAGGATTTTCTGTGGGCCGAACGCTTTCACCAGATTGGCGAGACCGATGCCGACGTACGTGCCGGTCTGTCTGAGTACCTCCCGGCTGGCTGCGTCCCCGGCATCCGCGAGTTCCGTAATGCGTTTCAGGTCCGGGTGCTCGGCGAGGGCGTGGGCGAGCTGGGAATCGGGGTGGGTGGCGGCGACCGTATGGGCTCGGCCGGTCACGCCCTCCTTGCCCGCGAACGTCTGCCAGCAGCCCCGGAACCCGCAGTGGCATCCCAGTGGACCGTCCAGGTCAATCACCTGGTGGCCGACGCGCCCGATTCGGCCCCCCTCACCGACAAGGAGGCGCCCGCCCAATACCACTCCGCAGCCGATGCCGGTGCCCAGGGTGATGAGGAGCCAGTCGCGCGTTCCCATCCCGGCGCCTGCCCGCAGCTCGGCCAGCGTTGCGGCCAGGCCGTCGTTCAGGAGTCGTACCGGGACCCCGAGCTGTGCCTGGAGATGTGCTCCGAGCGGCTGGTCTTCGAGCCCGGCGAACCGCGGCATCGTACGGCACCAACCGTTCAAGGGATCAATGTCCCCCGTCAGACCGAAGCCGAGCCCGAGGCACCCGTCTGCACCGACGCCGAGTTCCGGGTGGCGCGCGAGGATGCGGTCCCACCCGGTCCGGAGCGCCTCCCCGAGTGCGGTACAGTCCCAATCCGGGGCGGCGACAAAGCTCTCCCGATCCAGCAGCAGGTCTGGCGAGCCGGCCGCGCGGACGCCTATCCGGAAGTTGGTGCCTCCGAGGTCCGCGCCGAGATAGTAGCCGGGCATGTCCCTGCTACAGCAGCCGGTGCAGCACCTCGCCCTCGGCCACGGGGTGCGGCCGGGTTTCCCGATCGTAGATGAGCGTGTCCGGGGAGATGCCGAGACAGTGATGCAGGGTCGCTGCCAGATCCCCAGGCCGGGCGGGGTCGCTGGCAGGATAGGCGCCGTCCGGGGTGCTGCTGCCGTAGATCTGCCCGCCCCGGATGCCGCCGCCGGCTAGAAACACACTGAACACGTTGGGCCAGTGGTCCCGTCCGCCGTCTTTGTTGAACCGCGGGGTGCGTCCGAACTCACCGGTCATCACCACGAGCGTCTCATCGAGCATGCCGCGGTCGTGCAAGTCTTCGAGCAACGACGAGACCGCGCCGTCCGTCGGCGGGAGCAGCTCGTCCCGGCTCCACTCCAGGTGCTTCGCGTGGCTGTCCCAGCCCTGACCGCCGGCGCCGTCGTCATGGCGGACCCAGTTGACTGCGACGAGCCTCACTCCCGATTCCACCAGCCGCCGCGCAATCAACACGCTCTGGCTGAAGACATGCCGGCCGTAGCGCTCTCGATTCTTCGGGGATTCGCGCGTGATGTCGAACG
>SYMT01000032.1 GCA_005805375.1 Actinomycetota bacterium
CGTGGCGCCTTTGGGGAAGCCGGTGGTGCCGGAGGTGTACTGGATATTGATCGGGTCATCAAACTGCAAGACGTGCCGGAGGGCCTCCAGCCGGTCCGCAGGAACCCGGTCCGCGAGCTCCAGCAGATCTTCCCAACCCCAGAGGCCGGGCGCACCCGGGTCGTCCAACTGCACTACCGCCTGCAGGTGCGGAAACTTCTCACACGAGATGCGGTCCGGACGGGCAGGCAGCGAGGACAGCCCGGGAATCACCTGCTGCAGGATCTCCAGATAGTCGCTCCGCCGCACCCGGGGCGCAAACACGAGCAGGCGGAGGCCCGACTGGCCCACCACGTATTCCAGTTCGGCTGAGCGATAGGCCGGGTTCACATTCACCAGGATCGCGCCGATCTTCGCCGTAGCGAACTGGAGCACGACCCACTCAGCTCGATTGGGCGCCCAGACGCCGACCCGGTCGCCGCGCTCGATGCCCAACCCGAGTAGTCCGCGCGCGCACCGGTCCACTGCCGCAAGCAGCGCTCCATAGGAGTAGCGCTGCTCGGACGGGTAACAAACCAGAGATTCGTGCTCCGGCTGCCGCTGCGCCACGGCATCGAAGTAGTCGCCGATGGTGAGTCCGATCAGAGGGCGCGACGCGGCGCCGTTGACGTAGCTGAGTCGGGTCATGATGGGGAACGCCTCAGTTGCGGAAATCCCGCGAGAAGGGAAACGGTCCGGCGGAGGTTCTGCCGGACCGCTGTGACCGGGCCCAGAACAGGCAAACGGGCGGGCCGTCTGCTCCAAGGATCAGAAGTAGTTGGTGTTGTACTTCGCCCCGCGGCCGACCCGGCAGTTGCCCGCAGCACCGTCGCCGTCCCACAGGTTGTTGCACTTGTTCACTTCAACGGCATCGGTCGCCTTCGCGTGCCCGTCCATGAACAGCAGCGTTCCCTTACCATAATGCCGACCGCTCACAGACCAGTTCACGTTCAGGTTCACGTTTGCCGGGTTGGTGGCCGCCGAAGCCGGCGGGACAAGGCCGTGACCGTAGATGTACCTGTTCTCATCCAGGCAATCGGCGCACGGACCATCCAACAGGGCCCGCAGGCCATTGCACATATTCCGATCGCCGGCGTTGGTCAGGCGCCCCCTGCCGTCGGCGATGAGGATCGTGTCCGTAGGAAACTGGTACTCCGCCAGCGAGTGCGCGTTGACGTATGCCCAGTTTCATCCGTACGGGAGGCAGAACGGGTTCAATCGACCCTGCGCCTGCTGGCAGAGGAGTGATTGGTAGTTCTTGATGTACGGGAAGATGTTCTCGTGCCAGTAGAAGCCGTTGCGGTTCCAGCCCGTCTTCCAGTCGAAATTGGCTGCCGGACGCACGTTGTTGATCTGCGTGAAGAACCGGGTGAACTTCTCGTCATAATCCTGCGAGTACATCAGCGCAGCGGTGCCCCACTGCTTGATGGAGGAGACGCAGGCGATCTGCCGGGCCTTCGAACGGGCCTGGGCGAAGACCGGGAACAGGATGGCAGCAAGAATTGCTATTATCGCAATCACAACCAGGAGCTCGATGAGCGTGAATGCCTTTCGGGTGCGCATGACCACTCCTTGTCGGAAGAGGAACGTTGCGAAGTAGGGTAGATTTCCTTCACGGAAGGAGTTCTTCCTCGCTGTCAGGAATTCCTACCCGCAGAGCCAGCAGAAAATCTCCAATTGAGTTTGGTAGCCGGCACCGGGTGACAAGACGTGGTGCCCATCCGGCGCAAGGGATTCCTGGGACGGCGTCTGGGGAGAGAAATGCACGACCCGATCCATGACCCTGTGGCGCCGGGCATCGCCGCACGTGCCGCCATCCTGGGGCACACCGGCCGTGGGGATTTCGGCCACGGTCTCGACACCGCGGCCGCCGGTTTGCCCAACGTGTCTGTGGTCGCCGTCAGCGATCCGGACGAGGCGGGCCGTCGCAAGGCGCAACAGCGCAGCGGGGCCATCCGGGCGTATGCCGACTTCCAGGAACTGCTGCGCCAGGAACGGCCCGATCTGGTGATCGTCGCTCCCTCCTGGCTGGACCAGCGCGTGGAGATGATCTCTGCGGCCATCGCGGCCGGCGCCCGCGCCATCTACTGCGAGAAGCCCCTCAGCCGCTGTTTGGAGGAAGCCGATCGGATTGTCGCAGCCTGCACGCACAGCGGCGCACTCCTGTCAGTCGCCCATCAGAATCGGGTCTTCCCTGCTCCCGCACTGGCGCTTCGCCTGCTCCGTGAGGGTCGCATCGGTTCGCTGCGGATGGTGCGGCTCTCGACCAAGAATGACTCGCGCGGCGGCGCGCTCGAGCACCTCATCCACGGCACCCACCTGTTCGATCTCCTGCGGACCTTCGCCGGGGAAGCACGCTGGTGCGACGGGCGGGTTGGCGACCACGGGCACGACGCGCAGAGGAGCGATATCTACGACGGCCCGATGGGCGCCGGGCCCCTCTGCGGGGACGATATCGTGGGCCTCTACGGGTTCGATCACGGGGTGCTGGCCGAGGCCCAATCCATGCGTGGCGACGACGGCGGCGGCGCTCAGTACCTCCACTGGCAACTCTGGGGCACCGGCGGCACTCTGACCTTCTGGAGTGACCTGAAATCCCCGGTCTACCTGTCCAAACGCCCCTATCTCCTCCCCACGCCCGATCCGGATCTCACCATCATCCAGCCCGAGATTCCCCCGCACCTCCTTCCGGCGCAGGGATGGAACGCCCTCGAACGCGCCAACCAGGCCCTCGTCGCCGACCTCCTCTCCGCCGTCAGGGAGGAGCGCCCACCCCTGGCTTCCGGGAATGACGCCCGCGCCGCCGTCGAAATGATTCAGAGTGCGGTCGCCGCGCACTTCGCCGGGCGCCGCCTGTCCCTCCCGCTGGTGGAGCGAGCCCATCCGCTGGCAGGTC
Source organism: Actinomycetota bacterium (assembly GCA_005805375.1). Classification (GTDB taxonomy): domain Bacteria; phylum Armatimonadota; class SYMT01; order SYMT01; family SYMT01; genus SYMT01. The sequence continues at coordinate 2,915 of SYMT01000032.1, forward strand.
GTGCGTCACCCGGCTGATAGCACCACGCGATGATGGCGGAACCCCGCAGTACGGACCGACTTCAACCCGATACCCCCGAACCGCAGGACTGGCCCGCAGTGGTACAGTCGCTGCACACGACGCCGGACGTGCCCCTGATGGTGGTGGGCGGGAACTTCGTGGGGCCGGTACCGGTGCGCTTTGCGGGACGCACAGCGCGTTCGGCAATGACCTTCATCGCGAACATGGGGCTGGGGCACTGGGAAGTCCAGGGGCGCAACTGGCTGATGGTGCCCGGCAGACGCCCGCCGGCGCCTGACACCGGGGAGTGATGGGTGCGTCCATGACACCTATCCTGAGTCAGAACGTGATCCACGAGGCGACGCGCCTCTGGAGTCTCCGTGCTCCACTTCGGAGATTCCAGGACGGTTCCCCCGATGATACCGCCTGCGTTGGCACTGCACAGACACAAGCCGCCTGGGAGGGTTGAGGGCGCTCGAACCCCGGACGGGTAGCTCCAAAGCGGAGTACGGAGACTCCGGATGAGGCTCCTGAGGCCGCCGCGCCGGTTGCCGGACGCCGGGCCAGCTCCGAGTCGGAGTTCGGAGACTCCGGGTCGGGGGCCCTGTCCCACGGGACGCCGCCTCCTGATGCGGGGCCGCACTGGTGGCAGCCTGTCAGCAGTGCCATCCGGGGGCTTGCGATGGCGTGGTCTGCGGGCGCTCTCGCGGCGGACCGGGGCGCTGCCGGTCGCGTCTCGGGTAGTCATGCAGAAAAAACCAACCCGACTCGGCCGGCCAGATGCCGGGTATTCCGGGCGCTGTCATCCGCGGCGCTGCCGCATGTGGGAGAGTGCGTGCGGCGGGCTTCCCCTGAGCGAGCCTCACGAGGTGTGGCGCTCGCGCCGGAGGGGCTCCCGCAAGCGCGTAGCAGTGGGGAAGGGGTGCGGGAACGGGACGCGCCGCGCCGCCCGAGTGACACCGGCGTCACCGCGCAAGTCTCGCCGGAGTCCGAAGCGGCCGCCTCGGACGCTCGCTTCAGCGAGCACGTCCGCATGGGTCTTTCCACCACGCCGGGCGCTACGCTCCGCGGGCCCCCGGGTAGGACGCGCGACCCGGAGGTTCCGGCGACGACGAAGTGCTGGGAACGGCGTGGAGATTGTCAGGGGGGACGAGGCTATCGCCTCGGACTCCGGCGAGACTTGCGCGGTGGGGCGCTTGACCGAGACGTTCTGGTCGGTGAGATCGTGGGGGTGGGGCGCTCGAAACGGAAGGTCCTGGCGATGGCGAAGTGCTGGGAACGGTGTGGAGATTGTCAGGGGGGACGAGGCTATCGCCTCGGACTGGTATAAGCAAAGTGGTGTGGACGCCGGCCATTGGTAGTGGTCAGCCCCACCCCACCCCTGGGAGTGGGTATAACTCCCCCGGTTGTGGGTAAGGGCGACCTCGGACCTGGGGCGAGACCCCGTGCCGGAGACTGCCCCTCCCCGGCGGGGGTCTGTGCGCGTGGAGGTATCCCGGTGCTTCGAGCCCGCATAGCCAGTACGCGCGGTACCCACTTCCCGGGGGGGCTCACCCCAGCCTCTCTCAGGATCGTCAATTCAATAACTTCCTGATTTCAGGGACCCCTGTACGGAACCGCCAAATCGGGAAGTTATTCCCTCGGTGATCCTCAGCGTCCCGACGGGCGCCCGTTTCCCCCTACGAAGATGGCTCACCCACTCCCCACTCACTACCATGCCTGCGGTCTGGATGTCAGCAAAGGCTATCTCGACGCCTGTCTCCTGGATCCCGCCGGCCAGCGCCTCGGCGCGGCGCTCCGCTTTGACGATACTCCCTCCGGCCATGCCGCCCTCCGCGCCTGGCTCACTCCTTATCGCAACCTGCCTGACACCCCACTCCGCGTCGGCTTGGAGGCCACCGGCGGCCTGGAGCGCAACTGGCTCCACGCCCTCCGCACCTTCCTGGACGGGACCCCCAGTCGGGTGTATCGGCTGCATCCCCTGGCGGTACAGCGCTTCCGCGCCTGCCAAATCCACGCCAACAGCAC
>SYMT01000265.1 GCA_005805375.1 Actinomycetota bacterium
CAGGCCGGCGCTCTAACCAACTGAGCTAACGCCCCTCGCGACAGGCAGAATGGTAGCAGATTAGTCAGTCGCACGCAAGAGCGAAATTGTTGGGTTCGCCTTCCTCGGTGCGCCGTCCGGAGGGATAAGCAACAGGCCGGGGCCGCCGGGGTCGCGGCCCCGGCCGGACAGGCGGCCGACCACCACTTACCCAGGTCGGGGCACGTAGATGACCAGCAGCGCCGGCCGGTTGGTGCGTTCGGGCGCCTCGCGGGTCCAGGCGCGCATGAACCAGTCGTAGGCATCGCAGTGCAGCATGAACCCGTGGTTCGGCTGCTCTCCCGAATTCCAGTAGCGGACTGCCCCGGTGAAGTCCCACGCGCTGACCTTGCCGCCGCCGGGCCCGTACGCCACGTATTGCGGCGCAAAGTCCGGGTCCTCGCCCCAATGCATGCCGCCCACTACCTTCCAGAACGCTCCCCGGGCGTATTCGTAGGCGTTCACCTCCGTCTCGACCCACGGACGACGGCACGGTTCGGCCACCCACATGTTGGGGTTCTTCAACGGATGACGCTCCGGATCATACTCCTCTGTCTCCCGCACCAGTACCAGACGGGCCTCCACGATGTGTGAACCACGCGGAATGCTCTCCAGATCCACCCGCATCAACGGGCTCCGGTGGCGCATGAACACCTCGTGTGTCGCTGCCCGCCCCAGATTTTCCGCCCGGTCTCGCGTGAGGCTGTCGGGACCGTGGCTGGACCAGTAGGCATCGCGCCAGCCGTCGTAGACACGATCGGGATGTGCCGGGTCGTAGCCCCGCTCTCCATCCCGAAGCACGGCCAGCACCGCGTTTGGGTGGGACCGCCGCGCTTCGCTCAGGCGCAGGCGCATGTCCGCCTCGATCTCCGCCACCGTGTGCGGCAGCGGAGGCTTCCACTGCTCCGCAAGCTGCTTGCCCAGGTCCTGGACATTCTCGACGGTGAGGTCGGTGCCCAGAACCCGGAAAGCCGTCTTCGGCCGCTCCACCGGGTCGGGCGTGGTGGTCACACGGATGTGATCCACATGGATCGTTTCGCCGGGCGCCGGCCGGTAGAGGAAGATTCGGAAGCTGATCACGCGTCCCAGCTCGGGGCGGAGCGCGCTCCAGTCGTTCGGATGCAGCGGCGCCCGCACGGTCGTCGTACCGGGGCGCAGGAGTTCGGTCTTCACCCAGCGGCTGACGCCGGCGTCCCAACCGCGAGCGGTGGAACTCCGCTCCTGCATCGCCTGAAAGCCGACCAGGCAGGACCGGGCCACGGTGACCTCGGCGCGGAACGACGCGAAGTCACCCCAGTCTTCCGGAATGCGGGTGGTCTCGACGCCGGGCCAGTGCCCGCCCTGGAAGGTGATCCGCAGGCTCTGACGGCCCGATCGGGCGTGCTCCCGCTGCACGGTCAGGCGAGGCGCCGGCTCAGTTTCCCCACCCGATTCGGGAGGGACGGGCTTCCAGTCGGCAACAGCGCCGCCACTTTCAAAGTCGAAGAGCACCTGCTCTTGCCCCGGGGGGAGCGCAGGGCGGGGGCCGCGCGCCGTGCGCACCGCCACCCCGAACCCTTCCTTGCCGTAGGTCGCCTGCTCGGTAATGAGCTGGAAGTCGAGCAGGTGGCGGGTGGGGCCGTCAAACTCGGCGAAGCCCCCGATCTCTGCGTCCACCTCATTCGGGTCATCGCGGCCCGGGTAGAACGGACGCTTCATCCGCAGGCGCCCCGTGAGCCAGGCGAACACGCGATCGCCCTGAATCGAACGCACCACTCCGGTCAGGCCCTGCTCCTCGATCCGGTTGCGGGCGACATCGTCCTGCGTATCCTCAGTCTGCGGGTGGAACCGGTGGTAGAGGCGGGTGACCAGTTTCGGCTCCACCTCCCACATCTGACCCACTGCGAGAGGCGCCCCTGCGGGTGGGAGCAGGCGCGTCCACTCGCGCCGGGGCAGCACAAGCCAGTTTTCGGCGGGAAACTCGCGCCACGACCCCCGATTGAAACCGCGTGCGGTGAGATGCAGGACCGCGTCCTCCCGGTAGGAGAACGGAGGGCTGGACTGCGACGCAGGCTGGACCACAGGGTCTCCGGGAACGGTCCGCAGTTCCCGGGCGGTTTTCTCTAATGCAGCCAGCAGCTTCTCGGTCTGAGTAGCCGAGCCGATGTCCAGACCTCCCAACCCCCGCCCCTCCGGCGACAGCAGGTAAACATGCACGCTCCCGGTACCGAGCTTGCGGTCGAGGAACTCCCGGAAGATGCGCTGGTTTTCCGCCTTCTCCTCGGCCGGTGCGCTGCCATCACGCGCATAATCCTCGTTGGCAGTGTAGACGGGAACGTAGAAGCGATTCAGAACGGAAATCACCCGGGGATCGGAGAGCGGACCCGCCCTCAGCGCGAACGCGCCGCCTCAGCAGCGGCCCGTGTTCATCCTCCCGTCGTGAGTGAAGAGGAACACCGGCCGTCCCGCCGATTTCGCGAGCCGGAGAGCGTCGCGAATGTCGCGGGCCCAGCCGATCCGGTCCAGGCGCCGCTCCTCCGGGGTGGCCTGCCATTCCTGCACCTGCCGGCGCACGCGCTGCGGGTCCGGGGTTCGGCCCTCGGACAGCGCCGTGCGCGTCATTCCTACCGAGAGCGCCAGCAGGCACCCTGCGAGTACCAACGTGGTCCGCATTCCATTCCCTCCCTGCTGTTCGTCTCGTTACACGTCGCAAATGCGCACGGCCTGCGCCAGTGCGGCGATCTTGTCCGGCTGCCGCGGAATGAACTCCTGCGCGACGATGCCGGTAGAACCGGTTGCTGCGATGGCCCGCATGATGGGGGGGTAATTCAGCTCTTGAGTTTCGTCAATCTCGTTCCGGCCCGGGTTCCCACCGGTGTGGTAGTGTCCGAAGTAGGCGTGGTGGGTCTGGATGGTGCGGATGATGTCCCCCTCCATGATCTGCATGTGGTAGATGTCATACAGCAGCTTGAACCGCTCCGAACCAACTGCCTTGCAGAGTTCCACCCCCCATTCAGTCCGATCGCACTGGTAGTCGGCGTGATTGACGCGGCTATTCAGCAGCTCCATGCAGATCGTGACCCCCTTCTGCTCGGCGTGTCCCACCACCTGCTTCAGCCCCTCGGCACAGACCTTCAGGCCATCTTCGTCGGAAAGGCCCGCCCGGTTTCCGGAGAAACAGATGACATTGGGGAAGCCGGCGCGCGCAGTGGCGTCAATCAGCCCGCGCAGGCTCTCGACGATCGGCGCGTGATGTTCCCTGCGGTTGAGGCCCTTCGGAATGCCCCCCCACACGCCGCTGGTCATGGTGCAGAGGAGCCCGTGTTCCTGCAAGACGGGGAAGTCATCGGGCGCCACCAGATCAATTCCGACCAGCCCCAGTTTCCGCGCAATGGGCGCCATCTCAGCGGTCTTCATGCGATAGCACCAGAGGCAGACCGAGTGGCGCAGATTGCCGCGCGTGACGGCCCGCTCGACCTCTGCCGCTTCACCGCTCCCGGCTGCCGCACCCGCCGCCATTGCCGCCGCCGCCGCCACGACCGTGCGGCGAGAGAGTTCCGTTCCGTGGTTCTGTTCTGTGCTCATTTCTCCCACTTCGCGAGGTGATTGTCGAAATCCTACCTGGGCGCTCCGAAGACACACGCTCGCGGCGCCGCCAGCCAGGAGGCAGGGACCCGACAGGAGCGCCACCGCGTGCTGCCCACTCCTCGCGCCCATTTCCGGTAGTACGCGCGACGATCGTCTCTGGACTGAGGCGTGGGGCCCCGCCTTCCCGGTCGGCCTCGGTCCGCGTGGGGCCGGACCAGTCCCAGCGGCTGACAGGAATCACGACCACAAATCCACTGCATATCCGCTGCGTCCTGCACGGAGAAACTTACCGGCCAGAATCGGAATCCACCCACAATACAAATTGTCATGCGGGCTTATAGGCGGCCATCGGCTGCCCCACTCCATCACAGGAGGTCCCGATGTCTCTGATCCGTCGTTCCGCTGCCGCTCTTTGGGGCGGTCTCATGACCGTCGCCTCCCTGCAGGCGCTGCGTGCCGGCACCGATCTTCCCGAGCGCTCAGGCTCGGTGCGGCCTGCCGCGTACACCCCCGCATCGATTCAATAGCGAATAGGCCGAACTTCGCGCTGCTGGACGAGGGATGCCGTGTGGCGCGGAGAGCTGCTGTGCCGCCAGCACCACTCCGGAAGCAGCGTCTCCAGGCCGCCGCCCTCAGGGGTGCGGAGCACGCGCTGCTCACCCCCCACTGGCGCGAACCGGCGCCGATGCGGTGCGCCTCGACTCGCGGGTCAGGGTTGCGTGAGGGTTGCGTGCTGGGCACGCTCCCGCCGGGTGTATCCCCCGCGGTACTGCGGGCCCCAGCCGCTGCAAGCGCCGCCCCACCCATTGCGACTGCGGCGCGCAAGACCCAATCACTCCCTACCCGTGTGAGCAGGGTTCCCCACAGACGGAGGCGCTCCACGACGTTTCCCAAGCTTCAGTGTGCAACGCTTTGCCGCCGAGTGGCAGCGATTTCCCGGTTCGGCGGGTTTCTGAGGCGCTGGAGCGTGGCTGCCCTCGCACTGCTCCTGTGGCTGCCGTGCCTGCCGGCCCACGCCGGAACCTGGCAGATCGTCTACCCCATGAGCGGCGCCAACGGCGGGGACGGGCCGTGGGCGAATTCCAGGGGCGCCTGGCCCGCGACGCAGCAACTGGGAGCGAGCAACTTCGTGCAGCAGGGATCGGCGGGATCGCTGGCCACCTGCCAGGGTGAGGTGCAGGCGGTGCTGCACTGGGTGACCACCGTGCCGGGAGACACGCCCCCGCCGAAAGTGGTGGTCGGCGAGTGGGGCGACGCCACCGTGCGGAAGTTCGGATTCTGGCCCTTTGGGTTTGTGGGCGAAGTGGAAAATGGGTCCGGGCATCCCGTGATCGCGGACGCCGATGGCCTGCAGCGCGTCGGCACCCGAGCCGAGTGGGTGGTGGACACGGGGGTTCCACAGAAATCGCGCTGCCAACCAGGACCCTCCGGGCGAACCCCCTCACGGACCTTCCCGGTTCCTCCCGATTGGGTAGGGAGTTACAACCGGGCCAGGGTGGAGATCGAAAATCCCCCGGCCGGCGCCGGACCGGTCTTCCAGAACGACTTCAGCGCCAACGAAACCATGACCAGACCGCTCCGGTACACCATGACGCTGTTTCCCGACGCCGGCGAAGTGCGCTGGAACACGTCGGTGCCTGCCCCCGGCAAGCCCACCATGGTGTGGATGGAACTCCAACTGGTGTACCACCAGCATTCCGTGTTGGAATGTCAGGACTTTGTCGTCAAGAGCAACAAGTCGGTCCGGGGCGCGATCCGTGCCACTCTGGAGGAGCTACGCCACGGCTCCGCGATCGGGCAGGCAGGATACACGAAGGACGGCTTCCTGACGGGAGTGCAGAAAGCGACCGCGATCCACTTCTCGTTGCACGGGGCGCCCGGGTCTGTGTCGCCGCTTCACCAATTCGGGTCCGCCGGATACGGTCACCGCGGCTGAGAGGATGTGCGAGAGCCCGCAGTCACCCGCCGGCGACCCGAAGGCACGGACCTCGAAAGCGCGCCGCCAGGCGCAAGGTCCTCTCCTCGCACCCATTCCCGGTGGCGGGCGTGCCGATCGCCTCGGAACTGAGGCGCGGGTCCCGCAACTTCCCGGCACGTTCGGATCGCTGCGGGCCAGGGCGACGCGCTGGGTGGATGCCAGGCACCGGCCGGCTACGGACAGTGTGCGCCTCTTCGCGTCGAGTAGTGCCAGTCCCGATGATTCACGGAAGGGGGGTGTGGTATCCTGAAATGAGAATCTGAGTGAGGCTTTTTCCCATGGGTGCCCTGACTCCCCTCCGTCGTCGTTTGCTCCACCTGGCCGGTCTCGGGCTGGTCGTTTTTCTGCTCGCCTTCGCAGCCCGCCCCGGTGCAACCCAGGGGGGGAACGGTCCCGTGTTCAACCCCGCGAATGGACACTACTACGAGTTGGTTAAGCCCAGCGTGCAGGTCAACTGGGTGAATGCCGGCAGTGCGGCACGCCAGCGAACGCACGCCGGATTCCCCGGCTACCTCGCCACGCTTACTTCCGCGGCCGAAACGGCATTTGTGGCGACCAACCTTCCGGCGGCAAACACGGACTGGTGCTGGCTTGGGGGCCGCCAGAAGCCCGGGAGTGGCGAGCCGGGAGAAGGGTGGGAGTGGATCACCGGCGAGACCTGGTCCTACACTAACTGGACGTCGGGGGAACCCAACAATGCTGACAATGGCGACGGCGCCAACGAGAACGCCCTCCACACCTGGGGTGCTGGAACGCGTTGGAATGACTCACCCGAAGGGCACGTCCGGGTGGGGTATCTGGTCGAGTATGGGGGGAGTCCGTTGCCTGCCCCGCCGATTGCCTTTGAGCGGCCACTCGTCTATGAAGCGCCCACTGCCTTCGACATTACGACCGGCGACCTCGACGGCGATGGATTTCTCGACCTCGTTACCCCTACCCGCGCCTCGCTGGGGACCCTCTACGGGAAAGGGGACGGTTCCTTCGAGCAGACGGTGTACATCTCGGTGGGGGACACGGGCGGGAACTGGCACTGGAGTGATGCCGAGATCGCCGACGTGAACCGCGATGGCCGCAACGATATTGTCGCTACCCATCCGAGCGCTGGGGTGGTCCTGGTCTGCCTGGGCGAGGGCGGTCGGACATTCGCGCGGGCCATTCGCTACCGGGCGAACGACTACGCGCATGGCCTCGTCATCCGGGACTTCAACAAGGATGGGTGGCCGGATCTGGCGACCAGCCACCATGACCCCGCCCGGCTCACCTACCTGCAGAATCGCCGGGACGGAACGTTCGGCGCCCCTGTGACCTATGGGTTTTCCGGGTACGGCGGCCAACTTTGCAGCGCCGACTTCAACGGCGACTCGAACCCGGACGTGGCCGTGGCCGGCCTCCTCCCGGGGAACGTGTATGTCTATTTCGGGAACGGCGCCGGTACCTTCACCAGTGGGCGCTCCTACCGTGTGGGAGGTTCCGGGAACTATGCCCACGGCGTTGCTGTCGGTGACTTCAACGGAGACCAGAAACCGGATATTGTTGTCTGGCTCACCTTCGACCATCGCTTTCAGGTACTCATCAACGAGGGGACTGGGACCTTTGATGTCCTGCCCTCCGTCCTCGGCGGTACCTATCCCCATCTCATCCGGGCCGAGGACATGAACGGCGATGGAAGGACCGACCTGGTCATTCCGAACCGGGGCACCAGTGCGTTCTCCGTGATGCTCAACAACGGCCAGTACCTCGGCTTCGCAGAGCGGTGGGGCTGGGACATTCAGGGACGAGATGCGCAGGGAGCGGCCATCGGGGACTTCAATCGGGACGGCCGCCCGGATGTCGCCGTAACCGGACACGGGTCAGGTACCGTCAGCGTCTTCCTGAATTCCACCGGCGGCGGCGGCGGCGGAACACCTCCTACCCTGCCGGGGAACCTTGCCGTCACGCCGCTGGCCACCGACCGCCTCCGGGTGGACTGGCAGGACCGCAGCAGTGGTGAGCAGGGCTTCCATCTGGAGCGATCCGCCGGCCCCGGGGCGTTCCAGTTGCTTGCCACGCTGCCGGCGAACAGCACCACCTACACGGACTCCACCGGGACGCCCAACACGCGCTATCGCTACCGCATCCGGGCCTTTGCCGGCACGCTGCAGTCCGCGTTTACCGACCCGGTCGAGGCGCTGACTTTCCCCGCCGCCCCGGCGGACCTGCAGGTGCTGGGGGTCAGCCAGACGAGCGTGGATCTCCGCTGGCGCGATCCGAATACTCCCACAGGTACCACGGAACTGGAATGCTCCGCGGATGGCGGGTCCACGTTCGCCGTCGTGGGTACCGCGAGTCCCTCCACGGATCCGGGCGGCCTCGTCTCCTTCACGCACTCGGGGCTCACGCCCGGACGTACCTACGAGTACCGGGTGCGGGGCCGCAA
>SYMT01000266.1 GCA_005805375.1 Actinomycetota bacterium
CGATGGAGCACTGGGCGGCCGAGCGCGGCCGGTTGCTGGGCGTTCCCGCTGCAGAAGGCTTCCGACAGCATCTCGGCCACAGCTACCCGCAGGGGAACCTGCTGGCGGAACTGCTGGGCGGGTAGGGAGAGGCGCCTGCGATGACCCTGACTCCGGCGGCCCCGGCGGCGGGCGCCCCACGCCGTCCGGCAGTCGACCTGCTGGCCCTGCGGGTCGGCGACCACTACGAACTGGTAGACGGCGTGCTGGTGGAGAAGCAGATGGGAATGTGTTCCGCTTGGGTCGCAAACCGGATAGAACGCTGCCTCGCCGGTTATGAGTGCGCCACCCGCAGCGGCTGGGCTCCGGGTGCGGACGCCGGATACCAGTGTTGCGGCGAGGACGGTGATCGCGCGCGCCGCCCCGATGCGTCCTTCCTGCACCGGGGTCGCATTCCCTGCGGCAAGCTTCCGGGCGGACACTGTCGGGTGGGCCCGGATCTGACGGTGGAGGTCAGCTACCCCCACGATCTGTCCCGAGTTCTGTGGGCGAAAACGGAGGAGTACCTCGCTGCGGGAGGCCGATTGGTCTGGATCGTGGACCCGGACACGCGCACTGTAGCCGCCCATCGCCCCGACGGCTCCGGCGCCGTTTCCCACGCGGGAGACATCCTCGCCGCCGAAGACGTCCTCCCCGGCTTCCGCTGCCCGGTCGCGGACCTGTTCCCGCCGGACTGAGTAGGGAAATGTGCCGCCGAAGCTTCCGGGTCCCGCTACGGGGTGACGGACGAACTCGTGTCCGCTGACGCTGCGCGGCGCCTCTCCCGGGCACTTGTGCGCAGCGTTGGGGCTGCTGCGGGTTTGCGGGCTAGCGTTTGCCAACTCAGTCGCAATTCTGCCTCCGCTACCTTCTGTACGGTCGGCGCAAACGGGAGATGCTCGGCCCCAAGGTGATTCACTGCTTGAACTCCCGCGAAAAGTGCCGCGCGGTCGTCTTTGCGCTTCGCGGCCTGAACCCGCTGACAGAGGGCTCGGGTTGCGGAGGTGATTTCGGGATCCGTGATTGGATACACCCGCGCGCGCAGCAACCCGCGCGCCACAGCAGCGTGTTCGGCGCCGGGACGGCTCCAATTCGCGAGGTTGCTGAGAATTGCCCCGAATTCCGCAGGCCTGGAGCGGCTGCGGACGGCAAGGTGGCACAGCAGGGCAATGTGGTCAGCCAGCCGACCGCGTCTCCGCACCAGCGAGGTGCGATTCAGGCCGCAGGTACGGATGGTTTCCGGACCGTGAGGTGAATCGCCACCCGGGAGCACGCCACCGCTCCGTTCGAACTCAAGAGCATCTTCCGGGTCCGGGCCGAAGAACGGATTCAGGAGCAGTGGTTCTGCCCCGTTCAGGTCGAACCCGGATGTTTCCGGCTTCAGGGAGCAGTCCGGATGGTTGTCGTCCCGGACCGGGAAGAGATTGAGCTTCCAGTACTGGTTGCAGTCCTTGCATGCAATCAGCCAGTTCTCCCAACAGTACGCCAGCCACCAATAACCGGGCTGCCGACAGAGGGCAGGCGGCGTGCCGGTGGGCTTTCCGCCTGGAGCCTCGGTTCGGACGGAGGCAGGGGACAGAACAGTGACTTCTGCCTTGGGAGCGTAATGCTCAAGGTCGCGAGTTCGCCTGCTGATGTGGCGCTCACAGTACCCGCACTTCCAGTGCTGCGCTTTCTCGAAAGCGCAAGTGTAAGTGGACCAGAATTTCCGGTCGAACGGCAGGGTGGCAGTCTCCAGCGGACCGCGCCACTCACGAATGTACTTGCACAAGTCGTCGAGAACAGCGGCAGACTTGTCCTGAAAGTCTTCCGGTGGGTCGGGGCGCTCATACCGGATCACAGCTATGCCTCAATGAGATCCCACACATGCGAGTAGTCCTCGGTCGGGCCTGCGAACATCTCCTGGATCAGGTGCTCGGAATCGCGCATCTGCGCCTCCGTCAGGAGCTCCTCGGGGCGCGGACCGAGCTTCCTGCCTGCCTCGTCAATCGCGGCACGGTCGCCCGACAGGAGCGCGTTCTGGTAGTCCCGAATCGCGGTGAGAGTCTCCCTGCTCACTACCGGTGTGTGGGAGAACCCCTCGCTGTCCAGGAGGGACTCGACGTCCATTCCCACCTCCAGGTGGACCGGCACGACCTCTACCCTGCCGGTAGGGGACCCATCCTCGAGCCGTTCGTGGCGAAGGACGAAGGCTTCCCCCGGATTCGCGCTCAGCACGGTGACCGGGTTGTGGGTGGTGACGACGAAGGTCATCCGCGGGAAGGCCTCACGCAGGCGCCGGACCACCTCCCACTGCCAGCGGGGGTGAAGGTGCAGATCCAGCTCGTCCACCACGGCGACTCCGGTCATCTGATGGGTGAAGTTTCCCTGGACGGTGTAGCCCAGATGGCGGGCGCGTTCGGCCCAGCGGGCGATCATGTCCATCACCCAGCTTGCCGTCGTGATGTAGCCATCGCTCAGGGCCTCGAGCGGCACCCGCTCCCGGGTGGCGGACGCTCCGGCAGAGGTAGTCTCCTCGCCTTCGTCGCCCAGCACGAACCAGCGTTCCGTCGTCGTGGAGATTTCAATGGCCACGACGCCGGGCAGGAGCGAGACGAGGGTTTCCAGCACCGCCTTCAAGAAGGCGCCATCCCGCTCGCGGCGGAGGTTCGACGGGTCGTCCGCCTTCCCTTTCAGTCCGAGGAGCCACTCGGCGGCCCGAATCAGCGTGGCTTCTTCATCGAAGAGGGTCCGCGCGCCGCCTTCTTCCGCAGCGTCCAGGCCGGAGCGTGCTCCCCCGAGGGTGGAGCCGCGGCGCGCGCCATACGCCACCAGAAATGGGGCGGGCCACTCCGATCGGGTCTCGGTGGTGTACAGGTCGCCGCCGGCGCTGTCCGTTTCGCGGATCAGTTCCACCTCCGGCGGCTGCATGCTGCGGTGGGCCCGGGCAGAGAGTGAAATGCGGCCCCGGTCGGCGTCGAAGCGCAGGACGGGTGACAATCCGTGAGAGGCTTCCACCAGACGCCGCGTCACCCCATATGCGTTAACTTATGGCTGGAGCGACGGCAGAGGCGGCACGATTGTGCCGATAGGACGGCTGATGAAGACGATTGTCTCCCCCACCGCCGCACCCGACGATGCGCAGAGCCTTGCCGCCGTGGATGTCGGGGCCG
>SYMT01000267.1 GCA_005805375.1 Actinomycetota bacterium
ACGTTCCTGCACGGGGCGCGGGGGCCGGAGTACGAGCGCATTGGAGCGAACGCGCCGGGGTGGTATGCGTACGACGGGCTGGGGTCGGTGCTGGGCATCGTGGACGGCGGAGGAAACCTCACGTCGGTGCGGAAATACGACGTGTATGGAGGAGTGCGGGGGCTCACGGGGCAGAGTGGGTCGAAGCACAAGTGGGTGGGCGGTCTGGGCCATCCGTCGGAGGACGAGACGGGCTTGGTGTACATGCGGGCGCGGTACTATGACCCGGGGGTGGGGAGGTTTGTTAGCGAGGACCCGGCCAACTGGTTTGCGTACTGTGCTGGCAATCCCTCTAATCTCGCGGATCATAACGGGAAGCAGTTCGATCTGGCCGGTACGCTGATCGGACACGGGATTGCTGCGCTAATTGGAGGCCTATCAACTATGGTCCTGGACCTATTCGCGCAGTACAAGCGACATGGCTCGCTAGACGGCCTAAACTACGGAGAGATCCTGGTCTCTGGTTTGGCTGGAGCACTCTTCGGAGCCTTGCTCGCTGGCAGTGCCCTTGGGATTGCTGCTGTCCTTGCCTCCGAACTCGCAATCGGAGCAAAGGTTGGCACGCTGACCCTCATCATCCTGAGCGCAGTCGCGATGACAGTTTGCGCTGGACTGATTGGCGGAGAAATGGGGGCATCCTTTGAGGCCAACGATAATTACAAAAAGAAACCCAACCAATGACAGACACTCTGCAACGATGTGCGGCACTCTGCGGGTTCTACGGAACCGTGATGGCAACTGTGGCTCATCTGATCCTCTGGCCCCAGTCGGGCAGGACTGGAATCTGGATGTTGTGCGTGGGACTTCCGATCCTTGTCTCCGTCGGAGTGATCGGGGCATTTCTCTCATCCACGCGCGAGGCGTTTTCGCCATTGTACGTGGGAAACAGTTCGCAATCTGGACGCGCTCTGAGGCTCGTCGAACTTGCTGGGGACCGTCTCTGGGTGATGCTGGTCCTGATGTTCGCACTCCTTCCGATCATGCCTCCAGATCTCTGCGAGGCGATCGTGGCCCGAATGAGTGGGGACGGACCCAGGCAGCGGCTGATTAGCGTTTTCGCGTGGCTGGGTGCATTTCTTCTCAAGATTGGATGTACCATCTGGGTCATTCGTTGGTCCGCCCGGCTTTCACGGCGACGTTGCTCGAAGAACTGAACGGTGGCCCGATGTTGGGTAACCGTTCACCGGGTGCGATTGTCAGGGAAAAATGTGTTTCGATGGGTGCATGAGCCAGGAATGACCGTTCAGGTGGATGCCTGGATGCAGCGGGGAGCGGGGCGGCCGGCCGGTGCGGTAGGATCAGCACTCGCTGGTGCCGGAGAAGCCAGGGCGCGGGGCGGGCCCGCGACTGCCGCCTCACCGGCCGCCACCAGGTAGTCCCGGAGCGAGCGCCCCTGCAGGCCCAGCGTCAGCAGCTGCTCAACGTAGTGTCGGCCCCGCTCCGCCTGGTGGACTGCTCTTGCGCCACTGTACCGCCGTGCGCAAGACACGCACCGCCTGGTTGTGCGTCGGTCCGCCGCCTTCCACCCGCGCCCAGGTCCTGCCACAGGGTGCGTCTCCCCCGCGTAGACAGCGCTGGCGGCACGGACACGCTGACCTACAACGCGGCGAACATGCTGCTGACGAAGAACGGCAGCGGCTACACCAACGACACCAACGGCAACACCCTCACCGGCGGCGGGCGCACGCTGACCTGGGATGGCCAGAACCGCCTGACGCAGTGCGTGAATAACGGCACGACAACGACGCACACGTACGGCAGCGACGGCCTGCGACGGCGCACGGTGCAGGGCAGCACCACCACGGACTTCATCCTGGACGGATCCAGCGTGGTGCGTACCCTGACGAACGGCGTGCTGGACCGCACCTTCCTGCACGGGGCGCGGGGGCCGGAGTACGAGCGCATCGGAGCGAACGCGCCGGGGTGGTATGCGTACGACGGGCTGGGTTCGGTGCTGGGCATCGTGGACGCAGGAAGAAACCTCACGTCGGTGCGGAGATACGACGTGTATGGAGGCGTGCCGGACTTACGGGGCAGTGCGGGTCGAAGCACAACCGGGACCATCAGGGGCTTGGAGTGGAACTCCGAACTGACGGGAGGCACTACCATGAGAGATCGCTCACTTTTCGCCAGCACCCCGCATTTCGTGACCTGGACTGTCGCCGCGGCTGCATTCGGCGGACATGTTGCCTCCGGTTGTGCTTCGTCACTCGAAATGACGTGCAGATGGGTTGGGTTCTTCTTCGCAATTGTCTGTTGGCTTGCTGCTGCCACTGACTTCGTGTTCTGTATCATTGGGCGCCGACGGTAGCCGGCACGGGCTAAGTGTGAGGTGCTCCCCAATGTCAAGACAGGCTTTTCACACGGGTGCGATCCACGAATTGGGTAAACGCGTGAACGAGGAGTCCTGCGGGTTGGAGGCGCTGACCGCCCGGTTCCGGGAGGCACTGGACCGGGAACTGGCGGCGCTCCCGGATGAGGCGGTCCCGAGAGACCGGATTGAGGAACGGGTGGAGGGGGTGCAGACGCGGAGCGGGCGAGAACTGCCGCCACGGAGCCTCGAGCGCCCGCCGGACGCGCCGGCCAATCGGGCCGTTGGTCCTGCGGGTGCCGGCCAGGGACACCTCCCTTCGCCGGCGCGGGTGGCCCACCGTCCGGCAACTCGCTTCCCTCACGCCGGAGCCGATTCTCGCCCGATCCGCAACTCGCATGACCCCTCGTTCACGCGTTTACCCAATTCGTGGATCGCACCCTTTTCACACACACTCTATGGGAAAAGAGGGCCGCGGGGGTGGGGTCCAGTGGGCACATCCTGGTGTGTGGGGCCCCCAGGCGGGATCTGGATGCGGACGCGGGCGTGACCGCCGAAAAACTGACCTCGTAGCGGGGCTCCTGGGGCCGGAGTAGGCCGCTTGGCGAACCCCTCTACTTCTTCTCCGATAGACTGCCAGCTCCGTGGCATCGCCCAGGATGGCGGTAGGCGGCCGAGAATGACGGGCCCACAAACACGTGGCGCCGCGGGCCCGTATTCCCGGCTCGTGTCCCGCTGCGTCAGGCCAGCGAGAGCATCCGGTCCAGCGCTACGCGAGCCCACCGCTTGATGTCGTCGGCGACCACGATTTCGTTCTTGACGCGGCCGTCGAGCAGGTTGTCCAGCACCCAGCGCACGTAGGCCGGGTGGATGCGGTACATGGTGCTGCAGGGGCAGACCACGGGGTCGAGGCAGATGATGCGTTTGCCCGGGTGCTCGTGGGCCAGACGGTTCACGAGGTTGATCTCGGTGCCGATCGCAAACTGCGCGCCGGGCTCGGAGGCCTGGACGAGTTTGACGATCCGCTCGGTGGAGCCGAAATCGTCGGCGGCGTCCACGACCTCCTGCACGCACTCGGGGTGAACAACGACGCGGATGCCGGGGAAGTCCGCACGCGCCTGCCGAATCTGATCCACGGTGAACCGCCCGTGCACGGAACAGTGCCCTTTCCAGAGCAGGATCCGCGCATCTCGGTATTCGTGCGCCGGGGCGCCGCCGCACAGTGCCCAGGGGTCCCACACGACCATCTGCTCGCCGGGAATACCCATTCGCAGGCCTGTGTTGCGTCCGAGGTGCTGATCGGGGAAGAAGAGGACTTTGTCGCCCTGCTGGAACGCCCAGTCAAGCACCGTGCGGGCGTTCGATGAGGTGCAGACGGCCCCGCCGTGCTCCCCCACGAACGCCTTGAGGTTGGCGGCGGAGTTCATGTAGGTGATCGGAATGATCCGTTCCGGCACGATGCGCGTCAGGTGGGCCCAGCACTCTTCGACCTGATGAATGTCCGCCATGTCGGCCATCGAGCAACCGGCGGTCATGTTCGGCAGGATCACCCGTTGATGGTCCGCGGCCAGAATGTCGGCGCTCTCGGCCATGAAGTGTACGCCGCAAAAGACGATGAAGTCGGCATCGCGCCGGTCGGCGCCGTAGCGAGCCAACTTGTATGAATCGCCCGTGTAGTCGGCCCAGCGAATCACCTCGTCTCGCTGGTAGTGGTGACCCAGAATCACGAGTTTGCGGCCCAGGATTTCCTTTGCCGTTGCGATCTTGTGCGCCGTCTCGTCCTCAGACGCATCGACGTAGTGCTCCGGCAGCGCCTCCTGGACGGGCGCCTCGCGCGCCCGCCGGGTGAGTCCGCTCAGGGTCAGTACCGCCATCGTTTACCTCCTGCCTCGCCCGCAGCAGCCCTCCCGCCTGCAGGCGGGAGGGCCCACTCTTCGCTCGTCATGCAGTAGGAACGCTGCGGGGGCCACCGGGTTCCGTGCTTGTGAAAGATTGCACGAGCGAGAGTCAGGGTTATTATAAGCAGCGAGTCCGGTTTTCCCTCCCTGAGTTTCTAGTCGAGTGGGTGATCTTCGGCCGAGTCTTGCGGGACGTAGCCCACCACCTTCCGC
>SYMT01000268.1 GCA_005805375.1 Actinomycetota bacterium
GGCGTGCGGCTCCTCGCACCCGAGATGGCCGCCCTGGAAACGCAGATCGAGCGTCTCCCGGCACTGGGGAAGTGGTTCGTGACCATCCCGGGAGTGGTCCCCGCCTGACGGGAGGATTAATTCTGCGCGGTTCCCTAAGAGTCTGCCGCGTCGGTGCGGGAGGGGCCTCCGCCGCAGCCGGGACTCCTCGCCACGGAGCCGGCGCAGAGGCGGCCGCCGGGGACTGCCCCCCACCGGCTGCGGCCGGTGGGGCGGCATTCCACGGCGCCGGTGCACCCGGTGTGGTAGAGGGGGACGGGTTGTCGGAGGGGGAAAGCCTGAGTTCCCAGTCTCCCACCAGCGGTTCAGTGTCTGAGCCGGCCGCGGCGAACATCGGCCCGACCGATTCCCGCCCGGGGGGAACGGCAACCGCTGCAGTCCCGGCCGCATCCGCACGTGGGCTGGACCAGGGGGAGGGCGGTAGTGGAGCGGAAACCTCAAATGGAGAGGGCGCCAGCGCCTCCGGGGCGCGGTTCACGTCGCCCAGGGCTACCCCGAGGTCGGCCAGCCGGGCGCGTGCCTGTGGGTGGTCAGGCCGCAACCTCACCACGTCGCGATAAGCCGCGATCGCCCCGGCTCGGTTGCCGGCGTACTCGTGGACTACGGCGAGATTGAAACGGAGCCCGGGATGCTGCGGGTCCAGGGTGACGGCTATCTGCAGGGCGCGGCAAGCCTGGCGGTGCAGTCCCTTCCGGCTGAAAACCACTCCCAGCAGGGCGAGGGCGGAGGCATCACGCTCGTCGGACGCGACCGCACGCGCCAGCAGGTCGGCTGCTTGATCCAGGTTGCCGGCCTGCAGCGCCGCCAGGCCCTGATCGCGATACGGGAGGGGTGCTGCCATGCAGATGGAATTCCGAATTTGGGGAAGAGTTGGTGCGTGTCCGCGATATCTCCTGCTTGTACTCTCCCCCGGTGGCTATGATTATCAGCGGCCGATTCCGCGACGCCGCCCGGGAGGATCCACAGTGGCCGCTGAGAACGAAGCCTACACGGAGGGGACACGCCTGCTGCGCTCCCTCCGCGCACTCCGCGAAGACGTCAACAATCTGGATGCATCCGACACGCAGTGCAAGGAGCGGGTCCTGCAGCAACTCGATCAGTCGCGCGAACGGCTTCAGGCGGCGCTCAAAGAGCTTTCAGGGATCGTGTAGGGCTGCTTTGCGCTTGCCGTGGCTGTACGGCGTCTGTGTCGGGAACGCTGGCGCCCCCGAACTCGCGTGACCTGACACAGTGATGCCGTGACGGACTTCGCAGCTGATGGCGCACCGCACGACATCGTGTGAGGTCGTGACGTCCTGGACTTTGGCCAATCAGGGGACGTTCCACGCCGCCATGCGCAGCCCGTGGAGTAGCTTTCGCGGAATCAGGCAGGAATCTACGGGAACATTGTCGCCCACCTCCTGGAGGAAGCCCGCTGGAGATCGCCCCGGAAGCGGCCCGCCGCGTCGTCGCGGTCATCGAGACGGAGGAGAAAAGCAACCGCACCGGCCAGACGGAATCGGCGCCCTGCGAGTAGGAGCCCTCAAGGCGTTGCCGGAAAGTGCCTGTGTTATAGTGGCCCGAAGTAGAAGGCATCCTCCCACGGGTCCAAGGCAAAACGCATTCGGTCCAGGCAGCCCCTCCAGCCCAGCACGAGTGGCCCAGGCCAGTCTGGGCAGACGAACCAGGTGGCATCAATTTCCAGCGGCGCCCCAACCTGAGCGTGTAGAGTAAGGCGAAATCGGTCCATCCACCCCTCGAACCTACCGAAGCGAGACGCCAGGACCACGCCGGCTGCACCGGGGACCGGTGCAGATCCGAGCGCAGCTATCAGACCGGAGGGAAGCACACACACGGCGCTTCCCGTGTCGAGTAACCCGTATTCGTGGCTGGGCAAATCCTCCACGAAACAGGAAACCGCAACGACCAGTGTATGCCCTGCGACATCCGCTTCGTAGAGGTAGTACTGGGCTCCGGAATAATCGTGGCGGAGCGTCATTCGGTGGGTTCTCGTTGAAAGTAGAACGTCGCCCCGCCATCTCCTCGGCGCGCTCGGACTGCCTCCTCGACCCGGCTACGGTCGGGATCTGCCGCAATGAACTCGTCACCAAACACCGCGATCCAGCATCCGGGGTATTCGTGGCGATGCCCGAGCAGCCAGTCCCGCTCCCGCAGACCATCGCTTTCTGCGGAGCGCCAAACCACCCGGGCAGTGCCGGGGCGTAGGACCCGATTCCAGTGGCGTACCGCCGGGTCCTCGGGCCACCGTTCACACAACTGGGCCGCGAGGAGATGGGCGGCTTCGAGGCGACCGCACGCCACCAGCCGACGCAACTCCGCCGCCGCGTCGTCGTACGTTGCCCGTTCCAGCCAAACCTGGTCCACCTGATAGCGAGTGCGTTGTGCTTTTTGCAGCATGGACATGTGCTCCCTCCCCTCGGATTCTATCCAACCTTGGCTGGGGGGCGCGGGCCGATGCAGCAGCACTCCCATCGAGGCAGGATCGCAGGATTCTGCAGCCGACCCAGTGCCCTGGCCGCCCTGACAGCGAAGCGCCCCGGGGGCGGCCGGCATGGGGAACATACGCCGTCAACGGTCCAGCCGCGTCCCGACCTTCCAGCAGCCCGACCAGGAACACTCGGATCGTCGGCGATCGGGGACGGCGGTTCTTGGCACTTCCCAGGCATGCAGGTCCGTCCCGGGGCAGGAACGTCTCAAAGAGGGATGTCAGAGCGGCCCTGAACCAGGGGCGCCGCGGCGACGGCGTCCAGGAGCCTGGCGGAGACAGAGGCCGTCCAGATATTCTCTTCCTGGGACTGGAATGGCGTGGAATTATGGGATTCCGGTACGCACCGGAGTCCGGACGTGGCGGACACTGATTGCGTGTGGGCGAGTGGACTACGCAACAATTTCCGCGCGAATCCGGCCGCTCTCCACCGCGCTGTACACCCACCGTCGCTGATCCGTCGTAGGGGCGACCACGGGATGCCGCCCCTACGACGGATCGGCGAGGCCGAGGAACCGGGCGGTGTGATTCGGAAATACAGATGAGAGGCGTGGGTTTCCGAGGCGCTGTGCGACGATCTCCGCCAGGATGTCGCGGAAGTCGGTCGTCACTCGCAGATTGCCGTCGGTGTCCAGTTGGGCCGGCGCCAGCCCCGGCCAGCGGCCGTAAACGCGGCCTCCCCGGATCCCTCCGCCCAGCACCAGGGTCACGGTGCCGCGTCCGTGGTCGGTGCCCGCCCCGGCGTTTTCCTGGACGCGGCGTCCGAACTCCGACATCGCCACCACGGTGACCGTCCGCATCCGATCTCCCAGGTCGGCGTGGAAGGCGCGCAGACCGCGTCCCAATTGTTCCATCAACGGCGCCACCAGGGCGGATTGCACAGCATGTGCGTCCCAACCTCCCAGATCCACCTGTGCTATCTCCAGGCCGACGTCTGCTTTGATGAGCCGCGCCACCTCCTTGAGGCCGTCCCCGACCGCGCCGCCGGGGTACGTGGCGCCTCCGGCAGGCTGGTATGCCGACGCCACAAGCGACTCCAGCCGGTGCGCCAGGCGGAGCGTGTTGCGTCCTGCCGCAGCGAGGGAGTCGTCCCCGCCACCGTAGAGTTGCGTGAGCAGCGAGGTGAAGCCGGTCCCCCAGTGGTCCGGTACGCGGAGCCGGTATTCGGCGATGGAATTCACCGCCAGCGCTCCCAGGGCGCCTTCCAACGACTTGGGGAGCGTGTCGGAGATGGCCACCGCACGCATCGGGGAGTCGGAGCGGGAGGGGGCGGAGTTCAGGTGGCGAGCCAGCCAGCCGGTTGCCACACTCTCCCCGTCAGAGACGCCGCGCTCGGCGGTCTGCATCG
Source organism: Actinomycetota bacterium (assembly GCA_005805375.1). GTDB lineage: Bacteria > Armatimonadota > SYMT01 > SYMT01 > SYMT01 > SYMT01. The sequence continues at coordinate 3,873 of SYMT01000268.1, forward strand.
CTTCAAAGTGGGAAAGCGTGCGGTCCGGGCTGCCGGATGCATGCACCAGCGCCAGTTCCTTCGCTGCGAAGAGTTCGCTCAGGGGGGCCAGGTCGGGGTGCAGCCCGAAGTGGCCGTCCAGATCCACGACCCCACCGGGGCGGCCCGGTTCGGGCGGCGCCAGAGTCGGCCGGTTGGGGCGGAAATGGGGATCGCCGTGGGCCGGTACAACATGCAGGCCGTCCATCCCACCCCGCAGGAAGACCAGCACGAGCACGTCCCCGCGCGGCCCGGTTTCCGGCGCAACGTGTACCGATTGCAACCCCGATGCCCGCAGGATTCCCTGACGGCGCCGCCTGCGGTCCTGTCCCGGTATGCTGGTATGGCCTGCCATTGGTGTCGTGTTCCCTTGAGGGGCGGGTTGCTCATCCGTCCCACCCACATCAGCCGTCGCTATCGCCGCTGGAATCCCGGTACCGATAGCAGTAGCGCCAGCCACTGACTCACCGCCGCGGCGGTGATCGTGCCTGCGCTCGCGGACGTCTGCGCCGACGCGGCCATCTGCGTCGCGATCGGTTCCGGGAGGCGAGTCCCCGTTACCAGGTGCGCCAGACGCTGCAGGGCGGTCTTCGGGTCATCGCCTGCTGCCTTTGTGATCTCCTCGAGCGGCACGGCGGTCCCCTCTACCCGCCCCTCAACCAGGTCCAGGGCGAAGTTCCACCGCCAGAGCAGGCCGGAAAGCCAGGGAGTGGCCCGGTCCGGGTAACCGTCCGGCATCGGCCACTTGTACGGAAGCTGGCCCATCCGCTCCAGATGGTTGAGCACCCCGCCGGCGTCCGTGTTCGCGCTCGTGATCCGGAGCGCCGAAACAACGTATTCAAGCGGCCGCTTGAGTTTCCGCACCGTGCCCTGACGGAATTCGGGCGCGTGCAGCAGTGCTGCGAGCGTCTGGCGGATGTCGCCGTCGGTGCGACGAAATACCCCGGCGATGCGCTCGACCAGAGCGGGTTCCGGATCGTCCGTGATGAAACGGCGCACGAGTTTGCGGGCCAGGAAGCGAGCGGTGCTGGGATGCCGGGCGATCACGTCGAGTACCTGCTCGCCGTCGCGCAGTCCCTGTCCGCCGGGGATCGGCACTCCCAGTACTACTTTGGGGCCATCGTCGTGCTGGTCGGCGTGAAAGGCGAAGTCTCCCGGGCGCCACTGGAACCCTGCCTTGTAGCTCCATCCGGTGAAGCAGCGGGCCACTTCCTGGATGTCCTTGAGAGTGTACCCGCCGTGCACGCCCAGAGTGTGCAGCTCCAGCAGTTCCCGAGCATAGTTCTCGTTCGGCTCTGCGCCCCCGTCCTCGTCCCGTTTTCGATTCTTGGCGTTGTCCAGATAGAACAGCATCGCCGCGGAATGGGCCGACGCACCCAGCAGATCGCGGAATCGTCCCATCGCATGCCGGCGGATCACCCGGTCGTCCACCGTCTTGAGCCAGGAGCACTCCGCCTTGAGCTGGCTTACGTTGAAGTGGTTGGTCCAGAAGTCCACCATCACTTCATAGAGTTGTCGGGGGCTGTACACCGCCCGAATCACGCACGCTCTCTGCAGGTCCGTTGCCGCCACGCCGCGCCCCACTTCGGGGTAGTTGGACGTTTCCCAGTCTTTCGCATCGTCCGCATCCAGGTCGAGGGTGTCGAGGAGGCCGAGACGGAGCCGGCAGCCGACGCCCTCGTCGAGCCGTTCCGGGGCCAGTTGCTCTTCCACGTAGGCGTCGAGCCCGATCTCCTGGACACGGGTCAGGTCTTCCGGACGCGGACCGAAGGCGATCCGGTTGAGAGCCCGGCGCAGGTCCGGCGCCACCTCTACCTCAGAGAGCCGGGCAGGGACTGCCGGCGCCGCCACCCGCGTCACCAGCGACGAACAGCCCGGCAGCGCCACGACGCTTGCAGTGGCGCCGGCCGCCAGGAGGAAGTCCTTGCGAGTGTACTCCATCGCGAGCCACCTCAATTCTGGAGACGGGCGTCGCCATCCCAGTTGCCGCGTGCGGCGGAAGCAGGGCGGACGCCCGCGGCCCCGGGCTCCGGGAGCGGAATTCCGATGATGGTCGCGGCGGGGTCAGGACCGGAATCCGGACCCTCGGAGATCAGAGTGCGATGTCGGCCGGGCGCCAGAGCCCACAGCCCCGCGCCGATTGCAGTGAACCCGCTCAGGGGCAGAATCACGAACCAGCCGATGACCGGGAGCAGCCCCGCCAGCGTCACACAGAAGGCGCCCCCCATTACGCAGAGCAGGCGCGGCGCGGCCGGCGCCTCCTCACGGATGCGGCTTCCCGCCAGCCGGGCAAGCGCGGCGCCGCCGAAGATGGAACAGGCGAGCATGGGTCCGGCGCACAGCCAGCCGAGGATTTGCGCGGGCGCGGCTTTCGCCTGGAGCAGGGAAATGGTCAGAAACGCGGAAAAGACCCAAAACACAAGGCCCGTTGCGAAGCTGCGTCCCGGTCGTTCGAGTATCCGGCGTTCCGCCCGGCGCACGGGGTTGGGAAAGAGTAACCCCATGAGGAGCATCGCTCCGACCTGGGTAAGAATCCACCCCACTACGGTCCACATCACACCCAGCACGTTTGCCATTGCCTTCTCCCTCCGCTCGTGACACCGACATTGTCGCGCGGTGAGCAGGGGCAGACCCCTGTGCAATTGCGCAAAGGTCAGTGTGGGTTCCCGGCATCCTTCGCCGGCGCGCAGCAGCGCCCGGTCCCTACACCGCGCTTGGTGCGCCGGGGCGGGGCATGGCCAGTTTGGGGCGAAAGCGCGGACGGAGCCGGATATCGGCAGCAGGCGCGGTAATCGTCGGCATCGGTTCGGACGCCGTAGTCGCCCGCGGCGACCAAACCGCGGCGGGAGGGTGATTCTGTTCGGTCCCGCTTCCCAGTGCCGCAAGCATCGAGGCCTCAATGGGTTGTGGTGCGGCCTCCGGCCCGGTACGCTCGGTGTCCGCCGCAGCCTGGTCGCTCCCGGCGGCCGCCGTCTGGGACATGCGTTCGTGCTCGGCGCGAACTACTCTGGCAGGGCGCCACGTTTCCGCGGCCGCTGCCCGCGACTGGGCGGCCGGAGATGAGGCGGCGTTCAACTCGCCGCTCGTGCTATCGCCTGTCGTGCCCGCGGCAAGAGCGCCCCATGCCGCCATGCCGGGTGCCGAAACCGGCTGCGGCAGCGCTTCTGCTCCGGGCGGAGCCGACCAACTTCCCAACCCGAGAAAGTCGTCGTCGCCGAGATCTGAATGCGCCAGGAGGTCGTCCGGAAGCGGCAGAAGCAGATCGGCGGGGCAGAGTTGCCGCTGCAGGAAGAGTGCCACCAGCAACTCGAGCCAGGGGCGCGCGCTACTTTCGGTGGGAATCTCTCCCAGTTGCTCCATGGCGTAGTCCACATCGTCCGACGGGAGCGCGTCCACCGGTGTGCGGACGATGCGGGCGAACCGTTCCGTCCATTCCGCCCCGGCGTCGGAAGCGGTATTCGTTTCCGTTTCGGCGGCGGTCTCGGCAGCGGCTGCCCGCCGATCCAGCGTGGCAAATGGGGCTCCGTCCAGGAAGCTCCAGAAGCGAACGATGCCCTCGGCATCGGCGCTGAGGAGAAACTCGCCGCCGGAGGGCGCCTGGAGCCGGCGCACTCGCCCGGCGTGGCCCCGGAAGACCTGCTGCGCTTCGCCTTCCGGCAGGCTCCAGAAGCGCAGCACTCCGCTTTCGTCGCCGCTGACCAATACTGTGCCATCCGGCGAGATGGCGACGGAAGTCACCGGCGCCGTGTGGCCCCGCAGCACGCCGGCATCCTCCCCATCCGGCAAGCTGATGAGACGCACCATTCCGTCGGCCCCGCCGGCTGCGAGCAGGCCGTCGCTGCCCACCGCGAGCCCCGCCACGTTTTCTCCCGCCCCCTTCAGGCGCGCGATCAGAGCTCCGTTGTCGAAGTTCCAGAGGCAGATCCAGCCCTGATCATCTACACTCACCAACGCGCCGGCTTCCTGCCAGGGCGCGAGAGCCACGACTTCCGTCGAGTGGCCCGAGAGGAGCAGCGGGAGTTCTTCGCCGTCCAGCCGCCACAGATAAACCGTGGTATCGTGGGGCGCCGCGGCAGCGAGGCGGCGAGAATCGGGGCTGTAGCACAGATGCCGGGCCGGCACCGCCAGGCCATCCATCGGCGCACGCGTGGCGCCGTCACTCAGACGCCAGATCTGGATTCCACCGGAAGCAACGCCGGCCGCTGCCTGGCGCCCATCCGGCGACACCGTGAAGCTATGGATCCGGTAGGGCCGGCTGGAGAGGACCCGCACCGTTTCGGCCCCCGCCCCGGGCAGGTGGAGCACCGTCACGGAATGTCCGCCGGCCAGCAGCAACTGGTCGCCGCTCCCGATCACCAGTGCATCTACCACGGCGCCTTCTGCAGTTCGGGAAGTCGTGGCTTCGCGCGGAATCCAGTCGCGCACGGCGTCTTCCCAGCGGCCACATTCGCGTGCAAGGGAGAGCAGATGCTCGAACGATTCCTTTTCCCCTGGCGCCGAAGGCGTGTACCCCTCCCGTGCGAGACACAGAAGGGTGGGGGCACACCACACAGCGGGCGCCTGCTGCAGCGCCTGCCACAACTCCTCCCAGCGGCCGACACCCCCGAGGATTTCGCCCAGCGCCTCCCACTCCGCGTGCTCCAGACTTGCCAGGGATCCTTCAATTACCATGGAAACCCAGGACAGCAGGCCATGTTGCCGGGCTGCGTCTGCCATCTTGCGTCGCAGCGGAGGGGTGGCGGTCTCGTAATATCCCCGGAGGCGCTGCCCACCACGGTCCAGCGGCAGGTACCGTTCGATGTTCCCTCCTGCAAAGTAGTGCAGGATGGCCAGATCCGGATCGGCAGGCGTCAGGTTGGCCTTGCGGATCGTCTCGTAGGCTTTCGGGTAATCGCCGTAGAGGGCGAGACGGCAGACTTCGTCCCGCATGCGGGGCTGTGCTACGCGTGCAAGCGCAATGCGGGCGCGGGACGCGACAATGGTCTCGTCCGACTCGCAGGCCGCCAACAAGCCGGCCGCCCCCCCGGGTCCGAGCCCCAGGACTTCGTCCAGTTGCCCCGCCTGTAGGGCGCCGGCAATTCGGGTTTCCCCCCACTCCTGCTCATCCGTGGCTGCGAGTGAGCAGGAGTCCGGCGCGCTCTGAACTGTCCGCACTGCTTCCAACACGTGTGTCCTACGTCCATCGATTCCAGGCGGCTGCCTTTGCTGCAAGCGTACCCGTCTCTCCCCACGACTCGGGCAGGGTCGGTTTGCCGCCCTGGGGAGCGTGTTTCCCGCTGGCAGGACCGGGTTCGACACTCGCTCCCGCGCACTCTCTCGACTGCTTCTGACTCATTTCGAAAACCCCGGCGTCCCACCCGTTCGCCCCGGGGACCCGGCGTCCCGCCCGCTGCCCGGCAGCAAGTTAGCCCCACGGCTCATCCTGGGAACGCCGACCTCCCGCTCACTCATCCCGGGACCGCGGGCATCCCGCACACCGCCTGCGGCCGCCGTCGCCGGAAACGAAACACGAGTGGCGGAGGGTGATCGTTCCCCCTCCCGAGATGGTGAACTCGTGCTGCACCGGGCGTCGTGTGCCGCTGTCGAGGCGGAGCGAAGGGCGGCCGTTCTGCGCGAGACCGAAGCGGTGGGACCGTCCGGCGAAGCAGTCGTACCCTGCAGATCGGCATCGAGCGCCTCCATCAATAGGGTGACTGAACACGCCGGTCGCACTCCTTCGTCTGCACGCCGAGGGTCGCTGCTGATCGGGAAACCCTCCGGGCCCTGGGGGTCGGCCGTGGCGAGGAGCAGTTCCAGCCAGGAAGAAGCCGCTCCGTCGGGCGCCACCCCGCAGAGCAGGGCGCGGGCTTCGTCCAGTTGCTCCACCCCGACGCACCCGAGTGGGGTGGCCAGAAGTGCAGCGAGGCGGGAGTGCCAGACCTGGAAGCAGCCCGTCCCGTCGCCGGTGACCCATGTCTCGCTGTCTCGGTGGGCCGTCACCAGGAACTCCGCTCCGCGGTGTCCGCCGAGGCAGCTCAGGAGCGCTCCGTCCGCACGGCTCCAGAGACGGATACACCCATCCAGGCCGCCGGTGACCAGCCGGTCCTCCCGAATGTCAACCATCACGATCGCCCCACTGTGTGCCCACAGGGTGTGAATCAGTTCCCCATCCGGAAGGCGCCACATGTGGAGCACGCCGTCGTCGTCGCCGCCGGCTACAGCGTACCCATCTTCGGCTACGACCATGTGCTTCAGCGGCTGTCCGTCCGCTCCGGTGAGGTACAGTACACACTCTTCCGTAGACAGGTCCCACGCCCGGACCACTCCATCCTCGCCCAGGCGCACAATGAGACCGCTCTTGCCGAGATACCCGGGCCCGACGCCCCGCGGCGTTTCCCGGATCCAACCCACGGGTGTGGCATCCCCCAGGTGCCATACCCCCACCGTCCCGGCTGCATCGGTGCTGACCATGAGCCCCGGATCGGCGGTCACCGCCAGATGCTGCACCGGTGCCGAGTGACCCTGCAGGAGCACCGCGCCTGTGTCCTCCCGGAGATCCCACAGGTGGATGGCCGGATTGTGCGCATAGGCCGTTGCCACGTGCTGGCCATCCTGTGTGAAGCAGATTGCCGCGGGGACATCGGCCGGCCCCGTCAGCACTTGCAGCGCCTCCCCGGTCGCCAGGTCCCAGACCCACAGCAGGCCCCCTTCTCCTGCGGCCACCGCACGCGCACCGTCCGGTGAGGTGACGAAGTGGGAGATTTCGGCTCCTGCGGTGTCCAGAACGCGCAGTTCGCCACCGTCCGAAAGCCGGTAGAACACGACCGACTTCCCTGCGGCGATCGCCAGTGCAGTACCGCCGGCGACCACGGCCGCGCCGGCAACCGCGGACTGTTTGGGCGCCGGAAGCGGGCGGGCGAGCGTGGGCAGCCACTCCGACCCGGCGCCCGGGGTTCCTACGCACTTCCGGGCCAACGCGCTCAGGCGTCCGAACCGTGCACGCTCAGCGGCCCCTTCGGGCCGCCAGCCGACCTCGTGCAGTTGGTTCAGCACGGATGCGCCCCAGTGCGCGGGACCCCGCAGAGCCGTCGCAAACAGATCCGTCCAGCGCTCGTGGAAGGCAAGTACTTCAGCCAGACCGTCCCATTCCTCGAGGCGCACCTCTTCCGGGTTCAGTGTGAGCAGGTAGTCGGCCCAAACCGTGTGGCGGTGCTTGCGGCCGGCCTCAGCCAGTCGCCGCCGCAGCGGCTCCGGACTCCGCTGGTGCCAGGATCGCAAGACTGTGCCCTGTGGGTCCAGTTGCTGGTATTGGGTCAGCGAACCGTGCAGGTAGAATCGGAGCGCCTGGAGTTCTCCAGTACAGGGCGCCACACCGGCCCGGAGCAGCGCTTCTTCTCCCCGGGCATGACCTTCCCACAGGGCGAGCCGCCACACCTCATTGCGTATGGCTGCCGAACGCAGATGGCTGAACGCGATGCGGGCACGGGCTGCCAGCACGGGATCCCGGTCGTCGGCGGCCACGAGGAGGGCGCCCGCAAGATCTGCGTTCCCGGCATCGATTTCGGAGAGGCGTCCCGCATTCAGGAGGGTCAACACCCGGGTGAGTGTCTGTGCCGCCGCAGACGCCGCCCAGTTCTTTTGCCGCAGGAGTGAGCCGAGGGCCGGATGGCGACTGTCCGCCCAGACCTCGCACAACGCGTCCACTGCATCCAGCGTGCAGAGTTGCCCCAATCGCCGGAGCGCCTGAAACTGAATATCTCGATCGCGGCCCCGCACTACGGTCTCCGCGAGGCGCGCTACATCATGGTTCCGCTCCGGTTCCGAGACTGCGCTTGCCGCAGGACGCTGGAACAATCGTCCCAACGGGAGCCACCTGCGCTGTCCTGCTGTCTGTTCCATGCTCATCACTTCCTCCTCGACACAGTTCACCTACCAAGAGGCACCACCGGCGGGCCCCGGACGCACCTGGTGTATTGCTTCATCCGCCGTGAGTGCTTCACATACCTGACGTAAAGTGGATGTTGCAAGGGATGGGCCAATTCGGGAGGACGGCGTCCAATTGCGACGGAAGTATGAGACTCCGGCTCACTGTTCCTACGAGAGATGGTGGTTGGGGGGCCGGGCGCGGTCGGCTTATCCGGTTCGGAGGATTCGCGGAAGGATCTGGGGAAGTCTGTGGCATCGCTTCATGCTGGGAACGGGGGCGTTCCCGCTCATTCTGCGAACGCGGGCGCACCGCCCGCTGCCGGTGAAACAACAGGCTCATGCACCGACGTCTCATTTACCGTTGCCTGCTCGGAGCGGTCTGCGCCGCAGCCTGCGTTATCCTGTACCCTCGGGTCGCAAACGCCGGGGTAGATACCCCTCCGCACATCCAGGTCAGCGGGATCCTGGGACCGGCTGCCGGATTGACGGGCATGGTGCTCCGGTTCAACGAACACATGCTGGTTGATCGGGTTGTGAACCTCAGCAGCTATTCGCTCAACGCTCGATTCACCGGCGCGGCGCCCCCCGCTCCGCGTTTCGCCCAGGCCGATTATGACGACGAGTTCCACCAGGTCCGGCTCTTCTTTCAGACTCCGCTCCCCCTGCACAACCTGCGCACGCTGCAACTGCGGGTTCGCAGCGGCGCCGCGGGCCTGGTCGCATTCGACGGCACGCCCCTGGACGGGGACAATAACCATCGCGCCGGTGGGGACGCGCTCATTCGTTACACGGCTGTGCGGGGACAGAGTGTGAAGTGGAGCGAACTGGACGGCGATCAGTTGACGCTCGAGTTACGCGGAGGTGGGAGCCTGACGCTGCTTCGCCGGGAACGGGCCGACGAGGATCAGGTTTGGCTGCTGGATGCAGTGCCGGGCGTGAGTCGCCTCGCAGCCGCGCTGCGCCCGGGCCGCCGCACGAACGGAATCGGGCGCATCCAGGAACTGGTCGGTTTGGAAGGCGTGGACTCGAGCGCGGTGACGGAGAACGACCTGTTCCGCGTGCTCCAATCCACGTTGGGACCCGATGCGGACCCGATCCAGTGCGGTTGCCGTCCCTGAGGCACTCGCGCCGGGCGCCCAGTTCGGAATCCTGCGTGGGCGGCGTGTCTTGGGGGCAGAGTCTCCCCGGCGGTCGGCAGCGAGTGAGATCGCCCGGTGCCGGTAGCGGGCGAGACGCCCAGGTCCCCGGCGGGATGGTTCCTGCGGGGCCTGACGTGCGGTGCGTCGAAAGGAGGAGCGCACGTTCCTCCTTCCGGCCTGTGCATACGTCAACCGCTGCACCCTGCACCGGGTTCCACATCCACCGCAAATCCAACCGAGCTGTGGATCGGAAGTCCGATCCCACATCGGCTTCACGGCGCCGAAGTAGTGGATGGCTTCCGGAAGCACCCGAACAACGGGGCGCGGGAAGCCCGCCCGCCCGAGAATCACTCACTTCAGGCACGCGAACCAGCCGCACCAGACAGTCAGCCACAGGGGTTTCGAGGTTCGAGTTCGACTGAGTCGTCCGCCGGACTCGAACCTCGAAACCCAGTTGGTGGCCTCATCTTGCTTCGAGATCCACCGATCCGGTCCGGGGCCACAAGCACGCGTGTCATTGAGTTTGCGAACTCCGTTTCGGAGCGTGTCGAGCTATTCCCGCGGATCTCCGAAGCGGAACGCGGAGACTCCGGATCCGGTTCTCGTCCCGCCGGCGCGGCATTCGGACACAGGATGGGCACTTTGGCAGGGCTCCGCCACAGGGGCGGCTCGAGCGATGGTGGGTCGCTTGCTGTGCCCAGAACGCCTCCGGCGTGTTTTGGGCACATGCGGTGGAAAGACTACTTCCTACGCCCGGGTGGCGGCCGGCGTGGCTCGGCTACGTGGGAGCACTCGCCGCCGGGACCGCTTGTCTGCACGCCTGGCTCCGCTGCGTGGAGGGAGACCGTTGTTTGCTGCGCCGGCGGACACCCGGCGCGGTCTGTTTGGCCGTGCCGTTCGTCGAGCACCAATCGCTTGCCATTGTTGTAGGAGCAATTGCCGGCGATGGAGAATCTCTGGAAGGGCGCCTTCCGCTCCGACCCCAGGAGCCACAGGAACTTCAGAGAAGAGGGACTGCATGAAGATTGGGATCTGCACTTTCACCGACGGTCGCGAGCGGGTCGCGCGGCTGATCTGGGACGAATGTCTCGGGTTCCAATCCCGCGCCGCGGCATGGCTCCGAAGTGAGGGCCACGAGGTGGTCGAGGCGACCGAGGTGATCTGGAACTATGCCACAGCCCGGTCGGAGGCGACGGCGCTGATGGATGCGGACTGCGATGTGGTGGTCTTCAACTTCTGCGTCTGGTCCTACCCCGACTTTACGGCGCAGGCGGCCGAATTCACCGAAGTCCCCATCCTGTTTCTGGGAAACATCAACCCCGGTTACCCCGGCTGGGTGGCCTTCTTTGCTTCCGCCGGGACGATGGATGAGATCAGTCGCCCCTTTGGTCGCATCCTGGGGGACGTGGCCGACCCGAAAGTCCAGGAGGAGATCCGGACCTTTCTCCGGCGACACAACCCGAGCAAGCGGGAACGCGGGCGCGAGGCTGCGGAGCGCCTGCGAGGGCAGCGCTATGGGGAGTTCGATGGTCCCTCGATGGGGATGTACACCGGGCACATTGACCAGAGCCAGTGGATGGAGCAGTTTGGGGTCAGTGTGTTCCACCGGAGTGCGCTGGATCTCTATTCCCGAATGAGGCGCATCAGCGACGATCGGGTCCAGGCGGGCCTTGAGTGGCTGAAGGCGCACTGCGGAAAGATCCACTGGCAACACGGACGCCTGACCGACGGACTCGATGGCACGCTCGCCCGGCAGGTGCGGCTCTACCTTGCCACCAAGGACTTCTGCAAACTGGAGGGGATTGACTTTTGCGGCCTCACCGGGCAGCTCGATTGGACCGAGTGGGAAGAGTACTGCATCATGGATGTTCCCGAGGCGATCCTCAACGATACTGCCGACTGGGAAGAGGAGGAGAAGAAGGTTGTTGTCTGCGCTACGGAGTGCGACAGCAACGGCGGGCTCTCCATGCAGTTGCTGCACGAGCTGAGCGGCACCCCCGTCCTCTTTGCCGACCTGCGCCACTATCATGAGGATCTCGGGGTCTACGACCTGACGAACTCGGGCCAACACGCCCCGTGGCTCAGCAAGTACAGTGGCGACTTTCGCAAGAACTGGAAGGAAGTAGAACTGCATCCTGCCCTGGACTTCTATTTCCGCGCGCCCGGTGCTTCAGTGCAGTTCTTCAGTGACCCGGCTGAGAGGGTCACGTTCGCCCGCTTTACCCGGAAAAGCGGCCAGTATCGCCTGCACATCCTGACCGGAAGTTTCGTCAGCTTCGGGCGGGAGGAGAACGAGCGACTCGCGAAGATGACCACCTGGGAGTGGCCCCACGCTTTCGCGAAGTTTGACTGCTCGGTGCAGGATCTGGCCCAGAGCTACAGCAGCAACCACATCCATGCAATCATCGGCGATTGGACCGCCGAACTGATTGCCGCCGCCGAGGCGCTGGATGTGGAACCGATTGTGCTGGGTTAGGCGGAGAAGAGGATGCGCGCTTTTCACGACATCGGCGGACTGCCCGGCGGGCTGGTCGAGCGAGAGGAACACGAGCCCGTCCTCTGGGAGAAACGCGTCCACGCCCTGCTGATGCTTCTGTCCAACCCGGAGCACGAGGTGATGACGGTGGACGAACTCCGCTCCGGCATTGAGACGCTCGGCGAAGCCGATTACCGTCGGCTCACCTACTACGAACGATGGATCGCTTCGATTGCGAACACTCTGGTCCGCAAGGGAGTGATTTCTGTGGACGAATTGGGGCGCAAACTCGCCGCATTGGAAGCCGCCGGCGGGGAACAGGTGCCGTGACCGTGCCCGCAGATCGGTTTCAACCCGGCCAGGCGGTGTGTGTACGGCTCGCCTGGCCTCCCGGGCATGTGCGCACTCCCTGGTTTGTGCGTGGAAAGCAGGGCGTGGTGGAGCGCGTGCTCGACGTGTTTCCAAACCCCGAAGAGCGTGCGTACGGGCGACCCGGCCTTCCCCGCGTTCGCCTTTACCGGGTGCGTTTTGCTCAATCTGACGTCTGGCCGGACTACGGGGGTTCGGCCACCGATACGGTAGATGTCGAGATCTACGAGCACTGGCTGGAACCCACGCCCGGTTAGCGACAGACCCAAGATGGACAATTCTCACATCCACACTCACGATCACGATCACGATCAC
>SYMT01000269.1 GCA_005805375.1 Actinomycetota bacterium
CGAAGAAGGCGCATCAGGAAGGGACTACATTGCGAGAAGCGGTCCTGGCACTCGGGTTGCTGACCGGCGAGAAGTTCGACGAGGTGGTGCGCCCCGAGGAAATGATCGCCCCCAAGGCGTAGGGGCAACCCCCCGTGGTTGCCCTAGACGACAACCCCCCGGGGTTGCCCTGGACGACAACCCCCGCACTTGCCCCCGGTATGCGACTCTCCGTGGTCGCTCCCGGTAGGCACCCCCGTGACTGTCCCGGGCAACACCAGTGTTTGCCCCGGCAAGGGTGTGAACATGGACCCCCTACACGGCAATCGGCGAGTCGAAGCCGGCCCGCTGACGTTTTTTGCCCCGCTCGAGCCTCTTGCAGGGATCGGCCACCTGGTGATGACGACCCGCGCGGGGGGGCTCTCCCAGCCGCCGTACGATACTTTGAACCTGGGGGCCCATGTCGGTGATGTGGGCGAACGGGTGCGTCTCAATCGCCGTAAAGTCGCGGCTGCTCTCGGCCGAAAGTTACGTGAGCCGGTCGTCCCCGACCAGGTGCACGGGACGCGTGTTCAGGCCGTGGGTGAACTTCACGCCGGCACTCGTTGGGAGCAGCCCGAGCGCGCCCTGGACGGCACCGATGCGCTGATTACCGCCGCTACCCGCCTTCCGCTGGTGGTGCTGGTCGCTGATTGTCTACCCATTGCGGTCGCCGACCCGGTTCGCCGCGCCGGCGCCGTCATCCACGCGGGCTGGCGGGGTCTGGCCGACGGCATTGTTGAAGCCACGTTCACGCTGATGGCTCAAACCTGGGGTTCTGAGGCGGCAGACCTCCACGTCTGGGCCGGTCCAGCAATCGGCCCCTGCTGCTACGAAGTCGGTCCGGAAGTAGCACACCGGTTCGGGGGCTTCACCCGCCCCGGCGAAGGCGATCGCGTTCAACTGGACCTGCGGGCGGCCCTTCACGCCCGCCTCGGCCGCGCGGGCGTGAACGAGGAAAACATCACTGGGCTCCCGCTTTGCACGGCCTGCCAGGCCGAGCTTTTCTTCAGCCACCGGCGCGCCACCCGCGCAGGCTACGATACCACCGGGCGCCAGGCGCTTTTCTTTTGGCTGGACCCGAGCTGATGATCCGCCCGGATGGGCTTTTGGGTTAGAAACGGACCCCGAAGCGCGCCTGAGCACGGGTGTTGTCCGGATCAAGGGAACGGGCCCCGGTTCCATCGAAGGCGTAGCCAAGTTCCCCTTCCAGCATCAGGAAGAGGGAGGAGCCGATGCCCTGCGAGACACCGAAGCGATAGGAGCGTCCGAACACTCGATCGGCCGTCCCCCCTTCTCGGGAACGAATGCCGCCGAAGAGGCGTGTGCTTTCGCCCAAAGAAAGGGTGGCCAGCAGATCCCAGCGTTGTTCGGCTGCCACCAGCGTCGGCCGATCGAGATTGGTGAGTGACCCGATTACCGACAGGCTGCCCAAACGAGTCTCAGCACCCACAGTTTGCTGCTCCTCGTCCAGGAGTGCCCCCCGGGTGTCTTCCGGGCGGACATTGTAGCCGCCGAAAAAGCGAATGCCCGCGACGGGCGCCAGCTTCAGGCGGACTTCATGCCCGGAGGAGGGTGTGGACCCGGAGACCAGACCTTGCGGCTGCCTGTAGGCTGCGGTGAGATCCACACCCCGGCGCAGGCTGACCGTGGTTCCCAGCCCGAGCAGCGACCGATCGGTTGCACCGAGATCCACCTGTCTCAGGCTGGTGGAAAGCGCAAATGCCCCCGCGGGCTTTACCTCCAGGCGGTACAGCGAGTCCAGAAAGGTCACCTCTCCGGGGCGTTGCACGACCCCGGAGTACCCGTCCACCTTCACATAGCGTCGCCCACCGGCCTGGACGTTCCAGAGTGCGTTTCGGGTGAGCCCGCCCGAACTCCCGGCCTCGTGTTGTACCCCTTCTTGGAAGCCGAGTTGTACTTTAAGAGCTGCCGAGGGGTCGGCCGTGAACCGCACGAGCCGGTTCCGTTCACGCGCCTGGTCGGCAGCGAGACTTTCCTGCTGGGTGGCTTCTACCAATGAGCGCCCGGTAGGCCGGGCCGCGACGCCGAAGCCATAGGAGAGGACGCCGGTTCCTCCCTGCACGCTGCGTTGAGCCACCTCGCCGGTGACCTGGACCCGGGAATGCAGTTGGGCCTGTGCATCCGCCGAAAGGCGTTGATAGCGTCCGTAGCGTTCGGAGTCGGATTGCCGGAACCCGACCTGTACCTCACTGCCGGGGCGAGGTCGGGCCGAGAGGGTGACACCGGTCTCCAGCGTGTTGCCGGAAAGTTCAGAAGCACGTTGTTGGAGGCTTACCTGCGCATCGGCGGTGGACCCGAAGAGCTGCCGGAGAGTGAAGAGGCCGCTCGTCTCACGCCCGCGATAGAGGGAATTCTCCAGCGAAACGGATCCCTCGGCGCTCGTGCGCCGTCCGAGCGCGTGCGTCAGCCCGAGCCCGACCCGATCCCGTTCATACGCGAGATCTGGTCCGGCATAGCGATTCTGCTCCCAGAGCAGGGAAGCTGCCGACCGCCCAAAGGTACGGTCAAATTGTAGTAGCCGTTGTTCCTGCTCGCGGTAGCCCTGGGCGAGCAGACTCTCGCGTGCGACGGTCTGGTTCAAACGAAAGCGACTGCCGGGCGCCGACTGCAGGTCCAGGCGCGTCGCGAATTCCTCGCGCCCGGCGGCATCCAGGCGCGGATCGAGCGCATCGGCCCGGCGATAGGAGACGGCTCCCTGTCCTGTCTTCCCCTGCCGGACGTCATCGCGGTACTCAGACAGCCGGAGACCGCTCTGCAACTGGTCCTTCAACGAAGGCACCCGCACGGCCGGACTGATCACCCCGCCCCGCAGCGCCGGCAGAGTCGGAACCAGCCCGTGGAGCGCGGCCAGCCGGCGCAGGGTGCTGCCCCGGGGCGCCGCGGTCGGCTGCAGGTCCATCGGCGTGACGGACACGGCAGGCTCATACAGGATTTCGAGCAAGACATCTGCTTCCAGTGGCGCCCGGAGCCGTAACTCAGCACGCTCGTAGTCTATGGAATAGTCTCGCCCCTCGACCAGTAGCCTGCCGTCCAGAAGCACTCGCTCGCTCCAACGCCGGACTTCTCCGGAGTCGAGCGAAAAAACCACCGCACGGTAGGGAACCCGAAATGCCTGACGGTGGCGCAATGGCGACCCTGTCGAGGCCGACCGCGCCGGTTCGTCGAGCAACGGGGCGGCGGACGCGCTTCCGCAGGCTGGGGCCGCCACCAGTATCAGTAAGAGAGGGGTTGAGGATCGCATGCTCCGCACTTCCATACCCATTATATGCATGGATGGGGCAACCAGTCTGGAACCGGGCCCCCGCCGCAGGGGACACCACTGGACCGGCCTCGCCGCCGCGCCCGGCGCCTGCACCCGAGGACGTGCCGGATACCTCCGATCCCGAACCAGCATCGCGGCGCGCCGGGGTGAATCGACCGGACACGGGCCGTGTGATACCGCCGGGCCGCCCTCCCGCAGTACTGTCCGGGTGGCAGGTCATTCGCAATCTCAAGAATGCCACCCGAAGGAGGGCCGTCCCGGCGGCAGGGTCAGCCGCAGTACCTAGTCGCGGAACAGGTCCACGACGACGAAGTTCCCCTGGGCGTCCGTTCCCAACAGTACTTGAATGTGGCGCACGTTGCCGGGGTCAATCGCGGCAAAGAGCGGCTGCGGCAGGTTTACGGGAGCGTTCGACATCACCCCGCGCGGCACCGTTACCTTGGTGGCTACCACCCCAATCTGGGCGACGAATCCGGGGAAATTCTCCGGATCCAGATTGTTGAACGCGCTCCAGAAACCGGTGGTCCGGAACATGGTGCGTCCAAACCGGTTGATTTGGCCGGCAAGGTTGATCGTGTTGCCGCGCAGGGTCATCACGACGTTGTCTGTAGTTGAGCCAGGAGCGGACCGATAGGTTCCCCCGAGGCCGTCCAGTCCCGGGAGGCGGGCGATGAGCGAGGACGCGAAGCCCGCGGGTGCAAAGCCGCGTACGCTGTAAGTTCCTATGATGTTGCCCTGATCCGCAGTCCCGGATACGGAGCCGGTGGTCCGGATACCGAAAACACTCTTTATCGGGAGCCGGTTGAAACCGGTTGAGTTCAGCGTCCCCCGGCCGGACACGGTTGTGAACTGGCTGCCCCCATCCAGCAGAAAGCCTGCATAAATGGATCGGCCGACGATCGCAAAATCGGCCCGGGAATCGGCGAGGTTGGGGTCGTCAGTGCCTCCCAGATGAAACGTGGGGAAGGGGGAAGCACCCGCCTGGGCGGAGTGGAACGGCGAGAGCGTGGCGAGTGCGACCACCAGCCCCGCGGCCGTGGCTGCGAGTAGGACTTTTCGGCGTGAGTGCATGAGGTTTTTGGGGTGAGGCCCGGTCCACGGAGAAGCGAACCAGGAGTGTGTGATGGTACGTGAACAACGCGAGGCGATGGGAGTGCCCCTACCTCGCGCTGGTGCTTTCGGATCCGGATGGGCTAGTTCTGGACCAGGCCGGTCAAGATCGAGTCGCCGCTCTCTGCGTCAATGCCGAGGAAGATCACCATCTCACCGGTCTTAGGGTCAATGAAGGCGAAGAGCGAGTCCGGCAAGTTCACCGCGTCGAACGGCTGCACCCCGCGCGGAACTCGTACTTTCGACGACACCAACCCGATCTGCGTGTCGAAGTCGGGGAGCCCCCGCGCTTTGACGCGGCGCGCCTTCACCCCCGCATCGGGATTGAATAGCGCCGACCAGATGCCGGTATACTCGAACCTCCCGAAGTCAGCGCTCGTGCCCCTGAGGGTGAATGAGTTTCGCCGGATGCTGAGGGTGAAACGGTCGTCGGTGACGTCCGGATCGGAAGCCCAACTGCCCTGAAACTTGGCATTGGATGCTTCGTCCTGCTCGAACGCCGCCGCAAAGTATTCGCCGACCAGGAACCCGCGTGCCGAATACTCCCCTCCCACAATCCCCTCGCCCACACTGACCTGCCCGGTCGTGGTCGCTGAAACGCGGTTCCCGAAGACGCTCTTCAAGGACAGGCGCCGGAACCGACCATCGCGTGGCGTTCCCTTGCCGGCGAGTACTGTCGCCAGTGCATCGTTTTCCAGGAACAGGCCGGCAAACAAGGTCACTGTGCGCGCCCCCATCGTGGCGAAGTCGGCGTCCGAGTCGGTCAGATCTTTCCCATCCGCTTCACCATCAAAGAAGAGTGGGAAAGCGGCAATCTGGGCGCCCGCCGGCCGCGCCACTGACAGAACGACCGCGGACGCGGCTACGGTTGCCGCCATCACCCACGGGATCAGTTTGCGAATCATGGTCTGCTGCCTCGTTCCAAAGGGCGTCGCTCCGGTGAATGGTCATAGCTTCGTACCGGCGGGGCTATCCTCCTCCTACCTCTCTCGACCGTCGTCATCGGTAACTTCCTGGGGCCTCCGGCGGAACCGCGATCCCGCAATCCGGTCAAGGCTCCAGAGTACTTCTTCCAGATTCCGGAAGAAGGTCACTCCCTCGTCAGTCGGGAGGGCGTTCTCGTGGACCACCCAGAGCGGTACCCGTTGTTCGACCCGGCGCTGCTGGGTCATCGTATGCACCATGCTGAGCGCCGGGGCCGTATCGCCGGTCTCCCGCACGTCTACGATGATCACCGGCGGTTGCTCCTCCAGTAATTCCAAAATGGTGGTCGCCAGCCGCCGCACGGCCCGGCTGTGCATCCGCCCGCGGCAGCGGACGATGGGCAATCCCAGCGGACGACCGACTTCCTGCTGGTACGGCTCCGTTTCTACCGGCCGGGGCACTTCCAGGTCCACGTCCAGTTGCCCGAGACTCGGGAACTCCCCCGCCTCGAGATATTTCTCCCACCGCGAGCGCCGCGCCACCTGGACGGCGCGGCCCGTGCCGGTAATGGCGACCTCGTCCATCGGCCGCAGTTCCGCGTAGTCGCGCAGCACCAGCGGGATCAGAAACCGCCCCGTGGTCACATCCACGGGACACTCGACTGCAGCCGACAGATAGTAACCGCGGAAGAGGACACTGTGCTCGTAGCGATGCGCGAGCACCTCCCACTGTTGTTGCGACAGGGCCAGCAAACACTGTCCCGGCGCCCGCGTGAGGACAAACGGCGCCCCCAACTGCTGTCGGAACTGCGCCGGCATCACCACCCGGCCCTTGCGATCCATCCCATAGATGTAGGTTCCGGACAACACGCGCCGTCTTCGCTCCCTCACCGTACAGGGCGCTGACACCTGCGCCCCTCTCTATTGATGATGTCGGTCGGTTTGCCCGGCGGTTCGGAATCTCAATCTCATCCACAATGGATGCGAGGAGGCATCACGGCCCCTACCCTCGAACTCGAAACCGGAGTTCTCCTCGAACTCGCCCCGGAACTCGTCCGCAGACGCCGATCGAGTGTTCCCCACAGCCACGGAAGCGTCTGAACCGTCCGCCGGGTGCTGCGGGTGAGAAAGATTCGGGGATGAGTGCGATTCGAGTTCGAGGATCAGTGTGAGGATGAGGCTTCCGGAGGAGACCAATACGATGCAACGACGCGAGTTCAACCGGGCGCTGCTCGGGGGATGTCTGGGGATCACCGCGGGTGAGGCGCTGGCGCAGGGGGGGGGCAAGAAAAGAGTTCTGGTCATCACCCAGGCGGCGGGCTTTCGACACAGCTCGATTCCCGTGGCGGCCCAGACTGTGCAGGTCCTGGGTAATCACACGGGCAAGTGGGAGGTAGTCGGCGAGGCGGGAACTCCCGAAGAAGTGGCCCAGGCCGTCACGGCGGATCGTCTGAAGGGGATCCACCTGGTGTTTTTCGCGAACACCACCGGGAACCTGAATTTCACCCCGGAAGGCAAGAAGGCCTTCTACGACTGGATGGAGGCGGGTGGGGCCTATGCAGGCGTCCACAGCGCCGGCGATACCTTCCACGGGGACGGTGCGTATCTCACGCTGGTGGGTGGCGAGTTCCAGACCCACGGGCCGCAGCGCAAGGTGACTATCTACAATCAAAGCGTGCGGCACCCCGCCTGTGCACACATCGGAGCCTCGTTTGAAATCTTCGACGAGATCTACGAGTTCAAGAACTGGGAACGCTCCCGGGTGCATGTGCTCCTCACGATGAAGAAGCACCCGCAGCGCGACGAAACCGGGGATTTTCCGGTTGCCTGGACGAAGCGGTACGGAAAGGGGCGGATGTTCTACACGTCATTGGGGCATCGGGAAGACGTATATGAGAACCCGCTCTACCTTGAGCACCTGAAAGGTGGGATCGTCTGGGCCCTGGGCATGGCGCCGGGAGACGATCGGGTGAACAATCCGCTGATCTGACGTGGGTTGCGCAGCCAGAGCGCGCAGCAGGTCGGCGCCGAGCGCCAGCGCGGCGCCGAGCAGCAGCCAGGCAAACCAGATACGCAAGAGGCGGCCCGGGAATCGCCGGGCCGCCAGTGCGCCGAATTGTGCCCCGACACTGGATCCCACGAGGAGCGGCAGGGCCAGCGCCAGGTCCACGTTGCCGGCCAGTGCGTGCTGAAAGGTTGCCGCGGCCACAGAGAGCCCCAGGGGCAGAATACCGGTCGCGGCTGCCTGTCGAACGGAAAAGCCGAACCCATAGAGCAGGGCCGGCATGAGCAGAATGCCGCCGCCGATTCCGAACAGTCCGGACAGAAAGCCCAATCCCAACCCCAGGTAGGCGAGCACGGGGATGGAGACACGTTGCAATCCCACCCGAGGCAGATCTACGAACGGGGGTGCGTGCAGCCGGGCCAGCGGGCCGGACTGCGCTGGATGTGGTTCCTCCATGGTGGAGTCCCGAGCACGACGGACATCGGCTGCCATTACCCCGGCAATCCAGAGCAACACCAGCACAAATGAGGGCTGGAGCACCCACTTTACCGCAGGCAGCGTGACTCCCCGCCACTCCCAGACGCCCAGCGCGACGAGACGCTGCAACGCCGCTGCTCCCAGATAGGCTCCCAGCAGCGATCCTCCGAGCATGATCCAGCCCACTCGGGGTTCCCCCACGTCGAGGCGCTGGTACCTCCGGTAGGCCGACGCGGCCGCTCCCACCATCTGGCAGGCGCCGCTCCCGACCGCTATTGGATAGGGGACTCCGAGGGCCAGATGCAGCAGTGGAGTGAGCAGGAAACCTCCCCCAACGCCGAACAGCCCGGAGAGAAACCCGACCCCGGCCCCCAGGAAAAGCAGCAGCGCTACCATGGGATCAGCCGATCTAGAGGCAGCAACGGCCGGTCAGTGGGAGAAGCTCAGATGTAATACTCGATGATCCCGCGATCCCGGGGCCGCAGCTCGGCCTGCTCCGCCCGAACTGTGCGCCGCCGAGCCAGCCGGGCCTCCACACGCTCGAACCAATGGGCAACCAGGCAGCCCCACAGCACGGGCGCCGCCACACAGATAAGAGCGTAGAGCACCGGATGGATGGGCATCGTCGCTCCTCAAGAGTGGTGGGGGAACGCGAGCCCTGCTCCCCCACCGTATCGTTGGCTATCGTGATCAGACGGGATGCCTACGGGCAGCCCGCATAGCGCCCGGTGTCGCCGACGAGACCCCACAGGGAATCGCGTCCGTCGTACGGGCCCCCCGCTACCACCCACCGGCCATCGGGCAGACGCCGGGCCTTCTGGAACTTGGAGTGTCCATCGGCAAACGTCACGTTCACGCCCTCGCTGTGGCGGGGCGGCTTGATGCCCGCGCTGCCCGGAATGTTGACGCCGGTATCGTAGATCGGACTGTTGAACCGACAGTCCAGCTTGCCGTCGAAGAAGACCGTCTGGTCCGCTGGGAACGGCAGCGTGGCATAGTGCCGCACCGGCCGCCGATCCACGATCGGGTTGGTCACGCCCCCATTAAACATGCAGTAGTTGCCGTTATAGCTGAAGAAGGTGAAGGCACCCGCGGAACGGAAGGGGAGGCCGCACTGCTGGAACAGCGTACCCCAATTTTGCGACTGCGGCTCACTCGGGCAGGTCAGGACTCCCGTGTTCTTAATGTACGGCAGGTGGGCATCGTAAAAGCTGAACACCTGCGGCAGGACGGTCGGGTAGAGATTGATGCAGAAGTGTTCATCGTAGTCCTGCAGGTACATCTGCACGGCGGAACCGATCTGCTTCGTGTTGCTCAGGCAGCCGGACTTCCGCGCCGACTCCCGGGCCTGCGCGAAGACTGGGAACAGGATGGCAGCGAGTATGGCGATAATCGCGATGACGACGAGCAACTCAATGAGCGTGAAACCGCGGCGTTTGATCACGGGTTGTCTCCGGGCGCTCCGGTGGGATTACCGGAGTCAGTTGGTGAGCGGATTGCAGATGAACTTGATGAAGCCGCCGACGTCGATCGGCAGGAACTTGGCGTGGCCGTCCATGTAGACGACGGGAGTGCCCCCGACGCGCGTCCCCCCGGTGACGGCGGCATCGGTCTCGCCGGCGTGGGCGCCGAAGGTATTGCAGAAGACGAGGAAATCATCGTGGGCTGGTTCAGACTAGCGAGACTGGCGCCGCACGCGGTCCATCCGACCGATGTAGTGGTGACCAATCCGGGAATGACCCGGCAGTAGCCCAACTGGAGGAAGCCGACCAGATCGGCGCCGGCGGCAGGCTGCTCCAGGGGGACGTTGCTGGCCCGGCCGAACCCGCAAAAGCAGCGGTACCCGTACGAACCCCCGCGGTCGGCCACAACCCAGTTGTTGGGCGCAGCCCGCTGGACCTCCTTACCCATCGTCGGGCACTTGAAGAGGCCCTCATTCTTAACGTACGGCGCGACGACATCCGCGAGGTGAGGGTATCGTCCGGCAGAGTTCTGCCAGATATGGGGCTGTTGGCGCGGCATCCGATCTGCTTCCTGATTGGAGATCGGATAGAGCTCATCGTAATCCTGCACGTACATCGTCAACCCCTTCCCGAGTTGGCCCAGGTTGGAGACGCACGTGGTTTTCCGGGCCGCCTCGCGAGCCCGTGCGAACACCGGGAACAGGATGGCAGCAAGAATGGCGATGATAGCAATGACGACGAGGAGTTCGATGAGAGTGAACCCCAGTTTTCGACGCATTTGGTGCCTCCGGTAGAGAACATGCTGACGGTGGCCCGGTGTGACTGACGCAGCGCAAACGTCTCTAGGATTAGTGTATTCGAGGCACGCAGAATTGTCTCCTCCCATGTCGTGTCCGCGAGATTGGATGGACGCGCCCGGTTCCCCGCGCTAAACTCTTCCCGACAACAAGACACTGCACCAATTCACGAGGACAGCGAAACCGGGTATGGCCACGGAAGGGCACTGGGCGATTGACCTGGGGACGACCAACACCGTGGTCGCAAGTGAAGAACACGGCAGTGTGCGCGCCGTCCACGTCGCCGATCTGGGGCGCACACTGCCGGTGGAGCAGTTTCCCCTCATTCCGAGCGCGGTGCATGTGTACGAGGAGCGCGGCCCATGGTGGACCTTCTTTCGCACGCAACGCCGCGCATTGATCGGCCAACCGGCCTTGAGCCGCAATTTCGACGGACGCTCCCCCGCATTTGCGCAGAGTTTCAAACCGCTCCTGGCCGCTGAACCTCATCGCCCGGCGGTGCGCCTGCCTGATGGCCGCCAGTTGCCGGTGCGTGAGGTCACCTATCTGTTCTTGCGAGAGCTATTGGCGGCACTTCGGCGCGAGTTCAAGACGAAGGTTGTAGACCTTACGATTCCAGCTCCGGTCGGTTACTTTGAGCAATACCGTGCCGAACTACAATCAGCGGTCCGCCGGCTCGGGATCCGGCGGTTCCGTTCGCTGGACGAGCCGGTCGCAGCGGCGCTCGGCTACGGCGTCAACGTGGCCCGCGACGAGACGCTCCTCGTCGTGGACTTTGGCGGAGGCACGCTGAATCTCGCCGTGCTTCGCCTGGGGCCTCAGACCGCCCTCACCGGGAAAGCAGACGTCCTGGCGAAGCACATGGTCCGTTTGGGCGGGAATGATGTGGACAACTGGATCCTGGACCACCTGTTCCCCCGGATGCGCCCAGATAACGGCGAATGGCCCCGGCATCTGCTCTGGGAGGCCATTCGAGTGAAGGAAGGGCTGAGCACTTCCCCCACCGCGGAGTTTCACGAAGACGCCCTGCGAGCCACGCTGACGCGTCCTGAGTTCATTGAGGTCCTCACGCGCCGCGGCCTGTATGAGCAGATCCGTATTGCGTTGACCGACATCCGCCGCCAGCTAGAGGAAGAACCCACTGCGAACGTCAACGTGGATGAAGTCTTGATGGTCGGCGGCTCCACCCTGCTCCCCGGGGTGCCCGCGGTCATAGATGATTTCTTCCCGCGTGCGGTCGTGCGCCACGAATTGGCGTACGTCTTCACCTCCGTAGCGCTCGGTGCGGCGCGCTATGCCAGCGGCGCGCCGATTGAGGACTTCGTGTACCACGACTACGCGCTGGCGGTGCAGACCGAACACACCCATTCCGTAGAATATGAACTGCTCGTGCCCCGGCGAACCCGCTACCCGACGGCGCACGATTTCACCGTGCGCTACTATGCAGACTTCCACGGAATGGAAGGAGTCCGCTTTAGCGTGTCCGAAATCGGTCGGCTGGGACAGGCGCCGGTGGCCTGGGAGACGCGCGCCAACGGCAACCGCTATTGGGCGCCCAAAACGCCGGAGGAGAAGGCGATGGTCTGCGAGTTGAATCCCGCGGATGCGCCGCTTCCGCTCACCCCTAAGGGTCAGGGCTCAAGCGCCCGTCTCCGCGTCACCTATTCCGTCAACGAAGACCGCTGGCTTTCCACTACGGTAGAAGACCTGGTGCGCAAGCAGCCGCTCCGTGTGGACGAACCGGTGGTGCGGCTTCGATAGGCCTTCTACAACCTATCGGAGCAGGTGGTGTGCTTCCAGGCGAAACCCTGCCGACCAGGCGCCTCCATCCTCAGCGATGGCCTGGTGCCGACTCTCGGGAAGGTGGTACGCACCCACCTTGCGGTAGGTCTCCCGGCAGGTCTCCGTCTTTTGCAAACGGCCCCCGTCACCTTCAAAGTAGGATACGGTGAAAACCCGCGGCAACCGGCGTCCCGTCTCACCCGGCTGTGTCTCCAGCACGTCAATGGTGAATCGCAGCCGACGGCCGGCGGCACGGTTCACCTGCCGGATCTCGCCGTCACGCACCCGATAGGAACTCTGCGTCGCATCGTGCAGCAGCACCAGCCGACCGGCCGGATGTCCATCTTCCGGACCCAGCGAGAGCGGGTAGCGACCGTCGCCGGTCTCGAAACGGGTGGCCCGCCGATGCCCTACGATCGAGGCCAGCGTCTCGCGCAGCCAGCGTTCGGGCTCCAGTTCCTTCAGCGTGGTTGTGACCGCGTAATCCGGCCCGACCCGCACACTCCCCCGATACTCCCGATCGCGATGAAAAATGGTCGCCCGCGCTTCAAAGCCGGGGAAATCCGCATCCCAGGTTTCGCGGTGCGCGTAGACGTCCCGCATGAGCGCCATCGCTTTGGGATCGGGTTGGCGGTCCTGGGCCGCTACCGGCAACCACGCCGCCGCCGCCAGGACCAGCAGCACAGCCAGAAGTCGCTTCCCGCTCATACTTTCGTTTCTTTCGCAAGAATCCGGCGAATCCGCAGCAGAATCAGATTCGGCTGAAACGGCTTGAGGAAATAGTCCGTTGCTCCCGCGTCGAGGCAGAGGCGCACATTCTCATCCGACTCGAGTGAAGTGAGCATGATGACGGGCACCTCATTCCAGGCAGGGAGAGAGCGGATATGGCGAAGCACATCCAGGCCCAGTGCGCCCGGCATCATGCAATCGAGCATCACCAGGCTCGGCGGCGCTATCTCATTTACCCTGGCGATGGCTTCCGCCCCATCGTGAGCTTCGGCGACGGCGAATCCGGCGCGCTCCAGGGTGATGCGGACGATCCGGCGGATGTCGGTGTCGTCATCGGCGATCAACACCCGTAGCGATTGGTCTGACATCGTGTCCCTTTCTCTTCCGGCCATCCAAATTCCGGACATTTCGGCGCCCTGGGTCAACGTTTCCCCTCTTCAAGTTGGCGGAGAAGTACTCGAACCCCTTCCGCCAGTTGGCGGTCCTTCCCAGAATAACTTTCCCCGACCGGTCGCCGGACGGGCACGTCCACCGGTCGCGGATTGCGCTCCATCACGCGCCCATCGGCCCCACGGACTTCAATAAACGGTACCCGCAAAGTGGTTCCATCCAGCAGTGTCACACTGGATGTGTAGATGATCCACCCAGCCGTCGGCTCCCCCACCACCTTGCCCAGTTTCTGAACGCGATAGCCCTCGGCAAAGTCTTCGGCGTCCGAGAGCGAGTGCTGGTTCGTGAGCAGCACTGTGGGGAGTTCCAGCGCCCGTTGACCGAGTGCTGTGCGGGCGGGCGCCGGGGGGAAACCGCGCTCCCGGAACGTCAGGTAGGGCCGCCGGGCCAGCACATCCAGGGCGTAGGCATTGACGAACCCGCCCTGGTTGTGCCGCACGTCCACGACGACGGCTTCGCACGACTGGTTCTGCGCATCCAGGTCCAGATACAGCTTTTCGAGAGACGCCTGGCCCATGTCCGGCATGTGGACATACCCCAGGCGGCCCCCGCTTGCCTGGCGCACCAGTTCCCTCCGCTGCTCTACCCATTGCCTGTACAGCAACTCGCGCTCCGCCGCCCCGGAAATGGGTTGCACCACGACCGTCCGCCTCTGCTCGCCTCCGGGAGATGTTGCGACCGTCAGTTCCGTGCGCCGGCCGATGCGTCGTTGGAGCAGCGCATCCAGGTTCGTGCGCGGTGCGAGCGCCTCCCCATTCACTCCAAGCAGGAAATCCCCTGCGTGCAGCTCCCCTCCGAGTGCTGCCGGCCCGAACGGAATCACCTCCGCCACCCGCAAACGCCCGGAGCGGATCAGCTCTTCCGGATCGAAGCGCAGGCCCAGACAACCGGTCTGGGGTGCGGCAAACCCGGGTCCGGAAACCCCCAGGTGTGAGGCATCCAACTCACCCACCATCAGGCTCAGGAGGCGCCGGAGTTCCTCGGGCGTCTGGGCGCCGGCCGCGTAGGGCGCATATCGCTCGCGGACGCGGGACCAATCCACCCCGTGGAACTGCTCGTCATAGAAAAAGTCTCGCAGCACCGTCCACGCCTGGCGGAACACTTCCTGCTTCTCGCGGTCGAAGACCACGTCCAGTTCCGCCGTGATCCCGATGCTCCGGATGGCCCGCGAGTCCACATTCGCGACCTGCACCCGTCCGCCTTCCAGAAAATAGACCTCGCGTCCATCAGCCGCAAACTGGACTTCGGTCTTGCGCCCGGCGGTGGAGGTCAACTGGCGCGCCACGGCAGGTTCGCGCGACAGTTCGTCCAGGGAGTAGGTGTACAGGTTTTGCTGCCCGGCCACATTCGCCAGGAAGACCAGCGTCTTGCCGTTGGGGGCGATGGCGTGGAAGTCCACGTCCATCCCGAGCGGCAGCACGCTCTGGCGTTCGCGCAGGCCCGGCATGTCCACCCGCTCCGGCACGGTCGCCCCCACCAATGCCGGCACGGGTGCAGCGACGGGTTTCTCCTGAAAGAGTTCCCGGAACTGCTCTTCCCGAAATCGGGGCGGGCGGGGGACCAGGTCCACCCGGCTCAGACGCCAGTTTTCGGTCCGCTGGCCCGAATCGTAGAGCAGAAACCTCCCGTCCGGGCTCCACGACAGACTGTTTCCGAACACGTTGGGTAGGAACCCCGCCGGGTGTGTTTCCCCGTCACTCCCATCAGCCCGGATCAGGATCGGGTTTTTGAACCCCTTTGTGCCTACTGCGAGCGCCGCCAGCCACGTCCCACTCGGTGACCAGACGAGCCCGCGCTCCGGCGCGAAGGGAGGACGGTCGAAAAAAGCCGCGGCCAGCCTCCGTTCCTGTTTGGTCTCCAGATCCATCACGCGTAGTTCCCGCCCGCCCCGCTGGAATGCTAACTGCTTTCCATCCGGCGAGAATACCGGCGCCGCGTCATCCTGCTCACTGTGAGTGAGTTGCGTCTCCGCGCGGCCGGCGAAATCGTAAAGGAACAGGCGCCGCCCGCCGTCTCGCTCGGACAGATACACCAGCCGGCGGCTGTCGGGTGCCCACACCGGCCGCATCTCCGGCGCCGGAGTGTGCGTGATCCGTACCGCATCGCCTCCGTCGGCGACCGGGGCGGCGAAGATCTCACCGCGGGCGACCAGCGCCAGCTTCTTTCCGTCCGGCGACACGGCCAGGTCGCGGAAGCCGGTGGTGAGCGACAGGGGTTCCGTGATCGGGAGTGCTCCGGTCCCCCGTCGGGTCAGGGGAATGGGCGCCGTCTGGCCACTGCCGGTATCCAGTTTCCAGATGCCGAAGTCACGCTCGAAGACGAGGGTCCGTCCGTCTCGCGCCAGCGCGGGCCAGAGCACCCTCCCCTCACGAAACCGGGTGATCGCCTCTGGTTTGCCTCCGGGAATGCAGCGCCAGATATTTTCGACCCCGCCCGCGTCAGACACATAGTAGAGCGACTTCCCATCCGGCGCCCACATCGGCCAGACTTCGCGCGCGCCCGTTGCGAGTGGCTGCTCCGGCGTAATCCGGGTATAGGTGGGTGGGGATCCGGGTCGGCAGAGCCAGAGTTCCGCCTCATCAATGTGGCTGTGACCGCGCCGCCACCACTGGTTGTAGGCGATCCCGCGCGCCGAAATCGCGACAGTGCTCCCGTCCGGCGCGGGTGTGCCGAAGAACTCACTCGTGAACCGGTCCGCCGCTACCGGAATGGGTGTGCCCCCGGTTGTTCGGATGCGGTAGATGTCCGGCATGGCCCCCACATCCTGGCCGCCGGACGAGAAGTAGAGCCATGCGCCGTCTGCCGACCAACCGCTGAGCTGTTCCGCTGCGTCCGCATGGGTCAGGCGGACTAGTTGCCCCGTGGCGAGGGTCAACAGGTACAGGTCCCCATTGCCGGTACGCGTCGAGGTGAACGCCAGTTGTGATCCGTCCGGAGAGAAGAATGGCCGGGCCTCCACTGCCGGGTGCGACACCAGCAGCCGCGCCTCCCCTCCAGCGGTCGGCGCGGTCCACACATCTCCGGCGGAGATGAACACGACTTCCC